>CAYUYQ010000152.1:0-5089 GCA_964449335.1 uncultured Bacteroides sp. | reverse complement strand
GTTGACGGTGATGTGGCGATGGAGCACGAGCTGACGGGCAGCGGCGCGGGTGGGAGCGATGCCGAGGCGGTAAACGACGTTGTCGAGACGGCTCTCGAGAAGCTGCAGAAGAATCTCACCGGTAATACCCTTGGAGCTGGCAGCCTTGTCGAAAAGGTTGCGGAACTGCTTCTCGAGCACACCGTAGGTATATTTGGCTTTCTGCTTCTCACGCAGCTGAACGCCGTATTCCGACGTCTTGCGACGTTTGTTCTGGCCGTGCTGGCCGGGAGGATAATTTCTCTTGGCGAGCACTTTATCCTCGCCGAAAATGGGTTCGCCGAATTTACGGGCGATTTTGGTTTTAGGGCCTGTATATCTTGCCATTTTTGTTTGTTGCTTGTTTTGTTTGTTTTGTTGAAGTCCGGAGACCGGGTGGGAGAAAGCGGGTTAGTGCAGCCGCGACCATAGAGAGGTGAAGAAAAGTATGGTCTATTTCACATTGCCGCTTCTCGGCGTCCCGATGGCTCGGGGACCTGCTTTTGTTTTGTCCGGTTAAACGCCGCAAATTTCCCGGCGCAATCCATCAGAGAAGGTGGCGGGAAACATGGGGTATGGCATCCGCAGGGCATCGCGGCCCTTTGGAGCTGACTTTCTGATATGAATCAGACGCGGCGACGTTTGGGAGGACGGCAACCGTTGTGGGGCAGCGGAGTAACGTCGATAATCTCGGTCACTTCGATACCGGCGCCATGGATGGTGCGGATAGCTGACTCGCGGCCATTGCCGGGACCTTTGACATAAGCTTTCACCTTGCGGAGGCCCAGGTCATAGGCAACTTTGGCACAATCCTGAGCGGCCATCTGGGCAGCATAAGGAGTGTTTTTCTTGGAGCCACGGAAGCCCATTTTGCCTGCGCTCGACCAGGAGATAACTTGTCCTTCAGAGTTGGCCAGGCACACGATGATGTTGTTGAAAGACGAGTGAACATGAAGCTGGCCGGCGGCATCAACTTTGACGTTTCTCTTCTTTGCTGCGACTGTCTTTTTTGCCATACTAAATTATTATTTTGTAGCTTTCTTCTTGTTAGCGACTGTTTTCTTGCGACCTTTGCGGGTGCGGGCATTGTTCTTTGTGCTCTGACCGCGCACGGGCAGACCGTTGCGGTGACGGATGCCACGATAGCAGCCGATATCCATCAGGCGCTTGATGTTGAGCTGAATCTCGCTGCGGAGATCGCCTTCAACCTTGTAATCGCTCTGGATTACCTCACGCACCTTAGCGGCCTGGTCGTCAGTCCAGTCCTGAACCTTAATGTCGGGATTCACACCAGCCTTCTCAAGGATGGCCTTTGCAGCGCTTCGGCCGATACCGAAGATGTAAGTCAAGGATATTTCACCTCTTTTGTTCTGAGGGAGATCGACTCCCACTATGCGTACTGCCATATATCGAATTAAATTTTTCGCAAAATTAATAAAAAAATTTATCCTTGACGCTGTTTATACTTAGGATTTTTCTTGTTGATTACATACAGGCGGCCTTTACGACGCACAATCTTGCTGTCGGGGGTGCGCTTTTTTACTGAAGCTCTTACTTTCATTTTATTTCGTTTTTTTGAATTTTCTTATTTATACCTGAAAGCGATTCGTCCTTTGGAGAGATCGTAGGGCGACATTTCTACTCTCACTTTGTCGCCGGGAAGAATCTTGATGTAGTGCATTCTCATCTTGCCCGAGATATGGGCCGTGATTTCATGACCGTTCTCAAGTTCGACACGGAACATCGCGTTGGATAACGACTCTACAATCACGCCGTCTATTTCAATCGCTGCTTGTTTTGCCATATATTGGTCCTATTAGATAAATCTGTCTTTAAGTTCCTGAAAAATGTATTCGTATGTGGTGAGAATCTCAGCTCGTCCGTCGACCACGGCAACGGTGTGTTCATAGTGTGCCGAAGGTTTGCGGTCGCGCGTGCGGCACGTCCAGCCGTCCGACTCTATCACTATGTTGCGGCTTCCCATGTTTATCATAGGCTCGATGGCTATCACCATACCGTTGCGAATCACGGGGCCGGTGCCGCGGCGGCCGAAGTTAGGCACTTCGGGAGACTCGTGCATCGACTTGCCTATGCCGTGACCGCACATCTCGCGAACGACGCCGTAGCGCTCATGCTCGCAATAGGTCTGGATAGCATTCGCGATATCACCGATGCGGTTGCCTTCGCGGCACGCCTCGATGCCCTTGTAAAGGGCTTCCTTGGTGACGCGGCAGAGCTTATAGACGTCATCGGCTATTTCTCCGACGGGAAACGTGTAGCACATATCGGCATTCCAGCCGTCAAGCTCCACAACGATATCGGTGCCGATGATGTCACCCTCACGTAGGGTGTAGTTCGACGGAAAACCGTGAACCACGATTTCATTCACCTCGTAGCATACGGCTGCGGGGAAACCTTCGTAGCCCAGACACGTCGGGCGACCTCCGTTGTCGGCGATATACTCGCGGGCAATGGACTCGAGCTTGTTGGTAGTCACACCGGGAACCACCCACTTGGCCATCTGGCCAAGTGTGCGGCTCGCCAATGCAGCTGCCTCTCTTATTTTCCCGATTTCTTCAGGTGTCTTAAGATAGATCATTTAGAAAAATGTATGGGCAGAGATACTTTATTGTCGTTATATAGCTTTTCAATAGACACTGCCGGTAGTGCGGCCTTTAATCTTGCCGCCTTTCATCAGGCCATCGTAATGGTGCATATCGAGATGCGACTCAATCTGAGTCAGCGTATCAAGCACCACACCCACGAGAATCAGCAGCGAAGTTCCACCGAAGAACTGAGCGAAATTCTGGCTGACGCCGAAGAAGCGGGCAAACGCCGGAAGAATGGCAACAATTCCGAGGAATATCGATCCGGGGAGAGTGATGCGCGACATAACCGAGTCAAGATAGTCGATTGTGTTCTTGCCGGGCTTGATGCCGGGAATGAAGGCATTGTCTTTCTTAAGCTGGGTTGCAATACGGCCGGGATTGACCGTAACGGCGGTATAGAAGTAGGTGAATGCGACAATCAGGATGAAGTAAACAGCATTATACCAGAATCCGTTGATGTCAGAGAATGCGCGGTAGAAAGCCGAAGTGCTTTCGTTGCCGCCATATCCGGCGATAGTGATGGGGATAAACATGATTGCCTGGGCAAAGATGATAGGCATCACACCGGCGGCATTGACCTTCAAGGGGATGTTGGAACGCTGACCTCCGTACTGACGGCGACCTACGACATGCTTGGCATACTGCACGGGCACTTTACGTGTACCTTGCACAAGCAGCACGGCGCCTACAGTTACCGCGAAGAGCAGTATTATCTCAACCACGAACATCACAAGACCACCCTGCGAGCCGGTGGCTCCCGGCAGACGGCTTGTGAACTCGTAGAACATAGCTCCCGGAAGGCGGGCGATAATACCCACGAGGATTATGAATGAGATACCGTTGCCGATACCACGGTCAGTGATACGCTCGCCGAGCCACATGATGAACATAGAGCCGGCAGCCAGAATCACCGTGAGATAGGCAATGGTCCAGAAGCCCATGGTTGCCTCTGATCCGGCAGCCTTAACCTGCATCTGAAGATTAATCAGATAAGCAGGTCCCTGCAGAATCAGGATGACAACGGTGAGATAACGAGTGTACTGGGTGAGTTTCTGGTGTCCGCTTTCGCCTTCCTCCTGAAGTTTCTTGAACACCGGGAGAACCATGCCCATCAGCTGTATCACAATCGATGCAGTAATGTAAGGCATGATACCGAGGGCGAAAATCGAGGCCTGCGAGAATGCACCGCCGGAGAACATGTCAAGAAGCTGCATGAGGCCGCTCTTGTTGGTGAAGTTCGACAGCGCAATCAGATCAGCGGGGCTGATACCGGGCAGCACAATGTAGCAACCCAGGCGGTACACCAGCACCAGCAGCAGGGTCACCAGGATGCGCTTGCGCAGTTCCTCGATGGTCCAGATATTGCGTAATGTTTGAAAAAATCTCATCAGTCCGGTTATTATTAGAGTTTGGTTACTGTGCCGCCGGCTTCGGTAATCGCTTTTTCAGCAGTTTTCGAGAAAGCGTTGGCCTCGACAGTGAGGGCGCGGGTCACACTGCCGTTGCCGAGGATTTTCACGAGCTGCTTGCGGTTGATGAAGCCTGCTGCGCGCAGTTCCTCAAGACCAATCTTCTGGAGTTCCTTGGCGGCAGCGAGTGCCTCGAGGACGTCGAGATTGATAGCCTTGTACTCTACGCGGTTGATATTCTTGAAGCCGTATTTAGGCAGACGACGCTGGAGAGGCATCTGACCGCCTTCGAAGCCTACTTTGTGTTTGTAGCCCGAACGCGATTTTGCGCCTTTGTGACCGCGGGTTGAAGTGCCGCCCTTGCCCGAACCCGGGCCGCGGCCGATACGTGTCTTCTTAGTTACTGAACCCACTGCGGGTTTGATTGTATTCAGTTCCATTGTAGTCTTGGGATTTAAGCTTTGGTCACTTCAACAAGATGATGAACTCGCTGAACCATACCCATAATCGAGGGGGTGTCTTCTTTCACCACGGTGTGGTTCATTTTTTTCAGGCCGAGAGCGTCGAGAGTGCGTTTCTGCACTGCGGGAGCGTTGATACGGCTTTTGATTTGCTTGATTTTAATCTGTGCCATTTCTGTGGTGATTGATTAGCCGTTAAACACTTTTTCTACCGAGATGCCGCGGTTCTGGGCAACCTGAGCGGGCGAGCGCATCTCGCCGAGAGCTGCGATAGTGGCCTTTACCAGGTTGTGGGGGTTCGACGAGCCCTTGCTCTTGGCAAGAACGTCGGTCACACCCACGCTCTCGAGCACGGCACGCATAGCGCCACCGGCTTTCACACCCGTACCGGTGCTGGCCGGCTTGAGGATGATGCGCGAGCCGCCGAACTTGGCTGCCTGCTCGTGAGGAATGGTGCCTTTGTGAACGGGCACGCGGATAAGATTCTTTTTAGCTGCTTCAACGCCCTTGGCGATAGCGGCGGTGACTTCGTTGGCTTTGCCGAGGCCCCAGCCGACGATGCCGTTTTCATTGCCTACCACGACGATGGCGG
>CAYUYQ010000151.1:0-5145 GCA_964449335.1 uncultured Bacteroides sp. | reverse complement strand
GTTGGGGGAATGGATGTCACCGAAAGGCATTATTCAAAAATGCTTTCAGAGAAAGGAGAGGCACAATATGTGGTGCAACATGATTGTGGAAGCAATACCAAAGAAATAGCTCAATTGTGTGGGATAGACGCAAAATTGATTTCGATTTCTACAGCATGTTCTTCTGCTTTGAATGCTATAATTCTCGGCACGCGTCTTTTGTTGGCAGATAAAGTCGATATTGTGTTAGCGGGAGGTAGTGAAGCTCTCACCAGATTCCATCTCAATGGATTTAACAGTTTGATGATATTAGACCGGAATGACTGTCGGCCATTTGACAGTAATCGTCAAGGTCTTAACCTTGGCGAAGGAGCTGCCTATGTAGTATTGGAGCGAACAGCAGACTTATCTGTCAAAGACTTAAACAAGCCTTTAGGATATATTGCCGGATACGGAAATAGATGCGATGCCTTCCATTTGACCGCAACATCCGAAAACGGTGAAGGTGCATATCTTGCGATGTCAGACGCACTTTCTATGTGTGGCATTGCGCCTGCTCAGATAGATTACATAAATGCTCACGGCACAGGGACTCCAGATAACGACAGAAGTGAATCCCAGGCCATCCGCAGATTATTTGGCACTTCTCATCCTCCGGTTTCGAGCACGAAGTCTTTTACCGGGCATACGACTTCAGCCTCAGGCAGCATAGAAACGGTCATCAGTTTGTTGGCCATACGTAATAGTTTTATCCCTGCAAATCTACGATGGAAAAATCAGGCGGCCGAATGCATCGTGCCTTCCGCAGGGAAGCAAAATGTCAAGTTACGAAATGTTTTATGTAATTCTTTCGGATTTGGGGGCAACGACTCAACTCTGATTCTTTCAGCGGTACCGGTGCCACTGAATGAAATGGAAGATTGCGAGGGCATTATAGTCTCTCCCGTACAGGAAATTACCAATGACGAAAAGTTATCGGATGTCAAAAAATATGTTTCCCCGATGGAAGCTCGCCGAATGAGTAAAATTATGAAAGCAGCAATCCTGACTTCCATGCAGGCGTTGGAATCAGCCGGGATTCAAAAACCGGATGCGATTATAATCGGTACGGCATACGGCATGCTTGATCAAGGTGAAAAAATTTTAAATCATATAGAGGCCCAGGGAGAAGAAGGACTTAGTCCGACTCTTTTTATGCAAAGTACCCATAATACAATAGCCGGTACTCTTGCAGCGAGACTTAAATGTCATGGATATAATATCACTTATTCACAAGGCGAGGATTCATGGGATTTAGCTCTTGCAGATGCTAAGCAATTGATTGCAGAGGGGAAAGCCCAAAATGTTCTTGTCGGGCTGCATGATTTTTGTCCTGAAAAATTCCGTACAATTTTTGAACTTGCAGGATTGGGCTATCCTAAGGAATTGATTTCAAGAAGCGTAATCGTATCAAAGTCAGATGCAAGAAAGGAGGCCCCACATGCCTGATTCGGTATTCTTAAATCTATCGACCTATGGTTTATTCCTGCTCGCATTAATTCAGAGTGGTGTTCTTGCTCTCGGTCAAGTCTTTCTGAAAATTGGGTTGACGAGAATGGAACCATTCGGATGGAACTGGAACTTTTGGCGTTCGGCTTTGTTAAATTGGCAATTTGCTCTATCCGGGATTTGTTTTGGAGGTGCCAGCTTGTTATGGATGTATATTATAAAAAAATATCCCCTCAGCATGGCTTATCCTTTAGTGAGTTTGAGCTATGTTTTTGGACTTTTAGCAGCAGCTTGGATTTTTCATGAAGATGTCAATCTCAATAAATGGATTGGTGTCGCGTTGATAATGATTGGCTGCTTAATCATTTCTAAACCATAGAAGTTATGCGTAAAATATTCCTATTATTAACAATGTGCTTTACGTTCTGGGCGGCCTTTGCACAGAAGCCGGACCAGACCGCGGTTCTCAATGAAATAAGTGCGGCAGCCTCATCTATAAAGACTATGCAGTGCGATTTTGTACAAACAAAATCGCTGAAACTACTTGGTGACAAAATGATCTCCAAGGGTAAAATGTGGTGTCAGCAACCCAATATGCTTCGATGGCAATATGACTCTCCGTACACCTACACATTCATTCTGAACAACAATAAGGTGACGGTAAAGAAAGGTAATCATAGTGATGTGATTGATGTGAATAAAAATAAGATGTTCAAAGAAATTGCAAGAATTATGATGAATAGTGTACTCGGGAATGTTCTGACCGATAAAACAGACTTTAAAGCTTCTGTTGCTCAAAGCGGACAATCCTATATCGTTACACTTATACCGCAGAAAAAAGAAATGAAACAAATGTTCACCTCAATCCTTCTGCATTACGATACCAAGCTGAAATTAGTTACTCAGGTCGAGATGCACGAAAAGAATGGCGATTCCACTTTGATTGAGTTGCAAAACATTAAGAAGAACACTACTGTCAATGCCTCTTTGTTTAAGATTAGTTAGTCTGCTACTCGTTCTTTTGAGTTGGCCCGGAGTCTCTTTCTCTCAAAAGCAGATTCCTGTTGTGTATCCTGATTCTATAGATCAGCGGGTCAGATATGAGATTGTTATAGAAATGCCCAAAGCCTATCTAAGCGGTCTCATGATAATGCACAAACCATCCGAAGACCGTGTAAATGTTAGTGTAATCAATGAGTTTGGTATTTCCTTATTGGATTTTAGCTATGATGAAAAAAAGAACAACGTAAAAATCCACAGCATAACGGATAAGATGAACAAATGGTATATCAAACGAACCCTAAGAAATGATTTTAAGAATGTCTTAAGGGCAATTCGTGGGGGCTCCAAAGAATACTTTAATAGCAAACGTAAAATTAAATATTCATTCCAATTGGCAAATGAGGCTGAATAAGAACTTATACAATATCATTAACAAGGAGACCGATGGAGAGGTAACGACATATACAATCTCTCTCATACCGTCATGTGCAATCTACGCGGCTCATTTCCCTGAAATGCCTATTACTCCGGGCGTTTGCCAGATTCAGATAGTTAAGGAGCTATTGGAAGATTGCCTTAACAAAGCTTTAGCTATTCAAGGAGTTCGGAATGCAAAGTTCGTATCGGTACTATCTCCCGAGAATAAATCAATTAAGGTAATATTAAGTAAAATCAGACTGGACGGCAATCAGTATAAGGCACAAGCCGTAATCGCTGACGAACAGAACATATATGCTAAACTCTCATTACAGACAGTCATTGCATGACAGAGGTATCTGCGTGGTCATACCGGTATATAATAATGCCGGTACGATTGCGGATGTGGTGAAGCGCACGCTTCTCCATTGTGATGACGTGATTGTGGTGAATGATGGCTCTACTGACTCAACAAAAGAACAACTGGAATCCATTTCAGGTATAACCCTTATCAATTCTCCGAAAAATGAGGGTAAAGGAGCCGCACTAAGAAAAGGGTTCCGTAATGCATTGGATTTAGGTTTTGCCTACGCCATTACTCTTGATGCCGACGGACAGCACTATCCCGAAGATATTCCCCTATTCTTGGAGGCTAACCTAAAGAATCCCGGATGTCTGATTGTTGGGGCTCGGAAATTGGATGGAGTAAGGCGATCAAAGGCCAGCTCATTTGCGAACTCTTTTAGCAATTTCTGGTTCTGTGTGCAGACACTCCACAAGTTACCGGATACACAGACTGGTTATAGACTCTATCCTCTAAAAAAGATAAAAGGGCTGAGATTTCTGACTTCGCGATATGAGGCTGAATTGGAATTGTTGGTTTTTGCTTCCTGGCATGGAGTGAAGCTCGTGTCGGAGCCAATTAATGTTTTCTATCCGAGGCCGGAAGAAAGAGTGTCGCATTTCAGACCGGGACCGGATTTCACTCGAATATCAATACTCAATACCGTACTTTGCATTTTAGCAATAGTATATGGCATCCCATGTTTCCTATACCGCAGTTTGAAAACGGGATTGTTTTCGATGACCACATATTTGGTTTATATTATCGGAGCTCTGACCATAACGCCTATTGCATTTGGGAAATTCTGTCATACAAAACTCACCAGGAAATCTTCTCAATTGTTACATAAGGTTGTTACAGTATTCAGTAAATCCGTTGTGGAATTGCTCGGATTGTTCGGTGCGAAAGTAACTGTAGATAATAATCCGGGTGAGGACTTCAAGAAACCGGCCCTCATTGTTTGTAACCATCAGAGTCAATTAGATCTCATGGTTCAACTTAGCCTGACTCATAAGATTATATTCTTGACAAATGACTGGGTTTGGAGAAATCCGTTCTTTGGTCCCATTGTACGATGCGCAGAGTATTATCCGGTTTCGATGGGGTTGGAATCCCTCTTGCCTAAATTGCAAAAAATGGTTGACAACGGATATTCAATCTCAGTTTTCCCGGAAGGTACGCGCTCTGATGACGGAGAAATTAAACGATTCCATAAAGGTGTCTTCCATATCGCTACGAGTCTTAACCTGGATATTTTGCCTTTCATCGTCTACGGAACAGGAAAAGTTATGCCTAAACGAGGTTGGCTTATAAAGAAGTGGCCAATATGGTTGACAATCGGGAACAGAATAACATCACAAGATTTGAGTAATTTGGGGACAACTCTGCGTGAACAAGCTAAAAATCTGCGTAGAGAATACCAAACTATTTATGAAAATTTGAGAAATAGGATTGAAAGGAATGTCTAATCAAAAGGTCATAATCATTGGTGCCGGGCTCGGCGGTCTTGTTTGCGGTGCTATTCTTGCAAAGGAAGGGCTTGACGTAACTATTGTGGAGAAGAATCCGCGTGTCGGCGGCTGCTTGCAGAGTTACCAGCGTAATAATGCGATTTTCGATACAGGAATGCATATTTTCGGAGGAATGAACGAAGGAGGAAATATACGGAGGATTTTTGACTATCTTGGTATCTCAGAGCTCCTTAACTTTCAAAACCTTAGTTCATTGAATAACATAGAAATATTTGTAGGAAACAACAGGAAACGTCATTCCATATCCTTTAACAAGGACACGTTCGTTGAGTCCCTGTCAAATATATTTCCCAAAGAAAAGGATAATCTGCGCACATATATCAGGAAGGTAGATGAAGTGATGGCGCAAATGGATTTGTTCCATCTTAGATCTGATAAAGGGAT
>CAYUYQ010000150.1:0-5153 GCA_964449335.1 uncultured Bacteroides sp. | reverse complement strand
ACGGCTGGCGCATATTCAGCCTCAATTTCTCGGAGGACTACGCCAATATGTTCAAAGGATTGCGCGTTGATAGTGGAGATAATTACGAGCAGCTCAATAAAATCGTTGAAAAATACCGTAGCCTCGGCATCGACCCGACATCGAAACAGGTTGTGTTCAGCAACGGCCTAAACACCGACGAAGCAATTGAAATCAACTCCGTAGCCTCGAAATGCGTCAAACCGTCGTTTGGCATCGGCACCCACTTTACCAACGATTTTCCCGGCATTAAGCCCCGAAATATCGTCATAAAACTCGTAGCCGTTAAAATCACCGAAAGCTGGGATTTCTACAACGAGACGTGCAAGCTCAGCGAAGACAAAGGCAAATACACCGGCAATCCCGAGGTCGTTCGCCGCTTCAAGGAAGCTCTTCACATCGACGAATAATTCTGCATCATAGAGAGCAGAACAATGTCACCATCAGCGGTACGGCCAGTTCAAGAATTATACCGTTGATTACGGCTACAAGCATCATATCCTGTCCCGAAACACGCAATATCACCGGCAGCGTGACATCCAGCGATGTAACTCCGGCTGCCGCCACGGGCGCCTGTCGGCCGAACCAGCGTGCGAAGAGCGGTGCGCCGAACAGCGCTGTCAGTTCCCGGCTCATATTCGTAAGAAACGCAAGCATGGCAAGCTGCGTGGCAACCGTTACGCCCAGTGTTTCGGCGCGCATATCGAGAATCAGGAGCGATGACAGTGAGTAGTACCCCATGCCGCTTCCCACAGCCATATAGTCCGTCGCGCTCCACCGCCCGATTATCGCTCCCACGGCTACCGTGACTATAAGCGTGGCAATAACCGAAACGACCGGAACAATAAACATCGGCATGTCAATCTTGCGCAAATTTTCTATCAGATTGTCGTGACCGAATTCAAATCCAACCATAGCTATCAGCACATAAAGCGTCCACGACGCCAACGAGTGGGAATTACTAATCACCCAATCAGTCACAAACCCTAAATGGGCTGCCATGATACCGAGTGCAAACATCGCTATTGCCAACAGACTTCCTTTCATTTCTCTCTTTTGTTGCGTCTGACAACTCTGAACACCACGCATACGGCTGCGGCACTCGCCACCGCTCCGGTTGCCCCCAGCAGCAGCGCCTCCCCGCCTATTCTTGCTATCTCCCCTTCCACGGCCTTATCGCCACCGACCGAGACTCCGAAGAAAAACAGCAGCAACGCTACCACTCCGCTCAGCAGCCACGTCGGTTCCTTGGGCATTCTCACTTTCCTAAGCAAGAATCCCGCCGTCAGCGCACACAACAGTATCACCAGACAGACCATACTTTCCTACTTTTCCGTTTAGTTGTTTCTTTCCTTCTTTTTCTCCACATTCATCTTTATGAATATAAAAGCGAAAGCCGCTACCATTATCAATGGGTCGACCAATCCGCGCAACCCTTCGGGGTCGGAGGGATTTCTTATTATGACCCAACACTGCCACAGCAATAGCGCTATCGAGCAAAGCCCGCATATGGTGAGGATGACTCGCAATGTCGATCTGGTTCTGATTTTATCAGGCTTGTCGTTCATCTCTTTTTGTGGAATTTTATTCATTCCGCAAATATAGACATTCCGTCGTCATCCTCAAAACAACAAAAAAATGAAAAAATTTACAAAATTATAATCTACTATCACACTGCCACTTATTAGAAATTGAAAGTTAAAATTCAAATAAACTTTCATATTATTGCATAAATACAGTTTTTATTAATAATTTTATTTATATTTTTGTCACGGTCTAATCCGGTTCGCCGGGTTATCCACCCATATTCATTATTTTTCTTACGTCAGTTTTAATTCTCTGTATCATGAGCAACAAAACCAAGCGCTTCATTCTCCCCGAGTCGGAGATACCTACACAATGGTATAACATTCAGGCAGATATGCCCAACAAGCCGATGCTTCCACGCAACCCGGCAACCAACGAGGAACTCAAAGCCGAAGACCTCTACCCAATCTTTGCCAAAGAACTCTGCCATCAGGAATTCGATCAGACCAACCGATGGATTGATATTCCCGAGGAAGTGCGCGATATGTATAAATATTACAGATCGACGCCTCTCGTGCGTGCCTACGGTCTCGAAAAAGCCCTTGGCACACCCGCCCACATCTATTTCAAGAATGAGAGTGTCAGCCCCATGGGCTCCCATAAACTCAACTCGGCCATTCCTCAGGCCTACTACTGCAAGAAAGAAGGTGTGACCAACGTGACCACCGAAACCGGTGCCGGTCAGTGGGGCGCTTCACTTGCTTACGCCGCCAAGTTGTTCGGCCTCGATGCCGCCGTCTATCAGGTGAAGATTTCCTACGAGCAGAAACCCTATCGCCGCAGCATCATGCAGACGTTCGGAGCTCAGGTCACTCCCTCACCCTCGATGAGCACCCGTGCAGGTAAGGATATTCTCACCGAGAATCCCAACCATCAGGGCTCGCTCGGCACAGCCATATCCGAGGCCGTAGAGCTTGCTACGACTACTCCCAACTGTAAATACACACTCGGCTCTGTCCTCTCCCATGTTTCGCTCCATCAGACCGTAATCGGTCTCGAAGCCGAGAAGCAGATGGAAATGGCCGGTGAATACCCTGATATCGTCATTGCCTGCTTCGGCGGCGGCTCCAATTTTGGCGGAATCGCATTCCCCTTCCTCCGCCACAACATTCTCGACGGCAAAAAGACCCGCTTCATCGCTGCCGAACCCGCCTCCTGCCCCAAACTCACCAAAGGCGAGTTCCGATTCGACTTCGGCGATGAAGCCGGCTACACACCACTTCTGCCCATGTACACTCTCGGTCACAAATTCACGCCCGCCAACATCCATGCCGGCGGTCTCCGCTACCATGGTGCAGGCGTAATCGTTTCGCAGCTTCTCAAAGATAAAATGATGGAAGCCGTCGACGTAGAGCAGATTGAAGCTTTCGATGCCGGCACACTCTTCGCTCAGGCCGAAGGTATAATTCCCGCGCCCGAATCGTGCCATGCTATCGCAGCTGCCATTCGTGAAGCCGAGAAATGCAAGGAGACAGGTGAAGAAAAAGTCATTCTGTTCAACCTCTCCGGCCACGGACTCATCGACATGAGCGCCTACGACAGCTATTTCGCCGGAAACCTCCAAAACTACACTTACGAGCCTTCTGCTTCCGACAAATAACCCTCTTGACAAACCGCTACGATTAAACAGCGTATCAATTACATATCGAAAGATATTGTAATTATACGCTGTTTTTTTATATCTTTGAATCCTGCATATTGCAAACATTTGATTCTTACTTTTACTCGTCTATAGATGAATACCGGAATTATTTCTGCTGTCATTATCTCATGCTCGGCTACCCTTGTCTCGGCCGATGTCATGCCCATTACCATGTCCGGCACGACCCTTGCGGCTGAACGTAAGGAAATCGCGGATGCTACACCACTGTCCGGTGGCATCTTAACGACCTCACCTAATGCAACAAAAGTCGACGCCTCCACGGAATTTGCGGAAGTGAAAAACGGCGACAGCATTGACGATGTGTGGATTCAATATTCGTTTGACAAGCCTCAAACAATCTCGGCCTATTCTCTGAGCGCAAGTCCTACCGCTAAAGCATCGATGCGTCCTGCCGCATGGGAGCTTCTTGCATCTGACGATGGAGCGAATTGGGTGACGCTTGACCTGCGGTGCAACGACGATGGGTGTCAGATTGATTCTGTCACGTCAGTCCGTTCACTCTCGGCTCAGAACGGCGGCATAGACTTCGCCGATATTTCCGACCGTCTGTTTCTGCTGACCGATACAGCCTTTCTCCGCCCTTATGCCGATGGTAAATATCTAATCCACTCTTGGCACCCCGACGAATCCAAACACGATTTAAGCTACAACTACTGGTGGATGGCTCATGCCATTGATGCCTACATAGACGCCTATCAGCGCACGGCCGACGATCGCTACCGCATCATAGCCAACGATATTAAGACCGGTATGTACACAGCCTATGACTCCACGCGACAAGACTTGTGGAATTCTTACTTCGACGACATGGAGTGGATGAACCTTGCCTGCATACGTGCCTTCGAATCATTTCCCGACAGCAGCCGATGGCTCTCCGAAGCTGTGCAGCTCTTCGACTGGATTTGGCAGGGGTGGAACTACGACAACGGCAGCGAAGGGGGCATTAGATGGAACAGCGAAGACGGAACCGGAAAAAACTCATGCTCCAACGCGCCGGCTATCATCGGAGCCACCAAACTCTACCGGATTACAGGCCAAAAACAATATCTTGATAAGGCCGTAATGATTTTCGATTGGATGCTTACCCACTCCCGGTTCGACGATGGCTTTATAAAGGATTCACCGGGCAACGACAACCGTGGCTGGACTTTCACCTACAATCAAGGCACATGGATTGGCGGATTGCTGGAGCTTTACCGTGCAACAAACGACCCTAAATATCGCGATATAGCAGTAGACCTTATCGACAGATGCCTTTTCTCACCGTGGTATTCCCCGCAAGGCATTTTACGCGAATCGGGATGGGCCGACGGCGGCATGTTCAAAGGCATCTTCATTCGCTATCTTACCGACTGGATTCTCTCCGGATACCTCGACAGTGACCGTCAGTATCGCTACGCACAGTATGTTGTCGAAAATGCCCGCTCACTATGCAATTGCGCGCTTCAGCTTCCCAACCTGAAAGTAATGCCCGACTGGAAACATCTGTCTGACTGCCCCGACGGCAAAGAAAATGGTCGGCCCGACGGATATTATTGCGCCACCAATCTGCTGAGCGGAATCTTTCTGCTCGAAAGCGCTGATAAGATGCGCCGCGCCGGACTCACGGATGCCGACTACAATGTGAAAAATCCATTCCTCGAAAGGCCCTACCGCCACTACCGGATTAAATTCATAGACACCAATGGCAGTGACTCGCTCAGCATAGGCCGATTTACGCTCTATGAGTAACCGTGCGGCCAATTCTCTCCCGTCAATCCTCACCGGCTCATGAAGCGGCGATTAGACTGCATTTTTCGTGATGACACTTGAAAATGTTTGAATAAAGTCACTTCATTTTGTAACTTTGCAGCCGTTTACATCAATATTTTCTTAAAGAAATGGC
>CAYUYQ010000149.1:0-5184 GCA_964449335.1 uncultured Bacteroides sp. | reverse complement strand
CGATTTCGCGGGTGTCGCGGGCAATCATCAGTTCCTCGTCGGTGGGGATTACGACCACAGCTACCTTCGATTCGGGGGTGGAAATGAGGGTTTCGGTACCGCGGGTCTTTTCATTGAGTTCCTCGTTGAGTTTGACGCCCATAAAGGCGAGGGGAGCGCAGACGTTCTTGCGTACGCCGGTCTGGTTTTCGCCGACACCGCCGGTGAACACGATTACGTCCAGTCCGCCCATTTCGGCTGCGTAGGCGCCGATGTATTTGATGATGCGCTGTTCGTAGATGTCGAGGGCGAGTTTTGCGCGGGTGTCGCCTGCTTTGTCGGCAGCTTCGATTTCGCGCATGTCGTTGCTAAGCCCCGAAACGCCGAGCACACCGCTCTCCTTGTTGATGATGCCCTGAATCTGATGAGCGTTGAGGTTGTGTTTTTCCATGAGGAAAGTGATTACGCCGGGGTCGACGTCGCCCACGCGGGTACCCATCATGAGGCCTTCGGTGGGGGTGAGGCCCATTGAGGTGTCTACGCTCTTGCCGTCGAGCACGGCTGTGATTGAGCCGCCGTTGCCGATATGGCAGGTGACCATCTTAAGGTTGGCGAGGTCACGGCCGAGGAATTCGGCTGCGCGCTGCGAAACGTAGCGGTGGCTGGTGCCGTGGAAGCCGTAGCGGCGCACACCATCCTCAAGGTAGGACTTGTAGGGCAGGGGATAGATATAGCTCTTGGCGGGCATGGTCTGATGGAATGCCGTGTCGAACACGCCGACCTGAGGCACGCCGGGCATGAGTGAGGTGATGGCCTCGATGCCGGTGATGTTGGCCGGATTGTGAAGCGGGGCGAGGGGATAGCAGTCTTTTACCTGCTGGATAACTTCGTCGGTGATGAGCACGCTCTTGTTGAATTTCTCGCCTCCGTGAACCACGCGGTGGCCAACGGCGTCGATTTCGTCGAACGATTTGATGCAGCCTTCCTTCGGGTCGGTGAGGATGTCGAGAATGGCCTGCACGGCCTGGCGATGGTCGATGTGGCCGAGTTCTTTGATTTCCTTACTGCCGTCAGGGCGTTTGAATTTCAGGAAGCCGTCGGGCAGTCCGATTTTCTCCACGCCGCCTTCGGCGAGAGTGGCGTCGGTTTCAGTGTCGATGAGTTTATATTTCACGGAGCTACTTCCGCAGTTCAGAACCAGAATTTTCATTGTCGGTTGGGGAATATGATGGTTTATTTGTTGTTTTTAAGTCCGATGGCCTGATTTACGGTCATGATGATGGTCTTGTAGATGTCTTCGGGGAAGCATCCGCGCGAAAGGTCGTTGACAGGGGCAGCCAGACCCTGAAGAACCGGACCTACGGCCTCAACGCCGCCCAGACGCTGCACGAGCTTATAGGCAATGTTGCCTACGGCGAGCATCGGGAAGATGAGCACGTTGGCGCGGCCACTGATGGGGCTGGTGGGAGCTTTCGAGGCTGCTACACTGGGAACGATGGCGGCATCGGCCTGGAGTTCGCCGTCGATAATCAGGTCGGGGCGCATCTCCTTGGCTATGCGGGTGGCTTCAATCACCTTGTCGACGAGTTCGCCCTTGGCGCTACCTTTGGTTGAGTAGCTGAGCATCGCAACGCGGGGCTCAATGCCGGCGAGGTCGCGGGCCGTGCGGGCTGAGCTGACGGCTATCTGGGCAAGTTCGGGAGCTGTGGGGTCAGGCACTACGGCGCAGTCTGCGAAAATCAGTATGCCGTCGGTACCGTAGTTGAGTCCGGGAGGCAGAAGCATGAGGAACGCACCCGAAACAACCGAAATGCCGGGCTGTGTCTTGATTACCTGAAATGCGGCGCGGAGCACGTTGCCGGTCGTATTCATTGCTCCGGCCACTTGTCCGTCGGCGTCGCCGGCTTTCACCATGAGGCAACCGAGATAGAGCGGATTGTGGGTAGTCAGTCGCGCTTCTTCCATCGTGATGCCCTTGCTCTTGCGGAGCTCGAAGTAAAGCGGGGCATAGCGGTCAATAACGGTTTCGTCGGCCGGATTGACAATCGTTGCGCGGGAGATGTTGTTGAGTTTCATTTCGGAGGCGAGCGACTTGATTTCGGTCGGGTCACCTATTAATATGATGTTGGCGAGTCCGTCGGCAATGATGCGGTCGGCGGCAGTGAGAGTGCGCGGTTCTGTTCCCTCGGGAAGCACGATGCGCTGCGGATTGGCCTTTGCGTTGGCCGTAAGCTTTTCAAAGAGTGTCATGGCGAAAGGGTTTAGGTCCCGGAGACCGGGAAATGTTTCAGGTTAATACTGACACAAAATTACTTTTAAACCGTGAAAAATCATAGATTTTGTTTCTAAATTTTTGAACAGATGTCTCTGAAGCCGTGCCTGTGGTGCATAGCTCCAATCTTTCCGCATAAGATTTCAAACACTTTGGCTCCTCTGTGTGTTACATATTAAAATCATTTACCCAACAATAAAACGCTTATTAGAATATGGACTCCAACAAACATCGCAAAAAGACTAAGACAAACGTATGGCTCGCCATTGGCGTTGCTTTCCTTATAATCCTTCTTATTCTGTGGTTGACAATGGCCGATCTTTGGGGCGACACCGACGTTGCCGCTCAGATCGCACCCCTGGCTGCTAATCTCAATTTTTTTGGATTGTAAGCTGATAAGATAAAGACTTATTGCCCCGGAGACTTCGTTGAAGTTGACTCCGGGGTTTATTGTAAGATAACGATGGGGTGTCATGACGGCCATCCGAGCCATTCCGATGCTACCTATCACCTCACAATCCGGGGATATAAATAAGGCGGAGAGTCAAATCTTGGTGATTTTGACTCTCCGCTGTTAATTTCGGCCGTCGGTAAGATAATCGTTACTCAGCCGGGAACTGACCGTTGCGCGGTCTGAAGCAATCGTCGTGGATTTACTTCTTGATTACGCGGCGTTCCTTGATGCGAGCTTTCTTGCCGGTGAGGTTACGCAGGTAGTAAAGCTTGGCGCGACGCACTTTACCATATTTGTTTACGGTGATTGAGTCGATGAACGGTGATTCGATGGGGAAGATACGTTCAACGCCGATGTTGTCGCTCATCTTGCGCACGGTGAAGCGCTTCTTGTCGCCGTCGCCAGAGATGCGGATAACAACGCCGCGATACTGCTGGATACGTTCCTTGTTACCTTCTTTGATACGGTAAGCAACGGTGATGGTGTCGCCCGGAGCGAAGTCGGGATGAGTTTTGCCGGTAGAGTAAGCTTCCTCGACAACTTTGATTAAATCCATTTTCTTTTGATATTAAAAATGTTACCACTACCACGCAATGTATCGGGCTGCATGTCCTCGACAGAGATTGCGTGAATCGGCCGCAAAGTTACTGATTTATTTCCTCTAAGCCAAATATTCGTCGGCTAAATTTTTTATTTTGTGCGCGGCTTGCTGATTTTGGGGGTGGATGATTTGCGGAGTGTGCGCCAGTAGAGCCGTTCGTCGGGTCTCATTCGCTCGGTGGCATAACTGAGGGTAATGGAACTGATTGAGTCTATGTGGGCGGCAAGGAAAGTGCGCAAGACTTCGATGTCTTTTTTGCCAACTTCGCGGAGAATCCATCCTGTAGCTTTGCGCAAGAGGTCGTGGGGATGGGTGAGGAGTGCCTCTGCGTCGGCCAGTGCAAGCTCAAGGCGGCCTTTACGCACGAGTGTCAGATTGGCAACGATGGCCACACGCTTGTCCCAAATCGAATCGGAGGCGATCAGCGCGTCATGCTGCTCGCGTCGTCGTCCCTCAACGAGTTCTTCGCCGAGTATATATCCGGTCGACAGGTCGACGAGATCCCAGTTGTTGGCCCGGTGCGTCCGCGACAGATAGAAATCAACGGTACGGTCGCGCTCCGCAGGGTCTTTGCGGCTGAGCTGATAGCGGCGCACAAGAGCCAGAAAGCCCGACAGACGGTGCTCGTGGACAGAGCTGTCGAGCATACGCCCGATTGTCTCGAGCGGCTCCATGGCGAATCGGCGCGCGACGGCGCGATTGTCGGGAACCATGACACCTATGAAGCGGTCGCCTTCGGCGTATTCGCCCGGGCCCGTTTTGAAAAAACGCGCGAGGTCTGCCACTTTTTCAGGTCGCGCCACATCGGCAAGCATCTGTTTCCATGCAGTTTCGGCAGAGTTATCTGTCATATTTACATATAGATGGTTTCTATATGTAAAGATACGCAAATTATTATTAATAATGATATGGATAGATGAAAATTCGACTCAGATAGCGGTGGAGCGCAACCATTATGGCACAAACTTTGTTAAAGTAATAAAATCAAAAAACGACAAACTTATTATCTGACGTATATGAATTTCAATAATTTCACAATCAAATCGCAGGAAGCCATCCAGAAAGCTTTTGAGCTTACTAAAGGCAACGGCAATCAGGCCATCGAGCCGGTGCATCTGCTTAAAGGTGTGATTGAGGAAGGTGAGTCGCTCGTGAAGTTCATCTTTGCGAAAGTCGGCGCTAACCTTAACCAGCTTACTCAGCAGGTCGACCGCGAGATTGCTACGCTCCCGAAAGTGAGTGGGGGTAGTGAGCCATATCTGAGCCGCTACAGCAACGATGTGTTGCAGAAAGCTCTTGACGTAGCCAAGAAGCAGGGCGATGAGTATGTGACGCTCGAGGCCATGCTTGTGGCCATCTTCGAGATTAATTCTCCTGCATCTACCATATTAAAAGACGCCGGTCTCGGCGCAAAAGAACTCCAGAGCGCTATTGCTGAGCTCCGCAAGGGCAAGAAGGCTACCGATCAGGGAGCTGAGGAGCAGTACAACGCTCTGAGCAAGTATGCAATCAACCTCAATGAGCGTGCCCGTTCGGGAAAGCTCGATCCTGTCATCGGACGTGACGAGGAGATTCGCCGTGTGCTCCAGATTCTGAGCCGCCGAACCAAAAACAATCCTATGCTCGTCGGTGAGCCCGGTACGGGTAAGACCGCTATAGCCGAAGGTCTCGCTCAGCGTATCGTTCGCGGCGATGTGCCCGAAAATCTCCGCACCAAGCAGATTTTCTCGCTCGACATGGGCGCGCTTGTGGCCGGAGCCAAGTATAAGGGTGAGTTTGAGGAGCGTCTGAAAGCTATCGTCAACGAAGTGACTCAGAGTGATGGCGAGATTATCCTCTTTATCGATGAGATTCACACCCTCGTGGGCGCCGGAAAAG
>CAYUYQ010000148.1:0-5254 GCA_964449335.1 uncultured Bacteroides sp. | reverse complement strand
CGGCGGCTTGTCTGGCCCATGATCTCGGCAATCCGCCGTTCGGCCACAGCGGTGAAAAGGCGATTGCAACCTTTTTCAGCGAGGGCCCCGGACGAGAACTCCGCGAGAGTCTTACACGGCATCAGTGGACCGACTTCACCCGCTTCGAGGGCAACGCCAATGCATTCCGCCTGCTGACGCATCAGTTCAACGGACGCCGCCCCGGAGGATTCGCCATGACCTACTCGATGCTCGCCTCGATCGTGAAATACCCCTACGAATCGACTCTCGCCGGCGATAAGAATAAGTTCGGTTTCTTCGCCTCGGAGACAGCCGATTTTATAAAGGTGGCCGATGAGCTCGGCATGCTGTCGATGCCCGGCCCGGAGGGGCAGGTGCGCTATGCCCGCCATCCGCTCGTCTATCTCGTCGAGGCGGCCGACGACATCTGCTATGAAGTCATGGACATCGAGGACGCCCACAAGCTCGGCATACTCCCGACCGACCGTGTGATTGACCTGTTCTTAGGTTTCTTTCCCGCGCAACGGCAGACCCACATGCGCAGCGTCATGGAGCGCGTGGCCGACCCCAACGAGCGCATCTCCTATCTGCGCTCGGCTGTGATAGGCACGCTTGTCGGTGCGTGTGCACGCACCTTTGTGGAGCACGAGGATGAAATTCTTGCCGGTACTTTCCACGGGCCCCTGATCGACCATCTGCCCGAGCTTGAGCGCGAGGGCTACGCGCGATGCAATCAACTGTCGTGGGAGAAAATCTACCGAGCGGCCGACGTTGTCAATATCGAACTGGCCGGCACACGCATCATCTCGTTTCTGCTCGAAAAGCTTGTGGAGGCGGTGCGCTATCCCAACCTCAACTACTCGCAACTGCTGCTCTCGCAGGTGCCTGAGCAATATGAGGTCAATGCTCCCGACCTCTACACCAAGCTTCAGGCTGTGGTCGACCACGTGTCGGGCATGACCGACGTCTACGCCCTCGACCTCTTCCGACGTCTCAACGGCATGAGCCTTAAGATTAACAACTAACCGTTCCCGGTTCTATCTTGCATGGTTAGAATTTCTTTTCTACATCCTTGACAATCTTTTTGGTGCTTTTCTTGACTTTCTGGAAGATATTCTTGCTACCGTCTTTGGTCTTGTCGTAGACTTTCACGGTTCCATCTTTCGTTTTATCGTAGACCTTCACGGTGCCGGTTTTGGTCTTGTCGTAGATGTTTTCAGCGCCGGCCTCTGCTTTGTCGTAGGTTGACACCGTTCCGTCTTTCACCTTATCGTAAGTGTTCACGGTGCCGGTCTTGGTTTTGTCGTAGATGTTTTCGGCCCCGGCCTCTGCTTTATCGTAGGTTGACACCGTTCCGTCTTTCACTTTCTCGTAAGTGTTCACGGTGCCGGTCTTGGTTTTGTCGTAGATGGTTTCAGCGCCATCTTTGGCTTTATCGTAAACCTGTTCGACTTTGTTTTTATCTTTCTTCTCACCGGCGTGGGTCATGACGGGTGAAACTGCAAAAAGGGCTATCGCCACCAATAAAATAGTCTTTTTCATAATCATAGTATTTTACATTCAAAACACCATGTGTGCAGTCAAAGTTGCCTAAAGGATGTTATGGAACGTTATCCGGCCCAATTTGAGAGCGAAGGAGCCCCGGAGAGGGCGACGCTGTGAAACCACGCAGACGCGAAGGTGTAAAAACTTCTGCGCCGGTCTGCCCGTTCCGCGACGACGCCGAAGCCGGGCGCAGTTCTGCGTGCCCTCGATTCTTGCAATAGTTTGCAGGAAAAATTATAATTTTCGGTGCTGTTTGGGGCAGATGAGCGGAAAATGAGTAATTTTGCAGGATATTTAGGGTATTATGTCCTGACCGCATCTGCGCGGAGGCTAAGGCTCCCGCCGGGCGGCGTCAGCAACACCGACAGAGAAGCATGAAGCAGAATAAAAAACCAACATCCAAGGCCGTAAAGGGCGCGCGGGCCATAGCGATAGTGAGCGTGGCTCTGGTGCTATTGATTATCGGCACGATGGGGCTGACAGCCTTCACCGCCCGTCATGTCACGACCGATTTGCGTCAGCGGCTCGGATTCGTGATTGTGGCCGACGATGAAGCGGGCCGGTTAAACCCCGACAGCCTTGTGGCGGCGATGACTGCACGGCCTGAGATTGCTTCGGTCGAATATCGTTCGGCGGCCGACGTCCACGCTCAGTGGATGGCCGAGATGGGTGCGGAAAGCGACGTCATAAGCGAGCTTGGTATCAACCCGTTCCTCCCGGAATATGATGTGCGCGTCAGCGAAGGGTGGAGCTCAACCGACAGTCTGCAACGCCTTGCCGACAGTTATGCCGACCAGCCGTGGGTCTACGATGTCCACGTCCATACGGCCATTGCAGGCAACGTCAACACCACAATCAACACCATCATGGCCATAATGACAGTGATGGCAATAGCGCTGCTGCTGATTTCGTTTGCGCTTATCAACAACACCGTGCGACTGACAATCCACTCACGCCGCTTCGCCATACAGACCATGAAATATGTCGGAGCAACCGACGGTTTCATTATCCGGCCGATTGTGGGCGAAAGCACTCTCCACGGGCTGTTGGCGGCAGCCGAAGCGTCGGCTGTATTGCTTGCAGCTGTGCTTTACTTCGACCACGGCCGCCCCGGATTGATTTCGTGGATAACATGGCCCGGAATCATCTGGACAATCGTGGGTATGTTTGTGGCCGGTGCGCTTCTCTGCGCTATCACCTCGTGGCTGGCGACCCGGAAGTATCTGCGCAAGCACTACGAAGACATGTTCTGACCCCAGCCACCACCACTCAAATCAACCGCATACTAACTGAATATAAACCATACAGTCAACCATAATGGCAAACAGACCGTCAAACAGCCGCCGCCCTTCGACCGGTTCCGGCGCTGAAATCGAAAAAGAATCGGCAAGCATGTTCCCGCTTGTCAGAACCAACTTCATCCTCATGGCCATAGCCGGCCTGATGATTATAATCGGCTTTATCCTCATGGCAGGAAAGGGCTCTACTCCAACAGAATTTAATCCCGATATTTTCTCGCCACGCCGCGTGGTTGTCGGGCCTACTATCTCGTTTCTGGGCTTCCTGTTCATGGGCTTTGCCATAATGTGGTCGGGTAAGAAAAAGAACGCTCCGGCCGATTCAACCGACGAACCCGCAAAGTAAACCGTTATGGATTGGATTGACGCACTCATCATGGGCATCGTGCAGGGCCTTGCCGAATACCTGCCCATCAGTTCAAGCGGACACCTTGAGATATGCCGCTCGATACTCGGACTTAAACTGAGCGGAGCCGACGCACTGGAATTTGACGTGACACTCCACGTAGCAACCGTGCTCAGCACCATCGTGGTGCTCTGGCGCGAATTCGTGCCGCTGTGCACCTCGTTCTTTACCCTTAAGCGCGACGAAAACACCAACTACGTCCTGAAAATTCTCCTATCCTGTCTGCCGGTGGCCATCGTGGGCCTCTGCTTCAAGGATGTGGTTGAGGGGTTCTTCGGCGGCGGTCTGACGGTGGTAGGTATCTGCCTGCTCATCACGGCCGCGCTGCTCTATTTCGCCTACGCTTTCCGCGGCCGTCCGGTTGCGGGCGCCGTGGCTGCCGAGGGTCAGCCTCGCGGACACGACATAACATGGCTCGACGCCTTCATTATCGGATGTGCTCAGGCCGTGGCAGTACTTCCGGGTCTGAGCCGTTCGGGTTCGACTATCGCCACGGGCCTCATGCTCGGCGACCGCCGCGACAAAGTGGCGCAGTTCTCATTCTTCATGGTTATCATCCCCATCCTCGGCGAAGCGCTGCTTGACGTGAAAGACATGATGGGCGGTCAGGCTTCAGGCGCGGAGACAATCGGCTGGCTTCCGATTCTGGTAGGATTCATGGCTTCGTTCATCGTCGGATGTCTGGCATGCCGCTGGATGATTACGCTCGTAAAGCGCGGCAAGCTCGTGTGGTTTGCCTACTACTGCGTTGTCGTAGGTCTGCTCTGCATTTTCTGGAACATGTTCTAAGACGCCACTGTTTTTCAAATGGACTTCATCACCGGAGAAATACTATATATCGACAAGCCGCTGGGCTGGACATCGTTTGACGTGGTAAAGCGCGTCAGAGGTGCCCTGCTGAAGCGTCTGAAACTTAAAAAGATGAAAGTGGGTCATGCCGGCACGCTCGACCCTCTGGCAACGGGTGTGATGATTGTCACCACCGGCCGCTCGACCAAACTAATCGAGAGCCTTCAGGCCGGGGTGAAAGAATATATCGCCACGATAGCACTCGGCGCCACGACCCCGTCGTTTGATCTCGAGACGGAAATCGACGCTTGCTATCCGACCGACCATATCACGCGCGAACTCGTAGAGCAGACTCTCGAGCGCTTCAAAGGCGAAATCAGCCAGATACCACCGAAGTTCAGCGCCTGCAAGGTCGACGGCAAGAGGGCCTATAAGATAGCGCGCACGGGTGCCGACGTCGAACTTAAGCCCAAGACACTTGTTATCGATGAGATAGAGCTGCTCGAATTTTCGCCTGAAAGCATCACCGTCAGGGTCGTCTGCAGCAAGGGCACATATATCCGGGCCCTTGCACGCGACATCGGCGAGGCGCTTGGCTCGGGCGGACATCTGACGGCCCTGCGGCGCACCCGGGTTGGCGATGCGTCGGCCGATATCTGTCTCAATGTCGATCAGGCTGTGGAACTGATCCGCACCGTCGAGCTGACATTCCCCGACGACTTCACGCCCACCGGCGCCGTCTGACCAACTTTATATCGAATCAAAAAAACTGACCAAATACAGCAAGTTACCTTCTACTCCCTTATGAAACTATCTCAATTCAAATTCAAACTCCCCGACGACCTCATAGCTCAGTATCCCGTGGCCGAACGCGACCAGGCCCGCATGATGGTTCTCAACCGTGCAAGCGGCGAAATAGAGCACCGAATCTTTAAAGATATAATCGACTACTTTGTCGACGGCGACATTTTCGTGTTCAACGACACTAAGGTTTTCCCCGCACGTCTTTTCGGTAACAAAGAGAAGACCGGCGCGCGCATCGAAGTGTTTTTGCTTCGCGAGCTCAACGCCGAAAACAAACTCTGGGACGTGCTCGTGGAGCCCGCCCGCAAAATCCGTATCGGCAACAAACTTTATTTCGGCGACGACGATTCGATGGTGGCCGAGGTAATCGACAACACCACCTCACGCGGACGCACACTGCGCTTCCTCTACG
>CAYUYQ010000147.1:0-5266 GCA_964449335.1 uncultured Bacteroides sp. | reverse complement strand
CTTTCTCGTGCATATCCACGGGAATACCGCGGCCGTTGTCGACAACGGTTATCGAATTGTCTTCGTTGATTGTCACGTCGATATGGTCGGCGAAACCGGCAAGGGCCTCGTCAATAGAGTTGTCGACCACCTCATAGACAAGATGGTGCAGACCTTTTGCCGAAATATCGCCTATATACATGGCCGGACGTTTTCTCACCGCCTCAAGGCCCTCGAGCACCTGAATATTACTGGCGCTGTATTCTTCTTCTTTTTCTGCCATTACAATTACTGACTTTTTAGCTTTTTGGGTTGGCTGTCGCAGCGCCCGGAGCGGATTGTCCCGGGCTTTGCAGCATACAAAATTAATCAAAAATTGGCTCTTAGGCAAATTTCCACACCTATTTAATTATTAACGCGCGCCCGCGAGAGCACGCGTCTACAGCGGCTACCGTTCCATCGTGCGTTTTTCAGCACGATTTTGAGCCATATTTGCCCAATAGTGAGTATCTTTGCCACAAATCAACGACAATCCGCAAGTTATGTCTACAGTTCTGCTCTCATTCGATACGGAGGAATTCGACGTGCCGCGCGAGCACGGCGTCGACATACCTCTGAGCCGCTCGATGGAGATTTCTATAGCCGGAACGGAGACGATTCTCGATGTTCTGGCCTCCAAAGGTGTAAAAGCCACGTTTTTCTGCACCTCCACTTTCGCTGAAAATGCGCCGGCTGTGATGCAGCGCATTGTCGCCGAGGGCCACGAAGTGGCTGCGCACGGATGCGACCACTGGCAACCGCAGCCTTCCGACGTGTTTCGCTCGCGGGAGATTCTGCGCCGTCTTACGGGGGCCGAGGTTCTCGGCTACCGCCAGCCCCGCATGTTCCCGGTCAGCGACGCCGATATAGCCCGCGCCGGCTACCTCTACAACTCCTCGCTCAACCCGGCCTTTATCCCCGGCCGCTACATGCACCTGACCGACCCGCGCACATGCTTCATCGGCCCCGAAGGAGTGCTCCAGATTCCGGCTTCGGTCACGCCGCTGGTGCGTTTCCCCATGTTCTGGCTCGCATGCCATCACCTTCCGCAGAGCCTCTACCGCCGTCTGGCTGCGCGCATCATGCACCACGACGGCTACTTCATGACCTACTTCCACCCCTGGGAGTTCTATCCGCTTGCCGATTATCCCGAGCTGAAGATGCCTTATATCATCCGCCATAACTCCGGCCGACCCATGGCTGAGCGTCTCGGCGCGCTGATCGACAGCATGCGGCAGCGCGGAGCCGATTTCTCAACATTCACACCGTTCGCCCGCCGCGAACTTCAACGCCTGAAAAAATGATTCGCCTTGCCATAGTCTCCCCCTGCTACAACGAGGAGGAAGTCCTCCCCCAGTCAGCCGAACGCCTCCTCGCCCTGCTCGACGAGCTTGAGTCGAAAGGAAAAATATCGTCCGATAGTTTCGTGCTCTTTGTCAACGACGGTAGTCGCGACGCCACCTGGGACATTATCCGCCGGCTCCACGCTCAGTCGCCCCGCATCCACGGCCTTTCGTTTGCCCGCAATGCCGGCCACCAGAACGCCATACTTGCCGGAATGCTCGACGCTGCCCGCACGGCCGATGCCGTGGTGACAGTCGACGCCGACCTTCAGGACGACATCACCATGATAGAGAAGATGATCGATGATTACGAGTCGGGAATCGAGGTGGTCTATGGCGTGAAAGTGTCGCGCAAGGCCGATCCTCTGCTCAAACGCATGTCGGCCACGGCATTCTACCATCTGCAGCGTAAGATGGGCGTAAACTCAATCTTCAATCATGCCGACTTCCGGCTGATGAGCAGCAGCGTTATTGAGCGCCTGGCTTCCTACGGCGAACGCAACATCTATTTGCGCGGAATCATACCCCTGCTGTCGTCGGCCACTTCGACCGTCGACGACGTGATTTCAGAACGCACTGCCGGCACCTCGAAATACACTCTCTCAAAGATGATTTCGCTTGCCATCGACGGTATCACTTCATTTTCGGTCAAGCCGATCTACAGCATCATCTATGCCGGAGGGATTTTCCTGGTGATAAGTCTGCTGATTGGCATCTATGTAATCGTGTCGTGGCTGTCGGGCAACGCCGAGCACGGCTGGGCTTCGATGATGCTCTCGCTATGGTTCATAGGCGGTGTGATTATGCTTTCAATCGGCGTTGTCGGCATTTACATCGGCCGTATCTACATCGAAGTCAAGCATCGTCCGCGCTACCACATCAGCGAGCGCACCGACGAGTGAATCGCCACACGCGCGTATTCTGCCGTCCGATTTCGCGGCGGGTGTCAAGTGCCGGGGTGAACTGATAGCCTTCAGCCTCAAAGCGGGCGCGGTTGTGCGCCATGTCCTCATCGCCCGTTATCAGATATCCCTCGCTCGGTTGCTGCCTGACGAAGCTGCTCACCCGGTCACCGAGATAGAAGTTCAGTTCGAAATAGTGCACCGGGTCGCCTTTGGCTGTCTCGCCGGCCTCTATAAATTCATATAACGCGCCATTTTCCGGCGGAAATTCAGCGGCAATCGTGGCGGCGACGTCTTTCTGCGACTTCGTGTTGAGCACCGCAGGCTGATAGACACCGTCGACCGACACATATATCGCTATCACCAGTGCCGCGCTCCACCCGATTGAATCGAGCGGACCGCACCGGCGGTCGCTGCCGAAAATCCATAGTGCCGCGACAACGGCCGGAAGCATCACAAGTATCCACTGCCACCACAATCCGCAATTGGCCACGGCCTGCATCATCGCAAGATTCTGCGCCGCATGGCGCCCGTGACCTGCGATACTGTCGGGCACGAGACCGCATTTCAACGCCACAAACGCTACCGGCGCAATCACCGCGAGCACAGCCATGAACCACGCGAACCCGCGCACGATGGCGGGAGTGCGCTGCCCGACATAGCGGATATAGCTGACAAACAGATAGGCGACAAACGGATACATCGGCATCAGATAGACGCTGCGTTTGCTCTGCGGGAAACAGTAGAACACGAATATCACCACCGAGGCCACCGCAGCGAGCTTGAGCAGCGAGCGGTCAACGGCCGCACGGCGCATCATCATCTCGTCGATACGTCCCGGCACACGTCCCCGCTTTTCATTAGCGAAGATACCGAAGAGGCCCGCGAGCGCGAGGAGCGTCCACGGAAGCATGCCTACAGTCAGGGTCATTATATTGTAAGGCCATGCATGCACGCACGAGTCGTAAGCCATCGTGCTCGTCATCCGGCCGAAGTTTTCCTCAATAACGAGGTCGAGAAACGCCTGACCGCCCTGCTCATACGCTGCCCAGTACCACAGCGCCGGAATCGCCAGCGAGAACAGTCCCGGCAGAGCTATCTTCCACAGCGCGCGGAAGAAATTGACGCGCTCGAAGAGCAGAAACACTCCCGCCACCAGGCACGGAACCAGCATACCGACCGGACCTTTGGTAAGCGTTGCCAATCCCATCAGTAGCGCGGCTATCCACGATATGCCTTTCATCCCCCGCTGCCACCAGCTGTAGAATGTGTAGATGGCACCTACGGTCAGCATGGTCAACACCATGTCGACGCGGCAGTTAAGCCCCGCGCGATGAATCTCGAATGCCGTCAGGAGCACGAGCGCCGTGCAGAGTCCCTCGCCATTACCACGGCGACGGGCCACAAAAGCAAACGTCCACACGGTCATGATAATCAGTGCCAGCGCCGACGGCAGACGTGAAGCATATTCGCTCACCTCGCCGCCCGATAACCACGAAGCGCCGGCCACAAGCCAATGGAAGAACGGTGGTTTATAGGGCATCTCCCCTCCGGTATTGGTCGGCAGAATCCAGTTGCCGCTTTCGAGTATCGAGTAGGCTACGATAGCCTCGCGGGGTTCACCCTTGGTGTGAAAATCGGCCAGGCCGAGAAAAGGCAGCAACGTGATCATGCACACCACGAACAGCAGCCCGAATATCTGTTGACGCGAAAGATTCATATCTTCAACCGGTTAGAAATCTAATGATGCAAATATACACATTTTGCTCCGATTATCCGCCCGTTGGCGCCAAAAGCTTCCCGTCGACCGCTCACCGCAAGTGACGCTCGTGGAGGAAGCGTGCCAGTCCATAGTAGTAGCGGCGCAGTCCGGGGCGGTAGCTGAGAAGACGGTCAAACCATCCCATCCACGGTTCGAGACGTCTGACGGCCGCGCCCACATAAATCATGGCAAACAGCGTACCAAGACCGACCACCTCAGTCATCCACCGGTGGAAGAACCACGCGCCCAGCGCCACGGCTATAGCCACCAGCGATATATCAACCATTATCTTCGCCTTGGCAAACGCCATACCCGTAGCCTTGCAGAGCGAAGCCGGAAAACCTTCGCCGGGCATCGTCACCGAGCCGCATTTTATCTCCATCGTTATACCGAAGGCAAGCACCGTGCACCCAGCCAGCTGCATGACCATCTTCTCCCACAGCGATTCGGGCACAAGCGACGACGTAATCGCCATATTGACGTCGAGCAACCATCCGAATCCGAATCCTATAAGGAGCTGAAACAACTGCACCGGCTCGAAACGCCGTCGCAACACGGCAATCTGCATCATCACCAGCACCACATTCATTATATATGTGTATTCGCCTATGGTCAGCGCCGGCGCCATCGCGTCGGCCCCGGCGAGCGACATCACAAAAGGTATCGTTGAAATCACGCTGCTGCCGAGGTCTGAGCGCACGCTGAGCGCAACTCCGAGAGTCATAATAAACAGCGATACGGCGAGCAAAACATGCTGCCATAAAAACGAGACAATTCTGTCCCGGCTCATAATTTTTACTGTACCTGTAGTCATAAACAATCTTTTTTGGTCACGCTTCTGCATCCATCGCGGGTACATCGGCTTTCGCTTGAAACCTGATGCAAAATTACTAAATATTGCCGAAACGTGATAATCCATCATTTCCGTATGCGAACCCACCCATCGCAACCACTCACTCGTTCAAGTCATTACCGGCTCAGCAACCGCCATCGCAGAGAATCCGGAAATAAATTTCGCAAAATTTTTCCGTCAAACACTTGCACGTTCAAAAAAAACCACCTACCTTTGCATCGCTTTTGAAAACAACTCGGGGTGTAGCTCAGTTGGTTAGAGTACGCGTCTGGGGGGCGTGAGGTCGCTAGTTCGAGTCTAGTCACCCCGACTAAACAAAAGCAAAGCAGATGCAACTCAATGAGTTGCATCTGCTTTTTCTTTTCCCGCCGCAACAAAAACGAAACAC
>CAYUYQ010000146.1:3604-5288 GCA_964449335.1 uncultured Bacteroides sp. | reverse complement strand
GCCAACGAAGTCTGGATTATGGAGCTTATCGGCAAAGGAAAGACCGACAAAGGCGCCGTGTGGGTTGCCCGCCGTGTGCCCGACGACTGCATTGCAGGCCACGCCAACCAAAGCCGCATACATACGTTCCCACTCAACGACAAGACCGGAACGACGCTCTATTCGCCCGACGTAATCAAGTTTGCGCGCAGTCACGGCTACTTCGACGGCAAAGACGCCGATTTCAGCTTCTCACGCGCCTACGCTCCCGCCGACATGGGCGCTCTGCGTGGATGCGACGGACGTGTATGGGCTTTCTACAATAAATATGCCGACGGCATGGACCGCTATCTCCCCTGGATTCTCGAGGGCAAGGGCGAGCCACTGCCCCTCTGGGTTAAGCCCAACCGCAAACTGTCCGTCCGCGACATGAAAGATATGATGCGCGACCACTTCGAAGATACACCCCTCGACATGACAAAAGACGTAGGCGCCGGACCCTACAAGGTACCCTACCGCTGGCGTCCACTCACATTCGAGGTCGACGGTCAGGAATACACCCACGAACGCGCCATCGCCACCCAGCAGACCGGGTTCTCGCTCGTGGCTCAGCTACGCAAGGACGCTCCGGAAGTGATGAAGGGCGTGCTTTGGTTCGGCGTAGACGATGCCAACACAAGCGTCTACATCCCTATCTACAACTGCCTTACCGTGGTGCCCCACGAATTTGCCGAAGGCAACGGCAACCTGCTCGATTTCACATGGGATTCTGCTTTCTGGGTAACTAATTTCGTAGCTAATCAAGCATACAACCGCTACAGCCAGATGATTCCCGACATACGCAGCGTGCAGACCGACATTGAGGACCGTCTCGAAAATCAAGTGAACGGCTACTACACTTCGCTCGCATCGGTATCGCCCGACGAAGCTGCAAAAACGCTCAATGACCATAGCTGCACGGCTACCACCGACTACGTCAACCGCTACCGCAAACTCGGCGAATTTCTTCTGGTGAAATACCTCGATGGAAATGTCAAGAAGATGACCCCCGACGGAAAATTTGCCCGCACGGCCGACGGCATGCCCGTTTCGCCTGACTTTCCCGGCTACGATGAACGCTATTACCGCTCAATAGTCGCCGATCCGGCCGGCGGTGAGCGTCTGAAAGTTATTGAAATCTCCAACGACTAAACCATCCAGCTATTATTTTCTCACATCCGAAGGTTTGTGCCGCGGAATGCTCCCGGCATGAACCTTCGGTGTCTAAAACCCTCCGTAGACCATGAAGATTAAAGACATTACGCTGCGGCTGACCGTGGCCGACTACGCCGAGCTATCCGAAGCCGACCGCGCCCTCGTCGACGCGGCCCGCAGTGCTGTCAACGGTTCCTACGCCCCTAACAGCAATTTCCATGTCGGCGCAGCCATACGGCTCGACAACGGAGAGACTGTCAAAGGAGCCAATCAGGAAAATGCAGCCACACCGTCGAGCCTCTGCGCCGAGCGCACGGCCGCCTACTGGGCCCACGCAAATTATCCCGACGCCCGTTTCCGCGCAATAGCCATAGCAGCCCGCGACGGCTCCGGACGTGAAGTTGTGGCTCCGATATCGCCCTGCGGAGCATGCCGCCAGGCGCTGTTGGAGTATGAAACACTTGCGGGTACCAACGTAAAGGTGATACTCGTGGGCGCCGGCGAGATTTAC
>CAYUYQ010000146.1:0-3504 GCA_964449335.1 uncultured Bacteroides sp. | reverse complement strand
TCGGCTATGATAGCCGAAATCTCCCGTCTGGTTTTCGACCATAGGCCGCGCTGAAACGCGAACATAGGGCCCCATAAGATTGTTGGCTAATTGAAATCTCATAAAAAACCACCATCTTAAATATAACTCATTATGGCAAACAACACGATTGACGCCCTGTTTGATCTCACCGGCAAGGTAGCTGTTGTGACCGGTGGCGGAAAAGGCATCGGCAGAGGTGCATGTGAAATTCTGGCAGCGGCCGGAGCTTCGGTCGTCGTCAGCGACCACACCCTTGAAAGTGCGCAAGCTGTGGCCGACACCATCAACGCTTCGGGAGGACACGCCGCCGCCGTGAAATGCGACGTACTTCTCCCCGACGACCTCACTGCCCTGATTGATTTCGCCGTTGCTACATTCGGCACCGTCAATATTCTCGTCAACAACGCCGGAATCGGTGGCGGAGGTCGTGAAAATCCGTTCGAGATTGACCGCGCCTACGTCGAGCGTATCTACGCCGTCAACGTATTCGCCCCCTGGCAGCTCTGCAAGCTCGCAGCGCCCCACATGCAGCAGTCGGGCTACGGCAGCATTATCAACATATCGTCGATGAGCAGCCTCAATAACGACCCTGCCATGGCTATCTACGGCTCTACGAAAGCCGCACTCAATCACATGGCCTCCAACCTCGCCTACGATTACGGTCCAATGGGCATCCGCATCAACAACGTTGGTCCCGGAGCCACGCGCACACACGCCCTCGCTACAGTCCTCACGCCAGAAATCGAGGCCCGCATGCTCGCCCACACGCCGATTCACCGCCTCGGGGAGGTTTCCGACATAGCCGGAGCCATTCTCTACTTCGCCGCTCCCGTCTCCGCATGGGTCAGCGGCCAGACTCTCTTTGTCAACGGCGGCGGCATCCAGACCCTCGATTAAATAGGGGCGGTGTGTCAAAATTCAACAACTTTGACACACCGCTTTAGTTGTATCCGGATGGTGAGGGTGGCGTCAGAATGGTTAGGATGGTAGGCGGCTGAGGTTGAGCGTTATGACACACCCTCTCATTCTTATTAATTCTTGTGTGTTCTTAGAGCTTACTCGGCGTTGCGTTCGAGCCACTCGGTGCGCACCTTGTCGGGTAGCGGGGTGACTTTGAAATTAGAGAATGTGGCCTTGAAGCCATTTCCGTCGGGGCATGCGGCAAACATGCCGATTTTCACCGGGCAATTGGCGGCCATCCAGGCATTGCGCATCATGTGGTACTCCTTATCGTCGAATGAGTAGAATATTTCGATTGCATCGAGGCGGCGCACAGCCTTTATCCAGATGGCTTCGACCGGTCGGTCGAGGGCTATCACGCTCCAGTCGGAAGTATTGTGGGTCACAACGGTACTAAGATTATACTTGCCGTCCACAAATTCGATACCGGTCTTGATATAGTTCTCGTGGTCGATACGAATCATCATGCCGGCTTGGTCGAAACGCACCTTATAGTCACCTGTCACTTTCAGTTTAGCCTCAAATTCGCCACCGTATTCGCTATAGTAAAACGGAGCATCGTCGACAGTAAATCCGTAGTGCGATATGCGCCAGTAGTCGCTGTGAGGCGTCACGTCCATGGTCAGGCTGTTGCCGTTGATGGTCCATGCCGACGGCTCGTTGAACCAGTTCATCTTCTCAAGAGTCTGTGACTGTGCGGTCAGTCCTACGCCGAGCAGCAACGCTGCAAGCATTGTCGTTTTTTTCATTTGTCGGGGGTTTTATCGTTGTTATTTATCGTTCTGATTACTTTGCAAGGATTACCGGCGGCCACGCTGTAGGGCGGAATATCGTGCGTCACCACGCTTCCGGCTCCGATTACACAGCCCGACCCTATCGTAACGCCCGGAAGCACGCTCACCGAGGCGCCAAACCACACGCTGTCGCCCACCGTGATGGGCCGGGCGAATTCGAGGCCGGCGTCGCGCCGCTCGGCATCGAGCGGATGACAGGCGGTATAGAATCCGCAGCCGGGACCGACGAACACGTTGTCGCCGAACGTCACCGGAGCCTCATCGAGTATCACCACATTGAAATTGGCATAGAAGTTTCGGCCCACGCGGATGTTATAGCCATAGTCGCAGTAAAACGGCTGCTCGACAAGCAAAGCGCCCTCTGTCGACCCAAGAATGGCACGCATCAACATCTCGCGCTCGGCAGTCTGCGACGGACGAAGGTCGTTGTAGTCGCGGCACATCTCCTTGCACCGGCGGCGCTCCTCGACGAGCTCTGCATCAGCTGCCGCATCGTAAATCATGCCTGCGAGCATTTTTTCTTTTTCAGTCATAGCGTGGAATAACTTCTGATTTCGTAACTTCGCGAAGCAACTAAGGCGCTTCCGGTTTTTTACACCGCAAAGTTAGCCACGACGCGACGCGTCCGCAATAGCTAAAAATAACCATTTTTTCCGCACCGTTACCATGAGCCACTTCTCCCAAATTGATAGCCTGCTTCGCCGTGGCTCCCACGACGCCACTCACGCGCCGACCGGCGCCTCAAGTCCCAATCCCGTGGCCGACTTCGCCCGCTATCTGAGCGAGATTGAAAACCTCGTGGTTGTGGTCAGCGATATGGCGACCAACACAAGCGCCATCTATGCCGGGCGTTTTGCCGTCACCATCGGCCTCGAAAACTACACCAGCGAGAACTCGATATGGGAGAAGGCCATACTTTCGCTGATGCCTGAATCGGAGCGCGACGAAAAATTTCACGCCGAGCTGCGTTTCTATCACTATCTGCGACACATCCCCCGGCATCAGCGACGCGACTTCTACATGGCCTCACGACTGCGCTTTGTCACCCCTCGCGGCGCGGCGGTCGATGCGCTCCACCGCATGTACTACATCTACGACGCCGACGGCGAGACGATACGCTACGCCGTGTGTCTCTACGGTCCGTTGCTCCCCGGATTTCCGGGCCGCAGCATGGCGGTCAACTCCGTCACCGGCCTCACAGAAGAACTCACATCGTCGACCGACGCCAAAATCCTCAGTCGCCGAGAGCTTCAGGTGCTCCGACTGATTGACTCAGGCAAGAAAACCGCCGAAATAGCCGCTATCCTCTCCGTCAGCCCCCACACTGTCAGCCGCCATCGCCAACAGATTATAACGCGCCTCCGCGTCACCAACTCAGTCGAGGCCTGCTCACTCGCCAAATCGCTCCATCTACTCTGACCAATTTGAGTCAGTCTCGTCCGACCGGCCTGACAACTCCCAATCAAAAAAGAAGCCGCCCCTATCGGGGTGGCTTCTTTTTGGGTTGAATTTAGTTGAAAGGGAGGTATGATTCTTTAGAAGAATTCCCGGCAGTAGATTAGTCGATTTCTTCGTCGGCCTCGTAGCCACCCATTTCGCGGAGAGCGTTCTTCAGCATTACGTACTGCTGGAAGAGGTGGTTTACGGGCACTTCACCCTTGGTGTAGTCGTGCATCGGGCTCTTGAGGAAGAAGCTCAGGAAGCGCTGGATGCCGTGACGGCCTGCGCG
>CAYUYQ010000145.1:0-5301 GCA_964449335.1 uncultured Bacteroides sp. | reverse complement strand
GCTCTGACTGTGTCCGCGAAGATAAACGGAAAAAAGGCCGGATTGGTTCTGACCGGACCGAAAACAATCAGAAGAAGATAGATGACGATGACCGCCACGTTGAGCGACTGGAGTATGCGTAGCAGCGGGTAAGTGCGCCGCAACCAGATGCATATAGCTATCAAAAGGCATAGCGGGTTAATCCAGAGCAGAAGCCAGTTGGGCGACGATGCATAGTGTGTGGAGACAAACACAAGAAATGCGATGACGCATCCGGCCAGACCTAAGGCGAGGTAGAACAGCGAGTCGAACCATCGGCTCAGCCGGCGGCGCTTTATGTCGCGCACAGACAGCAGTAGGGCTACGGCAGCGACTGCAATTCCGGCAGCCATAGGCGTCTGCCACCAAGGTGTAGGCCCGAGTGCCACGCCTTGTTCTGTTCCGGCAGTTATCGGCACTCCGGGTTTGAATAGTGGAGAGCCACCTAAAGTTATGCCGGGTGCCATCTCCGCCAACGCAGTCGGAGCAAAGGCAAGTTCACGGGCGTTTATTGGCTCGTCGAGCTTATGACCGAGCGCAAGATCTATGCCGAACTGATACCACGGATAGTTGCGGTGGTAGTGCTGCATAGCGCGGCGAAACGTCGTTGCGTCGGTCAGGTCGGCCGGAACGTCGGGCATTGTCAGCGTTTGTCCGGTGGCATGCTCTATATGGTCGAGAATGGCGGTCGAGCAATTTTCGCGCACGTAGTTATAGCGATAGACGGCATTCTCCGGACGTACGTTGAACGCCACGGCATCAAGCAGCGCCTGCTTCTGCTCTTGAGTCAGAATAAGCTCAAATTCCGTCACTCGGCGCCCGGTAGCAAGATACTCGCGGAGAAATCGCTCAGTAGGGTAGGCTCCGGCCATATAGTCGGTTTCGCCTTTGACGAAGCGATAGACGAAGTTGGGTTTGTTGAAATCAAACAGCCCCCAATTGACGGTGATGTCGCTGCCATCTGACTGCCTGATGCGCAGCGCCGCATGGCCTTCAAGCTCATAGATAATTGAGCCGGGTGCGCATGTCAGCAGGCTGACCACCGTTGCCGAGTCGGCGCGAAACCACGGCGGCGTCTGTCCGTTGACCAGAGGTGAGGTAAACAGAATAGCCAGTATGCTTATAACCAGTCTGTGTGCGAGCTTTATCATGCAGTGAAAAATAGGTTATTTGCCGTTGTTGCCACAGCATTTGCATAATACACTGCAAATTTAATCAAAAAATTAATCTCCGTCACTCTCCTCGTTTCATTCTTTTCGCGATGCGGGGCCAGTCCGGTCACAAAAAGGACGGTGCGTCAAACCCATCAGGGTCTGACACACCGTCAATCTCTATTTTTTAAACAGTCGATGCTTACATTATGCCGCGCTCGCGGAGCTTAAGCTGCCAGTCCCAGGCAGAACGCATAGTGTCGTCGATGGTGCTTTCGGCTTTCCAGCCGAGCACATTGTTGGCGTGGGAGGGGTCGGCCCAGACTTTCTCGATGTCACCGGCACGGCGTCCGACAATCTTGTGGGGAACTTTGACGCCGGTCGAGCGCTCGAATGCGTTGATGAGTTCGAGCACTGAAGTGCCGAGACCCGTGCCGAGATTGAATATCTCGATTTTGTCCTCGCTTGCGTCGTTGAGCATACGCTCTACGGCTATCACATGGGCTTTGGCAAGGTCGACAACGTTGATGTAGTCGCGGATGCACGAGCCGTCGGGTGTATTGTAGTCGTCACCGAACACGCTTAGCTCCTTGCGGATACCCATGGCAGTCTGAGTGAGATAGGGCACAAGATTCTGGGGAACACCGTTGGGGAGCTCTCCGATTTCAGCCGACGGATGTGCGCCGATGGGGTTGAAGTAGCGGAGGATTACGCTCTTGAACGGAGCGCCCGAAGCAATCACATCGGTGATGATTTCTTCTGAAATCTGCTTGGTGTTGCCGTAGGGCGATGTGGCTTTCTTGATGGGTGACTGCTCGGTCACGGGATTCTGGTCAGGCTCGCCATAGACGGTGCATGACGAAGAGAAAACGATGCCTTTCACATCGTTGGGACCCATCAGGTCAAGGAGGTTGAGGAGGGTGTTTAGGTTATTCCGATAGTAGAGAATAGGCTTCTGCACTGATTCGCCTACAGCTTTGCTGGCAGCAAAATTGATGATGCCTTTGATTCCGGGATAATCGGCAAACAGTTTTTTGAGCGCGTTGAGGTCGGTGCAGTCCGCTTCGACGAAGTCAGGGCGGATGCCGGTGATGCGCTCGATGCCATCGAGCACCTCACGGTTGCTGTTTGAAAGATTGTCGATAATCACTACGGGGTAGCCGGCATTCTGAAGCTCGACAACGGTGTGCGAACCGATGTAGCCTGTGCCGCCGGTTACGAGGATGCGGTCTTTTTTCATTGGACAGTGGGTTATGTTGATTTAAGTTATGAGCATGGTTAATCAGCGCGTCCCTCCGGGACTGTCTGCCACACCGCAAATATACTCTAAATCCCGCTACTTTCCAACGAAAATCCCGGCGTTTATTCTTTTGCCGGAAGAGTGAGGTTCATGCGGCAGTTGGGGCAGTCGAAGTCGAGGCGGAAGGTGGTGGGGCCTGATTTGAGGTAGAGTGGGCCTGACCAGAGCCGTCCGGCAGTCGTGCGCAGACAGCGTCCCATTTCGCGGCGCAGGCAGTAGCGTGTTGTCATCACCCGTAAGTCGGAGCGCGGAGCCGAAGTCGACACCTCCAGCGCTGGACTGATCTGCTTGGCTCCGCAGCGGCGATAGAAATCGGCGGCCACGCGGTTGGCAACGTTGTCGTGGTAGGTGAGGGTGCGCATCTCGTCAGGCAACGTCAGGTCGGGCTGTGGATCGCGCCGGTAGTCAATCGGTCGCGCGGCTTTTCGGGCCGAGGCGAGAGCTTCGAGTGCGCGCCGGCGAAGGTCGGTAAGAATCGAGAGCGGAACAAAGTACTTACCGGCCATATCCGTCACGTCGGTAACTGTGAAGATTGTATCGCCGCTTTTTTTCAGGGCAGTAAGCCGTGCGTCGGTCTGCGGCTTTTTAGCTTCCTGAAGCTCGAAGACGGTTGTGGCGCATGCGTTGACTCCGGTCTGGTCTTTTGCGTCGAGTGCAAGCCCGAACGGAGTTGGGCGGAGCGTTAGGGCTACGCCGATAGTGCGCCGGGCGGTGTCGGATTCGAGTGCGGCCTGACGCAGGCGGTCGTGGTTGCGGTATAGTGTTGTGCCGCGTGGCAGGTCAATGTCCGACGCCGCGTAAAGTGTCTGACCGTCTATGCGGTTGATGCGGAAGCCGTGGAAGCGGCGCCCGGCGTCGAAGTAGCCTAAGCCGTCGCCATTGTTAAGCGTGGTGTTGAGCGATGCACATATGGTGCGTCCCTTGCATGAGATTACTTTTCCGACGGGTGTGCCGGTCCATTTCGGTGTGTCGATTGACGCCATTTTACCCTCCGGGCGCGCTACGGTGGAAAAATAGTCGGTGTAGCCGCGGTTGAAGCTTAGAGTCAGATCGGGCGTGAACGAGATTGCGGAGGTGCCGTCGGATGAGCGCCGATACATGCCGTCGGGAGCTGACGCTATAGCTTTGTCGATAATGTCGCGGTAGGCGCTGACGGTGTTTTTGACGTAGGCGGAATCCTTGAGCCGTCCCTCGATTTTGAACGATGATACTCCGGCGTCGAGCATCGACGCCACCAACGCCGAGCGGTTGAGATCGCGGAGTGACAGCAGATGCTTGTCGGCAATCAGCACCCGGCCCTCGCCGTCGACAAGGTCGAAACTGTGACGGCATATCTGCGGGCAGCAGCCTCGGTTGGCGCTGCGTCCTTGCGTTGCTTGACCTGCTTGGCAATCACCGCTATAGCTTACGCATAAAGCTCCGTGGACGAAGGCTTCGACGGTGGCCAGGCCTTCCACGGCTGCGGCAATCCGGCGGGTTTCATCGAGAGTCAGCTCGCGCGGCACTACGAGCTGACTGAAACCGGCTCGCGCAAGAAACAAGGCTTTATCGGGGGTGCGGATGTCGCATTGCGTGCTCGCATGTAGGGCTATCTGAGGGATGTCGAGGTCAAGCAGGGCCATATCCTGGACTATCAGTGCATCGACGCCGGCCCGATACAGCTCGCCCACAAGCCGCTCCACGCTACGGAGTTCTGCGTCGTAGACGAGAGTGTTGAGCGTAACGTAGACGCGCGCATTGAACTGATGTGCAAATTCGGCTACGCGGGCAATGTCGGCCACCGAATTGGCGGCAGCCTGACGCGCGCCGTGGCTTTCGGCACCGATGTAGACGGCATCGGCCCCATGCTTGATGGCTTCGATGGCTATGGCGGCGTCGCGTGCGGGGGCGAGCAGCTCAATAGGGCGTGGATTCATTAGGATTATAATTCTTAGATATGCAAAATTACAATAAAAATTGGAAGCCGGAGCTTAAAAGCCCCGGCTTCCTGAGTCGCCTTAATGGAAAACTATAGCAAATGGTAATATTTACGGCACGGAGGGATTGGACGGTCTGTGCGACCGAAGTTTCACAATAATCGAGATGGTGCTATGTTTTCCGGTGGCTGCGCAGTAGCAGCGTAAGTGAGGCGGCATGTCCCGCAAACTCCACAGGCCGTGAGGTCCGATGGCACCGGAGCGCTCATGACTGACGATGCCGGATAAATTAAACCCAACAATTGCCGACGCAGCATGGCAGCCACATCGCGACAATCCGGCATTGAAACATCAAAGCCCGAGACGCCACTGGGCGCCACGGTCCATGAATAGGGGTATAGGGTGTGATGTCCGACGGATTTTCCGGCAGAGATGACAATCGTTGCTGATGTAAGATTATCGGACATGCTACAGTTCGTTTGAAAAAAGGTACGCCCGCCGGGCGTCGTTGGGGATGAGCGCTTGTTCCGGCGGGTATATCGTTTAAAGGATGTTTATCAGAATGCTTTCAGTGCCATTTCGGTAATCCAGATCCAGAGAGGACAGAATCCTACGAACAGGATGACGCTAAGTGTAAGCGATGATGTACCGGTGGCGGTGTAAGTGTCGTATTCGTCGGCGATGATAATGCCTGAGAATGCCGGCGGAAGTGCAGCTGCCACAACGAGCATCTTGAGGTTGAGCGGGTCCATGTGGAAGAGAAGACCGAGCACGAGAACCACCAGAGGCATCACGATCATCTTCATAATCGAACCGAGGATAACCTGCCAGTTGATTGAGAACTTGATGGCTGAAAGGGTGATACCGGCTGAGAATACGGCCATTGAAGCATTGGCTTTGGCGATAAGGTCGAACG
>CAYUYQ010000144.1:0-5436 GCA_964449335.1 uncultured Bacteroides sp. | reverse complement strand
CAACTTTCTCAATCAGCCAGGCGGCTTCGAGATCTTTAGCAATCTGCGCGCGGCCGTCAAATCGGACCATGCCTACGTACATGCCTTCGGCAGGAGCTACGGTGGCATCGTCGTTGAAAATGTCGATTGAAGGAAGATTGTGTTTCTGTCCGAGCATATAGTCGTTCATGTCGTGAGCCGGAGTCACTTTTAGACATCCGGTACCGAACTCGATATCCACGTAGTCATCCTCAATCACAGGAATCTCGCGGCCGACGAGAGGCACAATCACCCGCTTGCCGCGCAGATGCTGATTTTTGGGGTCGGCCGGGTTGATACACATGGACGTGTGGTGGCAACTATCGCATAACCATCCTCGCCGACAATCTTATAGCGGAGATAATAAAGTTTGCTATGCTCCTCTTTATAGATTACCTCGATATCACTCAGAGCCGTGCGGGCTTTAGGATCCCAGTTGACCATGCGCTTACCGCGATAAATGAGCCCTTTACGGTAGAGATCGACAAACACCTTGATAACCGAGCGGGAGCGGATGGAATCCATGGTGAAGGCTGTGCGCTCCCAGTCGCATGACGCGCCGAGCTTACGCAATTGCGTAAGAATTATGCCGCCGTATTTCTCGGTCCAGTCCCAGGCGTGTTTCAGAAATTCTTCACGTGTCAGATCAGTCTTTTTGATGCCTTCAGAAGCGAGCTTTGCCACAACCTTTGCTTCAGTAGCGATAGCGGCATGGTCGGTGCCGGGCACCCACAGTGCGTTTTTTCCATCCATACGGGCGCGGCGCACGAGAATGTCCTGAATCGTGTTGTTGAGCATGTGGCCCATGTGGAGGACACCCGTGACGTTTGGCGGGGGGATAACAATGCAGTAGGGTTCGCGACTGTCGGGCACGCTATGGAATAGATTGTGGTCCATCCAGTAAGCATACCACTTGTCCTCCACCTCGGAGGGATTGTATTTCGGAGCCAGCTCGTTCATATCTCAGTGATTATGTTAGCTATAATGCGTTTTACTTGATTAAAAAGATTTCAAGTTGCAAATTTACTAAAAAATCCGCGACCTGCAATCATCAGTTGTCTGCTTCCATATCCGTTTCTTAGAATAGATTAATCTCGGCAATAGCTGCCATAGGAGAAGAGCCCTCGATTTCAAGAACTTCAAGCCGCATAAAGCGGGCTGAAACCGGAGTAGGAAAGTCGAAGCGGCGCGGTGTGGGATCATTCACGAGATTTCCGAAGTCAGATTCTCCTATTAGCTGCCATTTAATACCGTCTTTACTTGTCATAACACGGGCTCTTGCAATCATGCCGAGTCCTCTAACATCGGTCTGCGGTGTATAGATAAAACCGTGAAGGTCTTTCTGACTCCTAATATCGATGGTTATCACGGCTTCTGCTGCCGGGGCGCTCCAGAATGTTGTAGAATCGCTGTCAATAGCGAAACGTGCAATATTGCCCGGACTCTCGGCGTTAGCCGTAATCACCCAGTTTTCACGACTTAAGCACTGTGGCTTGGCAGGATGATAAATGGAATCTGACTCATCAGGCTTGATGTAGAGATAGGCACCGATAGACGATAGAGAGGGCGCGGCGCGTGAAGCCAAAATTCGGATGCGGATACGGTCGGCGGTTACTTCCGGGAAGCGGAGTATGCGTTTATATCCTACATTAGTGGCTTCAGCAAGCTCACACCATCGGCCATTTATCCAGGCATCAACGGCATGCCGTTCAATGCGTTCGCCACTGGTGGCTATGGGCTCCTGAAGAATAAAGCGGTTGAATGTAATTTTATGCGGCAGAGAGATAACCATCTCCCCGTCAATGGGGACGGCTGAGATTAAATCGTTGTCGAGAAGAGATTCAGGAGCGTCAGACTTGACCAACATATTATCTAAATATGTCGATTTGATTCGACGTCCGACTTCGACAATAACTGATGAATCTCGTGGCGCAAGTCGACCGCTGCGATTAGGCGGTATGTTCAAAAGCAAGATTGAGTTTCCACCTACAGCCCGTTCATACATGTCGAAAACATCGTCGGCCGTTCTGACATTTTGACTCTCATCATCGCGATAAAACCAACCGTCGCGAATCGAGACGTCTGTCTCCGCAGGATGATAATGGAGATAAGAAGCATTCATCAGACGTTCGCGGCTTCCAAGATCAGACTCCGTCATGTCGGGAAATACCGTTAAGGTATCTGGATTGGCTGAGTAGGGAATTACGTTCCACTCCGTCGGTCTTGTTTGTCCGGCTTCATTGCCACACCATCTTGTGCCCTCTCGCCCGAATATAATGGCTTCTGGGGCGAGTGAGTAAATCAGTTTTTTCCAAGCGTTATAGTCGTATGTCTGTCCACCTTTGCGCTTTGGGTGAGCACCGTCAAACCACACTTCATGGATTGGACCGTATTCAGTCAGAAGCTCAAATAGCTGGTTTAGAAAGTATTCATTGTAGTCATCGACAACGAACTCAAAGGTCGACTCGTTTTCAAACGGTCGTCCCTCAACTCGACGCGGAATCTGTCGGAGAGTTTTAGGACTCAGATTGCCATAGCGTCCGTCGGGTGATTCGATTTCATGTAGGTCGGCCGGCGACAGATAAACACCGAGTTTCATTCCATATTTCCTACAGGATTCAGATAATGCACGCATTATGTCGGCTTTGCCGTCCATGAAATCAGATGACATGATACCGTGATTGGTATAGCGACTTTGCCATAACACGAACCCGTCGTGATGTTTAGCCGTGAGAATAACCATAGTCATGCCTGCATCTTTCATTGTCCGTACCCATTGGTCGGTATCGAGCGAGGAGGGAGCAAACACCCTAGGATCTTCAAGTCCGGTTCCCCACTCCCTACGCGTAAAACTGTTAGGCCCATAGCATGCAAAGGCTATGAATTCGCGTTTAAGCGCTTCAATCTGCCTATGGTCAGGTATGACATGGGTTGCCTTTGCAATAATCGTATCCGGAGTGTCGGACGGATCAATGCTTAACGTTGTCGCAAACGGGATTATATCCTGAGAACAAGCTATTTCTGAGGACAATAATACAAACAGTGACAGAAGGGATTTACACAAAGTTGATAAGATTGCTTCTGCTTTCATAAATTGAATGTAAGCGCTATTTTCAAGATAAACATCTCAAAATTAGCCGCTTTTATTATGTGACGGTTAATGACGATTTGTGCTACAAAATTATTGAATAGTTTTTGATATAAATTGTAAAAATAATTATTAATATTGTACAATACTATACAGAATATAAAATCATGATTCATTTAGGCCACACCGTAGATATACTTATCGGAGGTACTTATACCGGTAACAGTTCGTGGAACAAGTCACATTCGGATATTGATAATTGTTTTAAAATATACTTCATTACTGAGGGGGAGTTGTTGTTGCAGGACAATGATAGAGACTACGCATTACAAGCCGGTAATCTGTATTTCATAAATGGAATAAGACTGCAACGTCAACAATGCAAGACACTTTTTTCGGTGCATTGGCTTCATTTTATCCCTAAAGATGTTTTTCTTCATCATGGTATGTTGGGGTTGCCTTTAGTGGTGAATGTGTCTGATTTACTTCCGGAGGCAAGAAATTCGTTGTGCAGTATCGAACAGTTTATGTCGGGGCAGTATTCTTCAAGTGTAGGGTATTATTTGGAATCTCTTTCGCTGCAGACAAATATTCAGTCCGTAATAGTCTATCTGATGCGTCGTTTCACATGGCCCGTGACGGATGATAGGGAGGCAATGCGTATGATTGAGCCGGCAGTAGCTTATGTGCGGAGCCATTTTTGTGAGCCAATAACCATAAAACAACTGGCTGATTACTGCAATATGTCAGTTAGTTATTTCCATCGTCTGTTTTATAAAACCTTACAGACAACACCGACTGTATATACCACTTTGCTGAGGATGAATGCGGCCATACCTTTATTGCTTGACGACAGCTTGAGTATTAAAGAGATTGCTTATCGTCTCGGATTTCATGATGATGCATATTTCTCACGAGTGTTCAAACTACACTATGGATTACCTCCGGGAACGTATCGCAAGAATAGGCAGAAGTTACTATTCTGAGGCGCTTCAAACGTATTAGATACAATAATCCCTACCGACTTTGCCCCCGTTATCTATTGCAGAGAAGGAGCACTGACGGTAGGGAATTTTTACGAGGTCAGTCGAAGATTTTGTCCCAGTCTTTCCAGACGGCTTCGTAGCCGAGGGCGCGGATTTCGTCGGTGACCTGGCGGGGGGTGCGGGAATCGGTGACTTCGAATTGCTCAAGGGCGTCAGGAGTGGAGCAGTAGCCGCCGGGCTCGGTCTTGCTTCCGGCACTCATGGAGGTTACGCCGAGTTTCATCATGTTGGCGCGAAAACGAGGGGATTCGCGTGTCGAATATGATATGTCGACGTCGTGGTCGAAGATGCGAAAAGCGAAGGTGAGTTGTGCCAATTGGCGGTCGGTCATCACGACCGAGGGCGTATAGCCTCCTTCGGCCGGACACATGCGGGGAAAGTTGACACTGAAGCGGGTGCGCCAGTAATTCTTACGGAGATAGCGCAGATGACGGGCCATCATCGTGACGTCGGTCCGCCAGTCCTCAAGGCCAATCAGCACACCCATTCCTATCTTGTGGACACCGGCTGCACCCATGCGGTCGAAGCCGTTGACGCGCCATTCGAAGATTGACTTCATGCCGCGAGGATGGTAGCGACGATAGTTGGCTTCGTTATAGGTTTCCTGAAAGCACACTACGCCATTGAGTCCGCTATGGGTCAGTCTGGCATAGTCGCGCTCTTTCATCGGCATTACTTCAATGGTAAGATTGCTGAAGTAGGGACGCGCGACTTTCAGCACCTTTTCCAGATAATCGACTCCGTTGAGCGCGGGAAATTCGCCTGAGACAATCAGAAGATTTTCAAACGGTCCAAGATGCTTAATGGCTTCACACTCGGCCTTGACCTGATCGAGCGTGAGAGTGACGCGCGTCATAGGATTATGGTGGTTGAAGCCACAATAAACACAGTGGTTAGTGCAGGCGTTGGAGACGTACATAGGGATGTACATCGATATCGTCTTGCCGAATCGTTCAAGAGTGTAGTGGCGCGACAAGGCAGCCATCTGCTCGAGGTATGGAGCCGCTGCAGGAGAGATGAGAGCCATGAAATCGTCAACCGTTGCCACGGGGCGCGATAGGGCAGCCTCGACGTCGGCTGCCGTCTTACGGGCTATTGCATCGGTGGTAGCCTCCCAGGAATACTTTTTCAATTCGTCGTAGAACATACAGTAGCTTATCGGAATTATGACGGTTATTTTGCGCAGTCGTCGACGAGTTTACGCGAAATCCTCATAGCGCAGAAGTTGGGGCCACACATAGTGCAGAAATGGTCATCGGATTTATGACTTTCGACGTAGTACTG
>CAYUYQ010000143.1:0-5559 GCA_964449335.1 uncultured Bacteroides sp. | reverse complement strand
TTTTATCCGGGGAATTAGTGGAGGTAGAGGGGTGAGGATGCGAGCGGGGCGCCGGTGGAGTCGGTCACGGTAAGACGGAGCTGACCGCCGTTGTGGTCGAAGTAGAGGATTTCGATGGGGTGAAGTCCTTTGGCAAGGGCCTTCTGACCTACGATTTCACGCGGGCTGTGGGGCCCGTCGTTGTCAATTACGGTGGCGCCGTCGATGGTCAGAATGCTACCGTCGTCGCTCAGAAGCGCGAAGGTGTAGATGCCGTCGGCAGGAATGTCGATGTAGCCGTTGATTACCAGACCGATGTTGCCTTTGCAATCGGCGGGAATTTCTACGTCGGCTATTTCATACGTGCCGTTGAGCTTGGCTTGAGTAATCTCAGAACATTTCTCACCGGCATAGTCATACCATGTGGCTGTCAACCCGGGTGTCTCGGCCTTGACGTCGGCTGCCGGAGAGTACGACTCCTTGATGTAGCGCGTGCGGGTTATGTCGCAGCGCTTACCCGACGGACGGAACGTGGCCAGAGTGAAATCCGTGCTCTCGGTAACAGTCACGGGACCGGTGTAGAGTGTCGATTCGATTGTCGGGAGAGAGCCGTCGGTCGTATAGCGAATCTGAGCCGTGGGGTCAAGACAAGTTATGTCGAGGATGGCGCTGTCGGTAAACACGTTGGTGGCGTTGAAGCCCTCGAGGTCGGGGATACGGTAGTTGATACCCATAATGTTGAGGCGCTCGAACTGCGAGGCCAGACGCTGACGGAAGTCATCGATGTCGCGCTTGTCGGGCTGTGCCCAGCCGAGTTCGGCGATGGCGAGCAGACGCGGAACAGCCTGATAGTGCATACGCTCACGCGATGGAATCCACTCACACCAGATGTTGCCCTGGAAACCCATGACGAGCTTCTGAGCATCGGCATCGGCTATCGATTCGTCGATGTCGAGATTTATGATGTTGCCGAGAGAGTTTTTGTCTTCCTGATAATCGAGATAGAACTGCGAGTTAGGGGTGTAGACAATCTTATTGCCCTGAGCGGTGGTTTTCTCGGGAGCATCTTTAGCCCATGTGCGCCACCACATGACGGTTGCAGTGTTCGACAGTCCGCCTTCAAGTATTTCGTCCCAGCCAATCATCTTCTTGCCTTTGGAGTTGATAAATTCTTCCATCTGATGGATGAACCATGACTGGAGTTCCTCCTCGGTCTTCAGATTGTTGTCGGCCATACGCTTCTGGCAGTCCTTACATTTCTTCCAGTTGATTTTTTCTACTTCGTCGCCACCGATATGCACGTATTCATAGGGGAAGAGGTCTATGAGCTCGTCGTAAACGTTCTTGCAGAACTCCATTGCCGAATCCTTGCCGGGGCAGACGGGAGAGGAGAATGTGGCACCCCATCCGGTCTCGTCGAAACAGGAGACGCCCTTGTAGTTGCTGACAGCAGCAAGCATGTGTCCCGGCATATCGATTTCGGGTACTACGTCGATACCGCGAACGGCAGCATAGGCCACGATATCGCGGATTTCGTCCTGTGTATAGAAGCCGCCATAGAGTGTGTCGCCTTTCTCAGTGATTCGGAGTTTCTCTGCGGGCAGACCGAAATCGGGGTTTTCATCGGCTTTCTCTTTGCGGAGACATTCACGGTCCTGAGAGTTGAATTTGCGCCAGGCGCCCTGCTCGGTTAGAAGCGGATATTTCTTGATTTCCACACGCCAGCCCTGATCGTCGGTCAGATGCCAGTGGAATTTGTTGAGTTTGTATAGAGCCATGAGGTCAAGGAATTCCTTAATCTCAGCCGGGCTATAGAAGTGACGCGACACGTCGAGCATTATTCCGCGCCACTCAAAGGCCGGAGCGTCGTTGATTTCAACTGCGGGAACGGTCCACGCTACACCGTCGACCTTTGATTTCGACTCAATCTGAGCCGGGAGGAGCTGACGCAGCGACTCGATGCCGGCAATCACACCGGCATAGCTGCCGCCGGTGATTTCAACGCCGCTGCCCGAGGCTTTGAGCGTGTAGGCTCCGTCGAGCCCCTGAACATCGCCGGTCTTAAGGGTGATTGTGCCTTCGCCATCCACCACTTGAATGTCGAAGCCCGTGGCGGGCGAAAGAATTTCAGCAAGATAATTTGCAGCCGGTTTTAGCGAATCGGATGCTACACCGATTGTAGCGCCCGCTTTCAGTTCAAACTCGCCCGACTTAATATCGGCACTTACCGGCACGGGGACGATGCTGACAGCGGTTGAAGCTTGCTTGCCGCACGATGCAAGCAGCAGACCGGCACATACCATCGTCGCCGCTAACGAAAAAAAGGATTTTCTCATGGAAAAGTTGGTATTTGTTATGATTGGTTATTGCTTGTCACAAATATAGCCTTTTTTCCTTAAACTCGCCGAAGCATAGCTTGTTTTTCCATCGCATCAACCAATTTACGAACCAAATCTTCTTGGACCCGATACGCCGTCAAAAGCATCGGGGCCGACCTCACGGCCAGCCCCGGTACTTTATGGCTATGCGTGTGTAACCAATGTTCATTCGTAATTTTTTATCCGTTGCAAAATTACAACACGTCAACGGGCCACGCCATACCCTAAAGTGAGTAATCTGAGGCCCGAAACAAGGCGTTTTCTACACAAAATAGATTAGTCGCCCGAATCGGGGTCGGATAAAACGAGATGAAACGTGCGGTTGCGCCCGAAACGAAAATCGACCACTCCTATAGCATAGAGGTCGGCCACTGCATCACCGGCCGCAGCCTCCGACATGCGGGCTCCGCGCGTCAGCTCGTCGAACTCAGCGCCGTCATCGCCCGCCTCCTCGATGCAGGCCAGCAGACTGCGCTGCTCTGCCGTAAGACGCACGATTGCCGACCGGCCGGCTGCCCGGCGCTTCCAGGCGCGCATCATCAGGTCGGGCGCAAGAATATTTTCATCAGCCACACGAAAGTAGGCATGCCACGTACCGTCGGCGTGACGCGCCATCACCTGACGATTGACCGCTGCAGCAACTTCGGCACGAATCACCATTGCGCCGTCGTCGGCCGTAAAAGCCGTGAACTCCACGTTCTGCGCCGGACGACAATAGAATTGAGCAGCCTGCTCGACCACATAGATATCCTCTTCGTTGCGCACGCCGGCTATCACACCGTTATCCTTCACTCCTATCAGCAGACTGCCGCCGCTATGGTTGGCAAACGCCGAAATCGAGCGAGCTATCTTGGCGGCATCCGAAATAAGATACTTGAAATCCTGTCGCTCGTGTTCGCCTTCGGCCACGGCCCGTTTCAGATAGTAGGCCCCGCGCCGCGCCTTTATGTCTTTCATTCGGGATAGGTCAGATTTTCAGGAGCCGGATTCGCGAGCACTTCAGTGAGATAGCGGCGTGCGTCGCTACGGGCCGACTCAAGGTCCATAAACGTGTAGTTGCCGCAGTCGCGAGGTGTGGCTCCCGGCACTTCGCCATCAAAATCAGCTATAAACGAAAACGTTTCGCGCAGCAACGGCACGATTTCCTCGGGAGTCGGCTTCCCTTCGACAAGCAGATAGTTGCCGGTGCAGCAGCCCATAGGCCCCCAATAGATGATTCGCTTGCCCCACTGCGGGTGATTGCGGAGATAGGTGGCGGCCAGATGTTCCATTGCGTGAAGCGACCGGGGGGTGAGAGCCGGTTCGCGATTGGGTTCGGTCATGCGAACATCAAATGTCGTCACCGTATCGCCCGAAGGCAGACTGTCGACGCGCGACACATAGACGCCTCTCAGCAGCCGCAGATGGTCAATTGTGAAACTTGCGATTTTCTCCATAACGTATAAGCCGATTTTATTTTAACGATACGTGTTTACTGTTCAGCTCGCTTAATATGCCGCGCAACAATCCGAACGTCTGCGCGGGAGCATCGTCCCAGAAGTTTTCATACTGCGCTATATTGTCGTCGGCGCCCGGAGTATCGGAAATCACACGGATGCAGGCAAAAGCAACCCCGCGCAGATAGCACACCTGAGCTATCGCCGCCGACTCCATATCGACGGCATCAACGTCGGGGTAAAGGCTTCGGATGCGTGCGAGAATATCGGGGTCTGACACAAAAACGTCGCCCGAGCAGACGAGACCGTGCTTCACCGTGTCGCTTTCACGCAGGCACTCCAGCGCGCTCACCCGCGGATCGGTCTGAAAAAAGCGGGGACATCCGGCCGCATCGCCCCACTCCGTTCCGGGACCACACCACACATCGTGATAGGCCACGCGGGTGCCCACCACGACGTCGAGCACACCGGCACGTCCGCCTGTCCCTCCGGCCACGCCCGTGTTGACAATCAGTTCGGGCCGGAAATTATCAATCATGGTCATAGCGCCTATTGCCGCATTGACCTTTCCGATACCGCACTTGGCCGCGATTACTTCCGCGCCGTCGATGGTGCCGGTATAAAACGTAAAGCCGTTGATATTCTGAGTGGCACGGTCGGTCATGAGCGGCGTGAGCAGACGCAGCTCCTTGTCCATAGCCACGATTATGCCTGTTTTCATTCTTGAGAAGGTTTATTTCGTTTACTGAATGGTCATCAATTGCAGAGTTATTGCAATGGGATTACAAATTTAGGCAAAATGTCGGCAACTGAGCTATTTTTGCTCCAATTCTTATACTTGCCGCAACACTATGAACCGAATTTATTCCTCGCTTCTGGCCCTTTTCGTCATAGCTTTCTCGCTCGACGCCATCACCGTCCATAAAGTCGAAACCACCAACGTTCCCTCCCCCGCCCCGGTATCGGTGGCCGTTCCTGCCGATTATGCTACGGCCGATTCCGTAAGTTATCCCGTGGTCTATCTGCTCAACGGTCACGGTGGCGACCATACGTCGTGGAACAGCGTAATCAATCTCGACGATCTCGCCACCGACTTTTCCGTTATCATCGTTTGTCCTTCGGGACTCAACTCATGGTACTGGAACTCACCCGTCGACTCCACGCTCCGTATGGAAGACTACATCATAAACGATCTCGTGCCATGGGTCGACGCCAACTATCGCACGCGCGACAACCGCGAAGGCCGCGCTATAACCGGACTGAGCATGGGCGGCCACGGTGCGCTGTGGCTCGCAACCCGTCACCCCGACGTATTTGCCAACGCCGGCTCCACGAGCGGCGGAGTCGACATCCGTCCATTTCCCGGAAACTGGAATATGGCCGACCGTCTGGGCGCACGCGACGAATATCCTGAACGTTGGGATGCTTATACCGTCATGACGTCTGTCGACAACCTCAAACCGGGCATGCTCAACATCATCTTCGACTGCGGTTCGGAAGATTTCTTCTACGACGTCAACAACGCCCTGCACCACAAACTCGACTCCATGGGTATCGCCCACACCTATCTGACCCAGCACGGCGCCCACAACGGCGACTACTGGAAGCGCAGCATCCTGCCGCAATTCCAGTTCTTCCGCACCTGTTTCTACGTCGACTGACCCACGCCCCTCCCTCTTCCTCCATCGCCATTGACACCCTAATCCAAAAATTTACCCCTATTTTTTGGATTACAATCCGAAAAATTACCCCTATTTTTTGGATTA
>CAYUYQ010000142.1:0-5612 GCA_964449335.1 uncultured Bacteroides sp. | reverse complement strand
TCCCCGTGTTCGCTATCGTCGACACCAACTCTAACCCCAACGACGTTGACTTCGTAATTCCCGCCAACGATGACGCTTCGAAGTCTATCGATCTTATCCTCGACACCATTTGCTCCGCTATGGGCGAAGGTCTCGAAGAGCGCAAGGTTGAAAAGGTCGACAATCAGGCCGCCGGTGAAGGCGAGCAGGCTCCCGCCCAGCGTGGCGAGCGCCGCCGTCGCGTGAACCGCAACCACCGCGCTGAAGCTGAAGCTCCCGCAGCTGAAGCCGAAGCAGCTACCGAGGCTCCCGCAGCCGAATAAACAACGGCCCCGAATTAAATCAATTAAAATCTAACATCCCAATCACTCAAAAGATATGGCAGTAACAATGGCAGAAATCACCAAGCTGCGCAACCTCACAAGCGCCGGCCTGATGGACTGCAAAAAAGCTCTCGCCGAAACCAACGGCGACATTGAAGCCGCTGTCGAAATCCTCCGCAAGAAGGGTCAGGCAGTAGCCGCCAAGCGTGAAGACCGCAACGCTGCCGAAGGTTGCGTGCTCTCGAAGAGCACCGGCAACTTCGCCGCTATCGTTGCCCTCAATTGCGAGACCGACTTCGTTGCCAAAAACGAAGGCTTCATCGCCCTCACCCAGAAACTCATCGACGTGGCTGTTGAAAACCGCATCAAGACTCTCGACGAGCTCAAGGCTTTCGTTGTCGACGGTCGCACCATCGCCGACCTCATCACCGAGGAAAGCGGCAAGACCGGCGAAAAGAACGAAATCGGCGCTTACGAAGTAGTTGAGGCTCCCACAACCGCTGCTTACAATCACTTCAACAACAAGCTCGCTGCTATCGTGGGCTTCAACATGGAGAATGTAGACGCTCAGGTTGGCCGCGAAATCTGCATGCAGATTGCTTCGATGAACCCCGTAGCCGTTTCGCGCGAAGACGTTCCTCAGGCAACCATCGATTCTGAAATCAGCGTTGCCATCGAAAAGACCAAGCAGGAAATGGTTAGAAAGGCCGTTGAAGCCGCTCTCCACAAAGCAGGGCTCAACCCCAATCACTTCGACTCTGAGGACCACATCGAATCCAACACCTCTAAAGGCTGGATTACTCCCGAAGAGGCTGACAAGGGCCGCGCAATCATCAAGGAGACCGCAGAAGCTAAGGCTGCCAACCTCCCCGAGCAGATGATTCAGAACATCGCCAACGGTCGTCTCAACAAGTTCTTCAAGGAAAGCTGCCTCATGGAACAGGAATATGTTCAGGACGGCAAGATTTCCGTAGGACAGTTCCTCGACAAGACCCAGAAAGGTCTCGTGGCTGTAGCGTTCAAGCGCGTAAACCTCAACCAGGACTAATCATCCCGCATCAACCGGCCCTATGATGGGCCTTCAGATAAAAAAGCATCGCTCCGGCGATGCTTTTTTAATTCTACTAACTCCCACACATCAAAAAAAGAAATGCCCATAATCGAGATTTTAGGTTTAGACCATCCCGGAGTCGAAGTGTTTGCCTCACTCACAGAGGCTCAGCTTCGCAGTCGTCTCGACCCCGACCGAGCAATATTCATAGCCGAAAGCCCAAAAGTAATCCGGGTAGCCCTTGATGCGGGCTACCAACCGCTGGCGCTGATGTGCGAGCGTCGCCACATAACTGGTGACGCTGCCGATATTATCGCAGCTTGTCCCGATATTCCGGTCTACACGGCTTCGCGCGAGACACTGGCCTGTCTGACGGGCTACACGCTCACACGCGGCGTTCTTTGCGCGATGCGTCGCCCAGTCCCGGCAACGGTTGCCGACGTCGTTGCGAGCGCACGCCGAATTGTGGTGATAGATTCGGTGGTCGACACTACGAATATCGGCGCTATATTCCGCTCGGCGGCAGCCTTAGGCATCGACGCCGTGCTGCTGACACCGACGTCGTGCGACCCGCTCAACCGACGCTCTATCCGGGTTTCGATGGGTTCGGTATTTCTCGTGCCGTGGACGTGGATTGACTGTCCGACCTCGCTCCGCGATTTCGGCTTCAAAACAGCGGCCATGGCGTTGACGGACAACTCGGTGCCAATCGACGATGCGACGCTCTGCGCCGAACCACGCCTCGCTATCATAATGGGAACAGAAGGCGACGGTCTTGCACCGGATGTAATTGCCGAAGCCGACTATGTAGCACGCATACCGATGGCCCACGGAGTCGACTCGCTCAACGTTGCAGCTGCCGCAGCCGTAGCGTTCTGGCAACTCCGCACTCGCTGATAGGTAACAGTAGCCGCAAAACGGCACGCCGACGCTACCACCGCAACGTGACTGACGCGCCATCGAGACTGACGCCCCCGATGGGCGGCGCAGGCTTTCTGACACGTATCCGTCCGCCGGTCACTTCGGGCCAGCGCGTCATTATAGCCGTGCGCAACCGTCCCGCCACATGCTCAATCAACTGCGACGGCACAGCCATCACTTCCTGAACAGCCGAAGCCAACTCTGCATAGTTGAGTGTGTGGGCCACGTCATCATCTTGCACAGCTTTGAGGGCCGGAGGATATGTGAGCGCGACGTCAACCGTAAACAGATTGCCGACGCGCCGCTCCTGCTCCATCACTCCGTGGAACGCGTAGACACGCATCCCCTCAATGCTTATTTCAATCGTCTCCATACGGCAGTGAATGGGGTGAAAGGTTCAATGCTTGCGGTGTGAACGTGTTTTCTTCTTTTCGTCGCGGGTAAGACGATGTTTTTTATCCGCATGGCCACTGATAGCCTGCTTTGCCGAAACGTTCTTGCCCAGATAATCTTCGTCAGAGGGTCCGCGGTCGTCGACGAGCACGAAATCGAGCTGCTTCTTTTCGAGACTTGCACGCGCCACACGCACCGTCACATCGTCGCCCAGACGGTAGCGCACACCGCGACGTCGACCGATAAGACAATAGTTCTTCTCGTCAAAATCATAGTAATCATCGGCCAGATCGCGAACCGGCACCAGACCCTCGCACAGGTTTTCGTTAAGCTCCACGTAGAAGCCCCACTCGGTCACACCGGTTATCACACCGTCGTAGACCTGGCCCATGTGATCGCCCATAAATTCCACCTGCTTATATTTTATCGACGAGCGCTCGGCGTTGGCGGCGAGCTGTTCCATGTCGCTGCAATGTTTGCAGAGGTCTTCGAGTTTCGCCACATTGACGCTGCGGCCGCCGTCGAGATAGCGCTCGAGCAGACGATGAACCATCATGTCGGGATAGCGGCGGATAGGCGACGTAAAGTGTGTGTAATAATCAAAAGCAAGACCGTAATGGCCGACGTTGACCGTCGAGTAGACAGCCTTGGCCATGGAGCGTATGGCGAGCGTTGCAAGGAAATTTTCCTCGCCGCGGCCTTTCACGTCGCTGAGCATACGGTTGATTGAGCGGTTTATCTCGCGGCTTGTGCCCGAATCCTTTACCTTGAAGCCAAATGTGCGGGCTATTTTCGCCAGATCGGCCAGGCGCTGCGGGTCGGGCATATCGTGAATTCGGTAGACGAATGCTTTCGGTTTCTTATGGTTTACGGGCTTGCCTATAGCCGTGGCCACCGTCTTGTTGGCAAGCAGCATAAACTCCTCGATAAGCTTATTGGAGTCTTTTGATTCCTTAAAATACACGCCTGTAGGATGGCCTGTCTTGTCGATGTCGAAGCGGACTTCCGCACGGTCAAACTCTACCGAGCCGTCGGCAAAACGCTCCTTGCGCAGAATCTTGGCAAGGCGGTCAAGCGTCAGGATTTCGTCGGCAAAGTCTCCGTGGCCGGTTTCAATTACGTTCTGAGCCTCTTCGTAGGTGAAGCGGCGGTTTGACTTGGTCACCGTGCGACAGATTTTAGCGTCGTGCACCTTGGCATTGTCATCCATCTCAAAGACGCAGGAGAATGTCAGTTTCTCCTCGTCGGGACGGAGCGAGCAGATGCCGTTGCTCAGATGCTCGGGAAGCATCGGTACCACGCGGTCGACAAGATAGACCGATGTAGCGCGCTTCTGCGCCTCTTTGTCGAGCAACGTATCAGGCTGCACGTAGTGAGTCACGTCGGCTATATGCACACCGACTTCATAGTGTCCGTTAGGCAGACGGCGTAGCGAAAGAGCGTCATCGAAGTCTTTCGCGTCCTTGGGGTCGATAGTGAACGTGACGACATCGCGCATGTCTACACGGCGGGCGATTTCCGCCGGAGTGATTCCCGCGTCAATTTTCTGCGCGGCTGCGTCGACGTTTTCAGGATAGCGATACGGCAGTCCGAACTCAGCCAGGATTGCGTGCATCTCGGTTGTGTTCTCGCCGGTGCGTCCGAGTATGTCTATCACTTCTCCGCGAGGATTTTTCTCATCGTCGGGCCATGATGTGATTTTAACCAAAGCTTTGTCGCCCGTTTTTCCGCCGCGAAGCTTATTGCGGGGGATTATAATATCGACCGCAAGAAATTTCGAATCCGTCTGGAGATAGCTCATGTTGCGGGCCACATTGAGCGTGCCGATGAACGTCTGGTCATTCTTTTCGATGATTTCAATCACTTCGGCTTCCGGCTCAACGCCGCGACGTACGGCAGCAATGCTGACGCGCACCTTGTCGCCGTTGAGAGCGTGCATCGAATTACGCTCGGCAACGAAGATTGATTCGCCGTCAGGATCCGTCACCACACTGTTCTTGCCGTTGGAGCGGCGCACGAATGTGCCGGTAGTGACGTTGGAACGCTGCGGAGCTTTATACTTTCCGGGCGAGACTTCGATTAAATCGCCGTCGAAAGCAAGCTCTGCCAGCAGCATGGCTACGCTTTTCTGGGCTTTCGGAGTGTCGGCGCCGATGGCATGCGACACTTGTTTATAGTTGAATGTGGCGGTTTTCTGCTCGCCTATATATTTCAGCACTTCCTGATTGAGGTCCTTCGCTGATTTCTTTTTAGCGGCTACGGGAGATTTGCGTGGCATACTTGAATGTTTTTTGTGGTTATGACATTATTGGCGCATAATGCTTTGATATAAGTTATAACGCTTCTGAAGCCCATAATGTTAAAAAAAGCGTGCTGACGAAGGTGGGTCAACACGCTTTTAGTCGTTATGAAGCTACAAAAATCGCTTTACGCATCGATATTTGCGTAGTTGGCGTTTGCTTCAATAAATTCGCGGCGCGGGTCGACGTCTTCGCCCATGAGCATGCTGAACACACGGTCGGCAGCGGCGGCATCATTGATTTCGACCTTTTTGAGCAGTCGGTGTTCGGGCGACATGGTGGTGTCGCGGAGCTCCTCGGCGCTCATCTCGCCCAGACCTTTATAGCGCTGCACTTTGGTTTTATCGCCGTTCTTGAGTATGAACTGCTGCACCTGCTGATCGGTCCAGCAATATTCCTGCACCTTGCCGCGCGTGCACTTATAGAGCGGCGGCGTGGCCAGATACAGATAACCGTTTTCGATTATCGGGCGCATACGGCGGAAGAAGAACGTCATCAGCAGCGTGGCGATGTGGCTTCCGTCGACGTCGGCATCGGTCATGATTATAATCTTATGGTAGGCCAGACGGCTGAGGTTGACTTCTTTCGGGTCGTCCTCAGTGCCGATGGTCACGCGCATGGCTTTGAAAAGATTGGTGATTTCCT
>CAYUYQ010000141.1:0-5652 GCA_964449335.1 uncultured Bacteroides sp. | reverse complement strand
CGGAGTGAGGTGGGATAGTCGCCTAAGTCGCTGTAGACGCGGCCGCCGTAGTAAAGGGCTTCGGCGTATAGGAGGTTGTGGTCGCCGGGATGGGAGGCGTAGTAGTCGATTGCGTCGAGTATGAGGCTGTCGGATGTATGATTGATGTAGGCTTTGTCGCGCGCTTTTATCGACAGCAGGTCGAAGTAATGGCGGTCGGCCTCGGTCATCTCGGCGGGATTGATGCTATCAAGCCGCTGCAGGGCGTCGTGGGGCCTGTCGGCGACTATCGAGGCTATGTCGGCGAGGCGAGAGTCGGCGGTATGACTACCGCAAGCCACCATTGCGGCGGCAATAATTAAAATCAAAACTGTTTTCATAAATGCCTAAAAACGATTGCGGGTGTGCAGTTCATGATGCAAATATACGATATTTTCTCCGACTTCGCCATATTGCCTCTAAGCAGAGGCGTACAAATGGCTGAAATGCGGCGCGGAGTTTGGCGGGATGGGGGAGAATGGTTATATTTGCGGTTGGATTGCGGATTGTCAAACGGTTAAGATATAGCCAATTGCTTTTCGTAGGATTGTCAATTAGAATAATAATATAGTCCATGAATATGTTGAAAATATTGTCTATTATAGTGGCTGTCGCAGCGCTGGGAGGCTCACCGGCGAAGGCTGACGACGACGCGAGCGTCGGGACGGGCGCCGCGACCCGGCGGGAGTTTAACGACGGGTGGATGTTTAAGCGCTTCGGGCTGCAGCCCGACGGCACGCGGCTCGAGGAGCCGACGGATGGCGAGCGGCCTACGGAAGCCAACGGCTGGCGGAGCGTGGATCTGCCTCACGATTTCGCGATTGCAGGGCCGTTCAGAATGGATATAGCCGGCAATACGGGCCGGCTGCCCTATAAGGGAATCGGACGCTATGTCAAGCAATTCGAGGTGACGCCGGATGCGGCCGGGCGCAGGGTTTACGTGGATTTCGACGGCGTGATGGCCAACGCGGAGGTGACGGTCAACGGCCGGCGCGCCGGAGGCTGGCCGTATGGCTACGCTTCGTTCCGTATCGACGCTACGCCGTATCTGAAGCCCGGTGAAAGAAACACGATAGAGGTCAGAACGGACACGGAGCACTGGGACTCGCGCTGGTATCCGGGCGCAGGTATCTACCGCAATGTGTGGATTACGGAGTGCGCGCCGGTGCACGTGGACTACAATGGAATCGACATTACGACGACCGACTTTAGCGACCGCCTGAACGAGGCGACGCTCAATGTGGGCGTGGCGCTGCGCAACGCGTCGCAGAGCGATGCGTTGGCGGCGGTGAGTGTAGATATTTACGAGCTTGACTCGCTCGACCGGCGCGGACGCCGCGTGTGGTCGCTCGGAGAGCGGAGCGTGGCCGTCGGCGCCGATTCGGTGGCCCGGACCATGCTTGCCAAGCGTATCGACGGATTTAAGCTTTGGAACACGACAGCGCCTGCGCGCTATCTGGCCGAGGTGAGCGTCAGGAACGACGCGGGCGGCGAGGCCGAAGTGTATCGGCAGCCGTTCGGAATCAGGAAAATCGAGGTAAGGCGCGACGGACTGTTTATCAACGGCGAGCGCACGGAGATAAAAGGCGTGTGCAATCACCACGACCTCGGCGCGCTCGGCGCGGCTGTCAACGTCTCGGCCATGCGCCGCCAGCTCGAGCTGCTGCGCGATATGGGCTGCAACGCCATACGAACGTCGCACAACCCTCCGGCTCCCGAACTTCTCGACCTGACGGACAAACTGGGGATGATCGTGCAGGTAGAAGCTTTCGACGCCTGGCGCACAGGCAAGCGGGAATGGGACTACAATAAGCTGTTCGAGCAGTGGCATAAGGCCGACCTTGAGGCGATGGTGAAGCGCGACCGCAATCATCCGTCGGTGGTGATGTGGTCGATCGGCAACGAAGTGCTTGAGCAGCGCGACAGCGCGCTGACGGCTCACCTTGCGGGGATAGTGCGCGCCGTCGATCCGACCCGCCCCGTGACCGAGGGCTACAACGACCCCGATGGAGGCCGCGCATCGGGTGCGGCGATGTGTCTGGATATAATGGGCGTGAACTATTTCTTCGGCGAGCAGGGGCGATGGGACGCTGACCCGCGCTATAGCGCGATGCCGACCCACGGCAGCGAGACGTCGTCGTGTCTGAGCACGCGCGGTTTCTATCTGCCCGACGGCGAGACTCACCGCGATTTCCAGATAACGTCGTACGACGTCTATTCACCCGGCTGGGGCTGCGACCCCGACACGCAATTCCGCATCAATGCCCGCTATCCTCATCTGCTTGGCGAATTCGTGTGGACCGGTTTTGATTATCTCGGCGAACCGACGCCGTTTAACTCCGACGATACAAACCTTCTGAACTTCCGCAACGATCCCGAGAAGCGCGCCGAACTCGAAGCCGAGCTGCGTCGCCTCGAGGAGGAGCAACCGCCGTCGCGCAGCAGCTATTTCGGCATACTCGACCTGGCCGGCTTCCCAAAAGACCGCTATTATCTCTATCAGTCGCACTGGCGTCCGGAGCTGCCGATGGCCCACGTGCTTCCCCACTGGACGTGGCCGGGGCGCGAAGGAGGCAACGTGCCGGTCCACGTCTACACTTCGGGCGACGAGGCCGAACTCTTTGTCAATGGCCGCAGCCAGGGCCGGCGCGCGAAGCGGCCTGGCGAGGATTTCCGTCTGGTGTGGGATTCGGTGGCCTACGAGCCGGGCGTGGTGAAGGTCGTGGCTTATCGCGACGGGCAGACGTGGGCCACAGATTCGGTGGCAACGGCCGGAGCTCCGGCCCGCATCGAGCTGCAGACAGACAGGATGGAAATCGGCGGCCGCGATTACGCATTTGTGACGATAGCGGTGAAAGATGCGCACGGGGTGACTGTGCCGGATGCAAGCAACGCGTTGATGGTGAGTGTCAGCGGGCCCGGCCGGGTGATAGCGACCGACAATGGCGACCCGACATCGTTTGAGCCGTTTCAAAGCGCTCAGAAGAAAGCCTTCAACGGATTATGTCTGGCGATAATAGGCTCGACGGACAACCAGCCGGGTGAAATCACGGTCGAAGTGACCGCCGACGGGCTGCAGCCGGGACGCCTGAAGCTGAAAAGCCTCCGGCGCTAACCGGAGAGGAGCTGGCCGGAAAGATTGGGCAATAATGGAAAAATAAATGTCAGAAAAGTAAAAAAGTGTTTGCTGCGACATTGGTAAATTTGTGATGTGACGAGCCCTGTGCCGGCTTGCAGAGGCGAGAGATGAAGCGGGCTGTCGCGGTTAATAAATGTTAAATGCGGTGACGCAAGTCTGATAATAAATCGGATATTCTCTAATTTTGTCATTAGAAGTCAGGATATCGCTGCGCGGCAGTGGTGGTCCTGATGTGTTTGATTTATTGTAAGTCTGTGAACCATAAATCTATACCATCAATCTGAAAATGGGTATACTTAAAGTCGGAATAATAGGATTAGGCCGGATGGGCGGATTTTTTCTCAATGAGCTGAAGAAAAGCGCCCGCTGGGAGGTAGCAGCTATCTGTGAGACCAATGCTGCTGCCCACGACAACATCCGCAGCCGTGCGCCCGAGGCGCGCATAGTGACTGACGAGGATCTCATATTCGATGACCCGCAGATTGATGTCGTGGTGCTCTCGGCGCTTGCCGACTCTCGACTGGAGCAGATAAGAAAAGCTGTCAGCCGCGGCAAGCACATCATTTCGGAAAAACCTATAGCCGACACGGTCGAAAACGAGTGGGAGGCCGTAAAGTTGGTGGAAAACGCTCCGATAATGTCGGCGGTCAATCTCTACATACGCAACTCATGGTATCTCAACAAGCTCAAGGAGTGTATAGACTCGGGCGAACTTGGCGAGCTGGCCGTGGTGCGCATCTGCCACATGACTCCCGGACTGTCGCCCGGCGAGGGCCACGAGGCCGAGGGGCCGGCGTTTCACGACTGCGGCATGCACTACGTCGACGCCGCCCGCTGGCTGGCCGGGTCGGAATATCGCACGTATCGCGCTCAGGCGGTGAGAATGTGGGCCTATAAAGACCCGTGGTGGCTGCAGTGTCAGGGCACGTTTGAGAACGGAGTGGTGTTTGACATCACGCAGAGCCATGCCTACGGGCAACTGTCGGTAAAGCAGACCCATAATTCCTACATGGACATAATCGGATCGCGCGGCATAGCCCGCATGACCCACGACTTCAAGACCGCCGTAGTGGAGATTCACGGCGAGACAAAGACCGAGTGGATCGAGAAGCCCTACGGCGGCAAGAATATAGGCACGCTCATCGAGCTCATGGCCGAATCGATTGAAAGCGGCGTGCGCGACGGGCGCATGCCGACGTTTCGCGACTCGGCCGTGGCGTCGGAATTTGCCTGGAAATGTCTGGCCGAGGCTGCCACTCACGACATGCCGGTGAAAGGCACGCCCGAGGAGCTCGACCGCATCCACGAGCGGCGCCGCACGATGACCGACGGCTACGGCCTGCTCCACAAGCAGACCACACGCTGAGCCCCCGGCGGTCGAAATCTCTCCATTAAAGAAACTTTCAAATACAACAATAACGTAAATCAATAACTTATGATGCAACCATTTTTATTTATCGGAAATCTTGGCGTCGGTGAACTCCTTGTAATATGTCTTATCGTGCTGCTGCTTTTCGGCGGCAAAAAAATACCCGAACTGATGCGCGGCCTGGGCAAGGGCGTCAGAAGCTTCAAGGAGGGTGTCAACAATATCGAGCACGACATCGAGAAGTGTGCCGAAGAGCCCAAGAAGTGACATCCGGCGCCCGGCTCCGGCCCGTCGCGCGGTGCGCACTGGCGGCCGGATGTGTATAATCCATGATAATACTACATTACCAATCATTTTATAACAACCGAAATTATGTCAGAAGAAATTTCGAGAAGACAATTCCTTAAATCAGGTGCCATGTCGGCTCTGGGACTGATGTTTGTCCCGAGCACCGTACTTGGAAAATCGTTCGGCCATGTGGCTCCGAGCGACAAGCTCAACATTGCCGTGGTAGGTATCGGCGGTATGGGTCATGCCAATATCAATGCGGTGAAGGAAACAGAAAACATCGTTGCGCTCTGCGACGTGAACTGGAACTACGCCAAAGACGTGTTCGACGAATTCCCCAACGCCAAACGCTACTGGGACTACCGCAAGATGTTTGACGAAATGGGCAAGGACATCGACGCAGTGATTGTGGCCACGCCTGACCACACCCATGCCATCGTGGCTGCCGACGCTATGACGCTCGGCAAACATGTGTTCGTTCAGAAGCCGCTCACCCACTCGGTCTACGAGTCGCGTTTGCTCACGAAGCTGGCCGAATCGACCGGCGTAGCAACCCAGATGGGTAACCAGGGCGCGTCGTGGGAAGGCACGAATCTGGTGTGCGACTGGATTTGGAACGGCGAAATCGGCGACGTGACGCTCGTAGAGTGCGCCACCGACCGTCCTATCTGGCCTCAGGGTCTCAACATCCCTGAAAAGGTCGATAAAGTGCCCAAGTATCTCGACTGGGATCTCTTCACCGGTCCTGCAAAACTCAATCCCTACAACGAAATCTATCAGCCGTGGAACTGGCGCGGATGGTGGGACTACGGCACGGGCGCTCTCGGCGATATGGCCT
>CAYUYQ010000140.1:3440-5652 GCA_964449335.1 uncultured Bacteroides sp. | reverse complement strand
CTACGAAAAGGCTTGTCGCATACTGCGTGGAGAGCTGTCAGGGCTTGCGGCGCCGCCCGGTGTAGGCGCTGGGCGGTTCACCCGTCAGGTTCTTGAACATGCGGGCAAAGTGCTGCGGGTAGCTGAATCCAAGTGAATAGGCCACCTCGGAGCACGACATGCCCGCTACAAGCCTGTTCTTGGCCAGCTGAATGACATAGCGCTTTATATAGTGGGTAGCGGTTTCTCCGGTTGTGCGCTTCACCACATCGCTCAGATAGTTGGGCGATAGGCAAAGACGGTCTGAGCACATCTGCACCGTCGGCAGTCCGGTATCGGCCTGACGGTCATTAGCGAAATAGTCTTTGAGCATCGCTTCTAAACGCGAGAGAATATCGTTGTTGCCAATCGTGCGCGTGTCAAACTGGCGGTTGTAGAACCGCTGCGCATATCTCAGCAACAGATTTATGAAACCGACTATTATTCTGTTCTGCATCGCGTCGGCCGGAAAGCTGAGTTCGTGTTCGAGTTGGCGGATGATGGCCACCATCACATCGCGCTCCTCAACCGTCATGTGAAGGGCTTCGTTGATCCGGTAGTCGAAAAACGAGAAATCCCTGATTTCTTTTTCGAGAGCGGTTCCCTGCAGAATATCCGGATGAAAGAGCACAGCCCAGCCCGTGAGATTGACGAACTCACCGTTATCCTCCTTTCCGCCTAACTGTCCGGGAGCGACGCATATCAGCGTACCTTCCGAATAATCATATTTCCCGGTACCGTAGACGAGCTCCATATCCTCTTCCTTGCCTTGCAGAAAGAGACCGTAGACATTATAGCTGTTAAGACTATAGCGCACCGGCGAGAGCTCACTATAGTTTATCACGCTTACAAGCTCATGGGAGTCAGAGTGCCCGACCCACGCGCTGTAATCCGACGGCTTTTCTACTTTTAGAATCCTGCTCATACGCTCCGACATTTGATTATTCTGCCACTAATTTACTGCTTTTATTCACAATCAGTGCAATCTATGAGAGTGTAATCAGATAAACTCACTAATTTTGACTCCGGTTCAGCAGCCGTGATTTAGGTTTGGATTCATGGGATTTTGGTCTGCATTTCCCGACGTGAGTGTCAACATCCGGCGGTCTGAAAGCGTTTTTAAACTAAAACTTGTAATTATTATGGCAGAAATAAACTTATCAGAAATCAAAACTCCGGCCGATATCCGCAAAATGAGTCTGACCGAACTGACTCAGCTTGCAGCCGAAATGCGCAGTTCTCTCCTTGAAAAACTTTCGGCTCACGGCGGACACATCGGCCCGAATCTCGGCATGATTGAGGCCGTAATCGCCCTACACTACGTGTTCGACACTCCACAGGACAAAATCATATTCGATGTCTCCCATCAGACCTATCCCCATAAAATGCTCACGGGCCGTATGCAGGCTTTCACCGACCCGGCCCATTACGACGACGTGACCGGCTACACCAATCCGGCCGAAAGCGACTACGACCTCTATTCGCTCGGACACACATCGTCGGCCGTAGCTCTGGCCGCAGGTCTGGCCAAAGCGCGCGACCTTCAGGGAGGCAAGGAAAATGTGGTGGCCGTGATTGGCGACGGCTCGCTCAGCGGCGGCGTGGCATTCGAAGGTCTCGACTACGGCGCTACGCTCGGCTCGAACTTCATCGTCGTCGTCAACGACAACCAGATGAGCATAGCCGAGAACCACGGCGGAATTTACGCCGACCTCCGTCTGCTCCGCAACACCAACGGCACCGCCGAGCCCAACCTCTTCCGCTCGATGGGCTACGGCTACCGCTACGTAAACTACGGCAACGACCTTAAGAGCCTGATTGAAATGTTCCGCTCGGTCAAGGACGTCGACCATCCCGTAGTTGTCCACATCAACACAATGAAAGGCATGGGCCTTCCCGTGGCCGAAGCCAACAAGGAGGAATTCCACTACGGCGGTCCGTTCGACCTCAAGACAGGCGCACCGCTCCACGAAGACAATCCCGCCGATGCACCCGAGGACTACAGCGAGCTCTTCGCCAAAGGTATGCTCCGCCGAATGAAAGAAAACGACAAGGTGGTGACCATCACAGCCGGCACTCCCGGTGTGCTCGGCTTCGATAAGGAGCGACGCCGTGAAGCCGGACGCCGGTTTATCGACGTAGGAATCGCCGAACAGGCGGCCGTCGACGTTGCCAGCGGTCTCGCCAAAGGCGG
>CAYUYQ010000140.1:0-3340 GCA_964449335.1 uncultured Bacteroides sp. | reverse complement strand
ATGCTCGACTGGTCGGTTGCTCAGGACCGAAGTGCCGTAGTGATTCGCACTCCGGGCGCAATCGCCGTCTCCAACCCCGCCATCAAACTGCTCACCGACTATTCTCAGCCGATTTACGACGTTGTCTGTCAGGGCGCCGACGTTGCTCTCATCGGAGCCGGTTCGATGTTCGGATTCATGGCTCAGGCAGCCGACATTCTTGCTAAACAAGGCATCAACGCTACCCTCATCAATCCCCGCAATCTGTCGACGCTCGACACCGCAACCCTCGATTCGCTCAAAGACTACAAAGCTGTCATAACGGCCGAGGACGGCACCATCGACGGCGGCTACGGACAGAAAGTAGCGTCCTATCTGGGCGAAGCGCCCGTCAAAGTGATCAATCTCGGTCTTCCCAAAGAATTCCTCAACCGCTACGACTATTCCGAACTCCAGAAGCGTTGCGGCCTGACTCCGGACCAGATTGCCGCGAAAGCCCTCTCGGCCCTCAAATAAGGTCATCCTAATTCCAATCTCTATAATGGCGATGTGTCCTCTCTAACCAGTGGCACATCGCCGTTTTTTTAAGTTTTATTCCCTCGACGATGGGGCTTAATCCAATCTATCTTCATAAATTTGCAAGTCTGAAATATCAAACCGATGAAGAAACTACTTCTTATCTGCGCAGCACTCTCCATTATGGCTGGATTGCTGCTTGCATGCTCCGCTAAAAAACAGGAAGCACGGACCGAAACGACAAAAATGCTCATCTGCTACTTCTCCGCGACCGGCACCACCGAAAAAGCCGCCCAGCGCATAGCGGAAATCACAGGAGGAAAACTCTATACCATCGCTCCCGCCGAAGAATATACGTTAGCCGACCTTGACTGGCGCGACTCTTTGTCGCGCAGCTCCGTCGAGATGCGCAACCGCACTTTCCGCCCCGCGTTGAAAGACTCCGTGACCAATCTTTCGGACTACTCGGTGATTTTCATCGGTTATCCCAACTGGTGGAACACACATCCCACCATCATCAACACCTTTATCGAATCCAACGACCTGAAAGACAAAATCATAGTGCCATTCATGACCTCAGGCGGCAGCAACATCACCAACAGCGAGAATGAGCTCCACGAGTCGTATCCGACGCTCAACATAGCCAAAGGTCTGCTGATGAACGACGTGACCGATGCCGACATCCGCGCCTGGATCAACACCCTCGGTATATAATCAACCAATCGCCGGACTATGCGCATCCGACTATTCGCCCTCATCCTCACGATTGCCGCCTCGGCAGTCTCGCACGCCTCAACGCCCTACATTACCGAGACCGACCTGCCGTTCACTCAGAAAACCGACAGCCTGTCGCGTCAGCGGCTGAAACTCGACATCCACCATCCGGCCGACGGCGAGTGCGGTCAGCCGGTAATCGTGTGGTTTCACGGTGGCGGTCTCACCGGAGGTCAGAAATTTATTCCGGCAGAACTGGTGGAGCGCGGCTATGTGGTCGTAGCGCCCAACTATCGTCTGATTCCCGACGTCACGGTGACGGAGTGCATCGACGATGCCGCCGAAGCCGTCAATTGGGTGTTCCGCAACATCGACCGCTATGGCGGTGACCCTTCCAAGATATTCGTTTCGGGCCATTCGGCCGGAGGGTTTCTAACGAGCATGATAGGCCTCGACAAAAGCCGCCTCGCGCCCTACGGCATCGACGCCGATTCAATAGCCGGACTTATACCATACAGCGGTCAGGTCATCACCCACTTCTCCGACCGCAAGACGCATGGCATAGGCGAGCTGACGCCATGGATTGACCGCAACGCTCCGCTATTCCACGTGCGTAAAGACGCTCCTCCCTACATCATCATCACCGGCGATGCCGACCGTGAACTCTATGGTCGTTACGAAGAAAACCTCTACATGTGGCGCATGATGCGTCTTACCGGCCACCCCGACGTCAGAATATTCAAACTCGACGGCTACAACCACGGCGATATGGCAGCCCCGGCCCACCACATCCTCCTCAACGAAACCGCCCGCCTTCTCAATCGACCCGAATAGCCTCGTCAAGCCAATTGAACGGATTAGTCCAATCGGGCTTTTCCGTTGTCCATCTACTTCCGGTCAATATCACAGATTTTTATCTTACCAACCCCTTACCACTCAACTATGCAACATTTCTTTGAGAGACGCGAACAGGAGCGTCGCGATATGGATAAATACTACCGGACTCCGGCCAACCTGCGCTTGAAATATGCGGCATTGTGCGCAATCGGCGTCGCGATAATCCTATTTGCCGTCATGATATTCCTAATTGACAGCATTTCTCCAAGATTGATGCTCTTTCTGCGCGGATGCGCCGGCCTTTGCGCCCTGATTTTTGTAGTATTAGTCGCCATACTACTCTACCGCGTCAATACCGCCTACTGGCAACACCGCAACGACCCTGACAGCAATCAGTAATCAGTCGACCAATACCATTCTCCCTACGGTTGAACTCAGGCAGATTGGCCGAAATTTAATCCCGCATGTCAAATGAAAAGAGTCTATAGTCAAATCATCGGTTGTCTTGCCATTATTGTCGCAATGGCAATTGTTTTCACCGTTATCGTGAACTATCACGTCCACTCCCGGACCAAAAACTTCATTTATGAAAATGTTGATTCCATTCCACACAACGCTGTTGCTCTGCTACTCGGCACCAACCCGTTGAACAAGTTTGGCCGGCCAAATCCATATTTCCTGAATAGAATCGACGTTGCTTCACGACTGTATCATGCCGGAAAAGTCGATTTCATTATAGCGAGCGGCGACAATCACACCCGGGGCTACAATGAGCCTATGGCCATGAGAGACTCGCTGATCTCTCACGGAGTGCCGGAAAACAGAATTATTCTCGACTTTGCAGGCTTCCGGACGCTCGACTCGGTCGTTAGGGCCAAAGAAGTGTTTGGATGCGATTCGCTGACTATCATTTCGCAAGCCGACCATTGCGCAAGAGCGCTCCATCTCGCTCAAGCCAACGGCATAAAAGCCATTGCCATAGAAGCCCCGATAAGAGCCGGACGGTGGGTGCGCACGCGTCTGACCCTACGTGAATGGCTGGCCCGCGACAAAATGATGCTCGACCTCTGGTTTGGCAAGCGCCCCCACTTCCTGGGCGAAAAAATTGCCATCCCCGGCACTCCCACCGACACTTCAACCGTAGCCTCCTAATTGCGCCCGAAATCTTGAAAAAGCGGCAAAAATCGCCTATTTTACTTTGAAAAAGCGGCAAAATTAGATACTTTTGCTCTGAAAAAGCGGCATGAAGAGCAATGCTCCTGCCGTATCCGCCTACTAATAACCCTTTTACAAA
>CAYUYQ010000139.1:0-5744 GCA_964449335.1 uncultured Bacteroides sp. | reverse complement strand
TTTTTACTTACCGTAACTTGGGGGCGGTCGGAGAACACCTCTTCATAGGGATTAGAGGCGGGAGAGGCGGGAGGCGAGGTAGGGAGTGGGGCGGAGTGCGGCGGCGCGCTCGAGGTAGTCGCGGGCTATCTGACGGTCGGCGGGATGGGTGGGGACGCGGTCGGCGAAGTAGTTGCCGAGGTAGAGGAGGGCTTCGAGGGAGTGGGGCTCGGCGGTGAGTATTTCTGTGTAGACTTTCATAGCTTCTTCGGGTTGACCGTTGAGAAGAAGTCCCTGGGCGAGGGGGTAGAGAAAGGCGGTGTGGCCGGGCATGCCTTCGAGCATCAGGCGGCTGTAGGCTATCATGCCGGCGGGATCGCGGCGGTAGGTGTAGTAGCGGAGCAGCTGTCCGTTGATGTGGCGGGCCATCCAGGGCTGTGCGTCGCGAATGCGCAGCAGGTAGTCGCGGTAGAGCGAGGTCTGGGCGAGGGAGAAGCTGATGCGCTCCACGCGGGCAAAGAGCGAGTCGAACGGCACGGCGGCATGGATGGCGCGGGTGGTGAGGTCGAGCTGTTCGGCCCGGGCGTCGAGCATTCCGGCGGCGACTATGGCGTGGGCGTATGAGCTGATATCGGATGGCTGTTCGGAAATGAGAAGGCCGTACATGGCCATGGCGCTGGCCCATTCGTGCTGTGAGAAGAAGCGCTCGGCTTTGCGGGCTACGTCGGCCGAGGGTTGTGCGGCCGTTGCGCTGAAGATGGCCACGGCTGCAAGAAGGGTGGAGATGAGGCGACGGGTTGTCATAGTGCGGTGGGTGTATGATGTTTGCGTTTTGTTATCCGTGAATTTTGAGGTTGAGAATTGCTTCGACTACGTAGAGGCCGTGAATCTTGCGGCGGGGCATGTCGATGTCGTCGTAGGCGCGGTTGCTGCTCCGGAGCGTGATGAAGTCGGGGTCGGGATGGCGGACTACGTGTTTTACGAGGCGGAAGTCGTCGGTGACCACGACGTAAATCTGTCCCCATGAGAGATACGACGGATCGCTGACAGGCCTGATGGCGATGAACGAGCCGGATTGAATTTCGGGCTCCATGCTGTCGCCTGACACGCGCACGATGACGGCATCACGGCTCACACCCGGAAATTTCACGGAGCCAATCACGCGGTCGGCGGTAAATTCGCGAGTCAGTTCGGAGGCGCCGGCACACACGTCGATATCGTAGACGGGGTTGGCACCGTCGGGTGGCGCGGGTTTGTCGAAGGGCAGGGAATGGCCTGTCTCAAGCCAGCGGCGCGAGACGCCGAGGTCGATGGCTATGCGGTTGACGAGATTACGGGTGATGCGAAGCCGTCCATTTAGAATCTTCGAGAAATTGGTAGGGTCGACGCCTATGCGCCGGGCAAATTCGCCTTGGGTCGTGTTGAGCCGTCCGATCAGGAAGCGAATGCGTCCGATCAGTTCGTTCTGGTCGGTGCTGTCGGTTGCGGGAGGTGTCCATGAAGTAGGATTCATAAACCGGGAGTTGGATTTAATGGTGAGATACGATGGCCTCGGGGAAAAGTTCAGGTCGTAATGGCAAATTTACAATTTAATTGTAAAACGACCAACGCTGCGATAAAGTTTTCAGGGATTTACGTAGGCGAGCGCAATCAGCGAGCCGTCGGGGCCGGGATAATGGCGGATGGCAATCGATGGTGCGCCTGCATGGTCGGGGAGAGTGGCTTCCGACGCGTCGGAGCTGAGTAGAAAGTCGGCGAGCATGATGCCCTCGACGCCGATGGCCTTAAAAGCGGCTTCTTTTGCCGTCCAGGCGCGCAAAAGGGTCGGGAGTGAGGTGTCGTGCATCCCAAGCTCTTCTGACCGCAGGAAGCGGCCCGCAACGCGCTGAAGGTTGGGGCGCGGGGTCTCGATGTCGACCCCGATAGCCCCGTCGCAATAGCCGATGGCAAGAATGAGGGTCGATGAGCTGTGGCTGATGGAAATTGCGGGGACGCTATCGGCGTCGGGCCGACTGAGAAGCGGAGCACCCGAAGGAAGATGGATAATCGACGCTCCGGCGCCGAAAACGGATTGCACGAGGGCGCCCGCCGTGGCGGTTTCGACCTGACGGCGCGAGCCGCGCGAGGGTGCGGTCAGCGGCGCGGCATAGATTTCGACGGAGAGGTCGGGGATGGAGATGAGTGGGGTGTGTGGCATCGTCGGCGCGGCGTGGGGTCAATTGGCGGCGGAGGTGTCGCTCTGAATGTCGGGCATTACCTTGACGCGCACTTCGGTGATGCGGTGTGCCGCCACGCCGAGAATCAGAAAACGGCAGCGGCCGTAGACCAGCGGCTCTTTCGGTTTGGGGAAGTCGCCTTTGATAGCCAGAAGCATTCCGGCGAGTGTCTCGCAATCTTCGGTCACGTCGCTGTAATCGTCCTCGTTGAGGCCCGTGACGCGGAAAAAATCGGAGAGTATGGTGCGGCCTTCGAAGATGAAAGTGTCGTCGGGCAGCCGGCGGTAGGTTTTCTCTTCCTCGTCGTACTCGTCGTTGATGTCGCCCACGATTTCCTCAAGCACATCCTCCATCGTCACAATGCCCTGAGTGCCGCCGAACTCATCGACCACAATGGCCATGTGGATACGGCGGCGGCGGAAGTCTTCGAGGAGGTCGTCAATCATTCGCGATTCAGGCACGAAATAGGGTTCACGCAGCAGTTTGCGCCAGTCGAAATTAGGCTTTGCCGAGCCTATGTAGGGCAACAGGTCGCGCGAATAGAGGATACCTTCGATGTTGTCCTGCGTCTGGCGGTAGACAGGCAGGCGGGAATAGCCGCTCTCGACCACTACGGCCATAACCTGCTCGAAATCGGAGTCGATTTCGATGTCGGTCATGTCGACACGCGGTGTCATCACTTCCGCTGCCGTCGTGTCGCCGAAGCGCAGGATGCCTTCAAGCATCTCCTTGTCGTCGGGGGTCTTGACATCGGTTATTTCGAGTGCCTGCGAGAGTTCGTCGGCCGTTACGTCGTGCTGTTTTTTGGTGACCACCTTACCGACAATCACCGAACTGCGCACGAGCATCGACGATATGGGGCGGAAAATGGCGGTGAGGAAATGGACGCCTCCCGCGGCCATCCTTACCCATCGCATATTGCCCGAATTGGCCATCAGTTTGGGGAGAATCTCGCCGAAAAGCAGAATGAGGAAAGTTAGGATGACCGTCTGCAGAATGAAACTCAGCACGGGACTCATGCCGTCGAACACGGCCCCGAGTGCGAAGTTGCAGAGAATGACTATCGTTACGTTGACGAGATTATTGGCTATGAGGATTGTGGCGAGCAGTCGTTCGGGCTGTCGGATGAGCGACAGAATCCGTTCGCCTTTGGGCGACTCCTCGAGTTCTTCAATCTGCGGGGGCGTCAGCGAAAAGAAAGCAATTTCGCTTCCGGAGACGAAAGCGGAAATGAATAGGGCGAGCACGGCGAGCACGAGGGCTATAATCTGGGCGAGGCCAAACTGGGCCGGAAGCTGCACAATCTGCAGCGGAATAAGGTCGATGATGAGCTGAAGCTCGGGTAAAGGGACTGTGTCCAAAGCTGAAGGAGAATTAGTTAAACATTGCGCGAGGCCTTAAACGCGCGGCTGCACGCAGTCAGACGCCGCTATCCGGCGCCGACAGTGTGCAAAATTACAAATACATTCGGAAATCAGCAAATTGACGATGAGGGGAATGTGAATTGCGGAGCCTAATGACAACGCGGTAGAAAAAATTTGCATCGTGCAAGAACAATTCCGGAGCGGGAGGTGTTTATAGCTTACCGAGTCGCGTGTGTGTGCGGGCCGGTGCGATATTAATGAAGAATTTATTTGCTTTAATTTAAGTTGATTATGAAGAAGTTATTTTTTGTGGCTGTAGCTGCTCTCTCGATGCTTGGCTTTGCAGCTTGTTCAAATTCGCAGAAGACGTGTGATAAGGCTGCCGGTGGAAAATGCTGCGGCGGTGATGTCACAGAAGCCTATTCCGGCTTCCTACCTGCGGCTGACGCTGATGGCATAAGATATACCGTAGTGCTTGACTATGATGATGACAATAACGGTACAGAAGGCGATTTTGAAATGGTCCAGACCTATGTGGTGACTGACACTACGGCGGCTTCGGGCGTAGCCGATAAGGCATCGTTTTTCTCAAAGGGCGATTTCACCCGTGGAAATTCCGCTTCCGGAGAATTTGTCAAACTTGTATCGAAAAGCGGCGAGGTGACCTATTTTCTGGTAGCCTCCGACTCGACACTCGTTCTCGTCGGCGAGACGATGCAGCCTTCAGACAATGGTCTGAACTACACGCTTCAGCGCGCGAAATAAAATAGAACAGCCCGCAGTAGCTAATATAGCATTTATTACCGAACAGGCGCTCTTCCCTGAATCAGGGGAGGGCGTTTTTTTCATTGTGTGATTTCCTTGCGTGATTTCCATGTGTCATTCATCTAAAAATAAAAGTCAATTTCGTGATGCGGCAATCAACGCGTGCGGACTATCTTTGCGGTAAGATTGAAATTTAATGGAAAAATGGGTCTGAGGATAATTATGCTGTTAAGGAGGGCTATTGTTACATTAGTCGTCTTGGCGATTACGGCCGGAATCGGCGTCAGGGCTGCGGTAGAGGAGCTGACCTGCGAATATCTGCGCAATCCGCTGTGTGTGATGGTCGACAATCCCCGGTTGGGATGGAAACTTACGGCAGTTGACAGTAAAATACCGGTACGCCAGACTGCTTACAGGATACTTGCAGCTACGTCGCCCGAAAAACTCAGCGTCGGAAAGGCTGATTTATGGGATTCAGGTAAGGTCGTGTCATCGGAATCCTGCCAGATTCCCTACGGCGGACTGATGCCCGACGATGTAGCGGAATGTTATTGGACGGTTGGTGTGTGGACCGCCGGCGCCGACGAACCGCAATGGAGCGAGCCGGCTTCGTGGGGCCGGATGACGGCTCAGTGGAGTGATGCGAGCTGGATTGGCGATGAGCCTGACAGTAGGCTCGCCGAATATCTCGACTACGTGGCGGGGCATAATGCCGACGCCGATTTCGACGCCGACAGATGGCGCCAACCCCCTACATCGGCATCGCCCCTGCTCCGGAAGAGTTTTGATATCCCGGCTGGGCGAACGGTGAAGCGTGCGCGGCTTCACGCTTCGGCACTGGGCTATTATGACGTGATGATAAACGGACGCCGCGTGTCGGACAACACACTGGCACCGGAATGGACCGACTACGACCGCTATGTGCAGTTTCAGACCTACGACGTAGAGCCGCTGCTGACCGACACGGCCGAAAACGTGATTGGCGCCGTCCTGGCCGACGGATGGGCGCTCGGGCGCCTCGCCGGAATCAAATGGATGAGGAGTTTCCCGCATCGCGGCCACTACGCACCGGATCGCCGTCTGATTGCTATCCTTGATATCGAGCTTGACAACGGAGAGCGGGTAATCGTGCCGACCGACAGCACGTGGAGCATAAAGCGCGACGGATATACGCTCAGCGCCGACAACTTTGCCGGACAGACAATCGATGGCCGCCGGATACCGCACGGCTGGGCCACGCGCGACTACGACGCCTCGGCGTGGGACCGCGTATATGTCGACCGCGGTGTGAACCGTCGACTCGTGGCTCAGCCCAATGAGCCGATAACCGTCCACGCCGAGCTCCGGCCTAAGCGGATATGGCGCCGTGCCGACGGCGCGCAGATGATAGATTTCGGCCAGAATATAGCCGGACACTGCG
>CAYUYQ010000138.1:0-5890 GCA_964449335.1 uncultured Bacteroides sp. | reverse complement strand
GTAACCTTCTGATCCGTAGTCAGATGCTCTATTCAGTTGAGCTAAGGAGCCGTTCAATCTTGAAAAAAATCAAAAAATTTTGTGACTCCTACAGGATTCAAACCTGTAACCTTCTGATCCGTAGTCAGATGCTCTATTCAGTTGAGCTAAGGAGCCATTTGGCGTGCTCTCTCCTCTGAGATTGCGAGTGCAAAGTTACGCGATTGAATTGAAACGCGCAAATATTTTTGAAAAAAATCGCTAATTTTGCCAAAAATCAATAATGACCATGCTTAGACGAATAATATTCCTCGGAATATCTGCGATTGTTGCGACCGCGATAGCCACAGCCGAGAAGATTGTGATTCTTCACACTAACGATACTCACAGCCAGATACAGCCTGACAGCAAAGGATTGGGAGGCATAGCACGCCGCAAGGTGCTGACCGATAGTGTGAGGGCTGTCAATCCGGCAACGCTGCTCGTCGATGCCGGCGATGCTGTGCAAGGCACGGTTTATTTCTCGCTCTTTAAGGGTGATGCTGAGAGCGACGCCATGAATGCACTTGGCTACGACATACAGATTATGGGCAACCATGAGTTTGACAACGGGTTGAAGGAGATGGCCCGTTACTGGCGCCGCGTCAAAGCCGTGCCTCTGGCCACAAACTACGATTTCACCGGCACTCCGGTCGAAGGCATATTCCATCCCTGGACTATCAAGGAAGTGGCCGGACGGCGAATAGGATTTATGGGCATCGGTCTCGATCCGCGTGGAATGGTGGCTGACGCTAATTTCGAGGGCATGAGATATATGGACGGCATAAAGGCGGCCAACCATGTGGCGTGGGTTCTGAAGAATATCGAGAAAGCTGACATGGTTGTTGCTTTAACCCATATCGGTTATGCAAGTGCCTCGCTGGCTTCAGACACGGCTCTCGCCCGCAACAGTGAGGATATAGATATAATAATAGGTGGTCACAGTCATACGTCGGTCGATCCGGCTGATGCTGATTCGCCGGCATGGATGGTTGAGAATGTTATGGGGCGTCCGGTCCTCGTGGCTCAGACCGGCAGCTCCGGAAGGGCACTCGGCGAGATAACCATTGACACAGAGACCGGCGAGATAGCCTACCGCCTGATTCCGGTCGACGCGCGCCTGGACAGCCGTGTCGACGTTGATTTCCTTGCAATGCTGGAGCCTTACCGTGCTGCCGTGGATTCGGTGATGAAAATCGGTATAGGTCGGGTGGCCCGCGACATGGATAAAAACGAAATGACTAATTTTATGGCCGACTTTGTGGTCGACGAAGCGCGTCGCATGTCCGGTGGGCCGGTAGACTTCTCGATTGTCAATAAAGGAGGAGTCCGCGGTGAGTTCCGCAAGGGAGTGCTGACTGTGGGCGATGTGATGCAAGTGTTTCCGTTCGACAACAGGGTTGTGGTCTTGAAAATGACCGGTAGCGATGTGCTCGACAATCTGCGCGTGATGACCCGCACAGGCGGCAATGGGTTGAGTCGCGAAATGGATGTCGTTTTCGACGGGCGCGACAACATCGTATCGGCCCGGCTCAATGGAAAGGAGATTGCACCTGACAGTATATACTCTGTGGCTACGATTGATTATCTTGCCAACGGCGGCGACTATATGGAGCCGTTGAGCCGCGGCGAGCGCGTGGCGCAGAGCGAAGGCAAAATCTACGACGACATGATTGAATCGCTGCGACACGGCGCTATGAAAGGGCACACGATTAAGGCTGACGGTACGGTGCGTATGCGCTCCAGATAATCGGTGCGTTTCGTAGTATGGAGTGATGTCACTCCATGAACACGAGGTAGACAGCTCCGACAAGGAGCACGGCTGCCGCTATGTGGTTCCATCGAAGATGGAAGTCATTGAAGGCAAGCAGACTGAAGATGATAAATACGACGAGCGTAATTACTTCCTGAATGACTTTGAGCTGCATCAGGGAGTAGGGGCCTCCGTTGCCTTGAAAGCCCATGCGGTTGGCAGGCACCTGAAAGCAGTATTCAAATAAGGCTATCAGCCATGAGAAAAGAATCACGGCATAGAGAGGCCAGTTGGCCGAAACGCCTGTCTGCGACAGTTTGAGATGGCCGTACCAGGCGAAAGTCATGAAGATGTTGGAAACAACCAGAAGAATGATTGTGATAATCCAGGGACTCATTGCGGTGAGGTTAGAAATTCAATAGCGGTATCAAGTATCGTGTCGCGGCCTTGAAGAGCATCGAGCGGGTCCATATCGACGGCAAAACCTTCGGTCGGTTCGACGCCGAATTCGGTGGGATTGCCCAGCGCATCCAGTATCGGGCACGCTGAGAATCGCACGCTCCAGCCGTTTGGCAGTTCGGAATTGTAAGGCATTCCGGAGCCGCCGCCGGTCGTGGCGCCAATGATTGTGACTCCGGGAATGTTTTTCATTATCGAAACGAAATTGTTGGCGGCTGAATATGTGGAGCGGTTGGTGAGAATCACTACCGGTTTCGCCCATCCGTAGTGGTCAGCGCCTGCCGGATAGTAGTAGAACGGTTCGGGGCGAGAGAAGTCGTTATGGCCAGGTCCGGTCTTGTGCATCATATAGCCGGCGAGCGTTTTGCCGCCTATAAACCGATTAACGAACGATTCGACATTCGTCAGGTCGCCTCCACCGTTGTCGCGTACGTCGATAATCAGCGCATCGGCTCCGGCGAAGTAGAGCATTATATAGTCCATATTGCCTTCGCCTACCGACGAGGCAAACGTCGAATAGTGCATATATCCAATGTTGTTAAGCAGCAGGCCGTAGTCGATAGCTCCAAGCGAGATATATTTGAAGTTGAAATAATGCTGCTGAATGAGACGTGCGTCGTAGTTCTGAGGGTAATCGCTCCACCATGCGCGATAGTAGGACGTGGCAAACGGAGAGCTGAGGTTGGTATGGCCGTCACGGAGCTCGTCGAGCATTGCGGCGCATAGGTCGAAAAACTCCCGACGCTGCATCTTGTCGTGGATGCGGGCGGCGTAGCGGTCGTGGACTTCGTTCCAGTCAATACCTTTTTCCTTGAAGAAGCAGTAATGCTGGTCAAGAGCCGTCCATAGGGCTTCGAAATTCCCGATATTATCGTTGTTAAATTCTTCGATGCCGTGACATCCGCCAAGAGTCAGGGCTAAAGCGGTCACGAGCGTGGCGAGCAATTTATGTGGGGTTCTCATTTTGGGGGTAATCAGTATGTGGCTGAAATGATGCGTGTGGTCCGCGACACGCCTTTTCTGGGATTGATTGACATCCATTCACCCGAAATGCCTACGACGAGCGAGTGAGTGAACATATTGGTTACTATATGATTGATTTTTGAGGAGAAGATTCGGCCGGAGTAGCCCAGACGAACGGATGTAGCTCCAAGTGAGAGGTCGGCGGTCAGCAGGTTGTCGAGCATGAAATAATTGCCCCACCACGCGCAATGGGCCAGTCCGGAATGGTTGCCGAGATATATCTCGTAGTAGAGCTCGCCATAGTCGGGAGAGAAAAATGCCCCTACTACGGGGAGTGTGGGTTGATATCGGAGTGTGATAGGTCGGTGCAACAGCGTGCCGTTCCAGGCCAAGTAGCCGGTGGCATTGATGGTGAAAGAAGCCTTGGCCGATACAGGATTATTGCCGTTGCGACCCAGATAGAGTGCTCCGCCGGTAAGCATGGCCGAGCCTCCGGCTCCTATGGAAAATCCTGAGGGCAGACGCCAGCGGTGCATCATGCCCCAGCGAAATTCGAGCATGAGGTCCCACATCGTGGCATTGCCGGCGGGATTCACGGTGTGGTTCAGTCCTAAACGGGTATCGAGCTGCATCACCCACCGTTCGGGATTGAATTTCATGGCCTGCCAGCGCTGATAGTCGAGGCCAAAATGCTGACCGGTGTATTTCAGCGGCGTGAGATAGGTGTCGGCAACGTGGGCCGAACCTATTTCGAGTGTATAAGCCGAGAATACAGGGCGCACGATTTCGTCGGGATTGTCGGCACGCACTGATGTCGCCCCCCAAAATATCAGGACTGACAGTAATAATCGTTTCAGCATAGCGGTTGATTGTGGCTTTTGATGGGTCAGAAAATGCGTTGCTGGCCGGTGAGTTCGTCGCGGATTTCGTCCTCGGATTTATTGTCGTCACTGTCAGTTGTCGCCGGGTCAGAGGGGGTGTCGTCGTCGGTAGGAGCGGTAATGGTTTCTGGATTATCCTCGTCGTCATCGAGCGAATCAATCGGGTCGAGTTCGCGGATTTCGCCTACAGTGTAGTTAGTCAGTCGCTTGCCTTTGGCCTTGACAGATTTGACGCCTACAAAATCGGCCGCCACAATCTCGATTGGTTCGCGGAATGCATCGTCGCCGCCGAACGTCACCTCAAATCTCGCTCCCGGTGCATCGGAGAGCACTATTAGGGTAGAAGCGGGCGATTCGCCCACGAAGCGTTGCTTGCGGGCCGAGGGCTCGAAGGTGAAGCGTTTGAGGTAGGGGAGACCTTTTTGCTCGGCGTCGTAGAGTATGGCTGTCCACACGTTTTTGGGACGCAGACGCTCTATGCGCATAATGCCTTCCTCGAAATGATTGCCGGCGTCGAACGACGTGGTGTAGTACTCGCCGTTATTCATGATTACGAGCACCTGATCTGATGGTCCGAATTCACCGAGGTAATTGCCGCGACCGTCGTAGTTGATGCGGAGCACGTCGGGGTCAAACCACACCTGGCGGCCTCCGAGCGTCGACATTCCCTTCTCTTTGAGCGACATGCGGTGAACTTCGTTCTTGGTCACGAGATTGCCCAGAGCCGAGCGTCCCTTTATGGCAAGCTTGCTGAAATCGACGTCGATGAAAAGGCTCTTCAGGCGTCCTTTGGGCTTGAGCGTCACTTTGACAATCTCGGCTTCACCGTTGGGGTTGGCCGAGAACCAATGGATGCGCGTACCGGGCAGTCCGGGCGTTAGATTATACTCGCGGTCGCGGGTGATACCTGTGACGTTGAAGCGCTTCATGTAGAACGGACCGCCTTTGCCATTCTGATAGATGACATTGTAGATAGTGCGGGCGTCGCCGCGGCGGAACACGCCTACGTGGAGCACACCGTCACCGACAAACATCTTGTCCTGCACCTTGCTGATGCGGTAGCGGCCATCGCGGTAGAAGATTATCAGTTCGTCGAGCGAGGAACAGGTACAGAGATACTCGTCTTTTTTCAGAGCCGTGCCCACGAAGCCCTCTTTGCGGTTGATATACAGTTTCTCGTTGGCTTCGACTACGTTGGAGGCTTCGATGGTGTCGAAGTTGCGGATGGCTGTAAGGCGTGTGTAGTCGTGACCGTATTTTTCTTTGAGCCGTTCAAACCATGCGATGGTATAGTCGGTGAGGTTGTCGAGGTCGCGGCGGAGCCCTTCGATTTTCTCGCGGATGGCGGCCATGGCAGCTTCGGCCTTGTCGGAATTGTATTTAAGGATACGACCCATTTTTATTTCAAGCAGTCGCTCCATGTCGGCGAAAGTTATTTCGCGTATCATTTTGTCGCGCCACGGGTCGAGGCGTTTCGAGATGTGCTCGATAGCCATTTCCTTTGATGAACTCTGCTCGAATTCGCGGTCTTTGTAGATGCGCTCCTCGATGAAGATTCGTTCGAGCGAAGCGAAGTGGAGGAGTTCCTGCTGTTCGCCAAGCTGGATTTCAAGCTCGGCGCGTAGAATGTCGCGGGTCGATTCGACGTTGTAGCGCAACACGTCGCTCACACCGATAAACACCGGCTTGTTGTCGGAAATCACGCAGCAGTTGGGCGATAGCGACAGTTCGCAGTCGGTGAACGCATAGAGTGCGTCGATAGTCTTGTCGGACGATGTTCCGGCCTGAAGATTGACGATAATCAGAGCCGTATCGG
>CAYUYQ010000137.1:0-5917 GCA_964449335.1 uncultured Bacteroides sp. | reverse complement strand
GGATGGACCGCACCATGAGCAAAGGCGAGCAGATTGATCCCGCTATCGCTCAGGACGGATCGACCTACTACTACTTTGCCATGTCGGGTGTCGACGCCCGCCACATGGGCATTGAGGTAAGCCTCAAATACAAACCCGTGAAATGGTTTGATTTCGACGCTATGCTCTCGCTCGGCGACTGGCAGTGGGATTCCAATGCCACCGGTTACTTCTACAACCAGAACGGCGCTCCGCTGTCGAACCTCAACGGTACGGTTGCTTCGGGCATCCTCGCTCCCGATCATCTTTCGGCTACCCTCGAGCAGAAAGGCGTTAAGGTCAGCGGCTCGGCTCAGACCACAACCTCGTTCGGCGTTACGTTCCGTCCGTTCAAAGGCTTCCGCATCGGTGCTGACTGGACCGCATTCTTCCGCAACTACTCCGACATCGCCCTCACCGCATCGAGCCTCCAGAACGGCAAGGTGCTCAAGCCCGGCACTCCCTGGCGTATTCCATGGGGCAATGCACTCGACGTCAACGCATCCTACCGCTTCAAGCTCGGCGGCCTCGACGCCACGCTCTACGGCAACGTCAACAATCTGTGCAACTACAACTACGTAACCCAGGCTCAGACCGACCTCGGCGAAGTAGGCACATGGCGCAACGCCAACCGCGTGTTCTATTCGTTCGGACGCACCTACAGCCTCAAACTTAAAGTCAATTTCTAATTCTCGCCTCATTCAATAGTGAAAGACATGAAAATATATTTCAACCGCCTCATGATTGCCGCCGCATGCGCCCTCGCGCTGTCATCGTGCGACGAAAATTCATGGAACGACAAACTCGACGGCTTTGAGGATACCATTAACGACGGTTCCGCAACCGACGACGCGCAGACAGTCGAGTACACCCTCACCGCCGACGATTATAAATACATATCCAACAACGCAGCCAATAAATCCATGGCCGAGGCAGCAGGCGTAGCCGCCGAACTGTCAGCGCTCAAAACCACCTGCACCTTCTCCGAGCAGCTTCAGCCCAAGGACTATATCCCCGCCCTGCTCACCAACCCCAACTTCAAGTACTCGGTGCTCTCCAACGGCTCAGCCATGAAGATTACCTACAATATGGTGACGGCGCTCCCCGCCGAAGTGGCTCAGGCAACGGCCGCCCAGTCCTACACCGTCAGCGACGAGAACTATCAGACGGTTTGGGAAAGCGACAACGATTACACCGCATCGTTCGCTCCCTCACATACCGCCGCCCGCTCGCTCCCCGGCATACTCAAAGCCCAGTTTCCCGACGCTCAGACGGGCGACTGCGTGATGGTCAACTACAATACGTCTGATACCGACCCGGTGTTCACAACCGCTCCCGAGCCCGACGTCCCTGAATTCACACCCACAAGCGTTCTCGGCAACCTCAGCACCATGAGCAACGGCGACCAGCTCGACGTCAACGGCGTAGTGATGGCCATATCGACCCAGGGCCCGGTTATGGCCGACGCCACCGGCTCGATTTTCGTCTACGCTCCCACCAACAACTCCGACCTCAAAATCGGCGACCAGCTTGTGCTTAGCTCGACCCTGAGCTCCTACAACTATGGCTATCAGGTAGCCAAAGGCTCAGAGCCCGAAGTAAAGGGCACTCAGGACGTGACCTATCCCGCGGCCAAAACCTGGACCGGCGCTGAAATCGACCAGTTCGTGACCGACGCCACGGCCTCCGGCGCCTCTCCCATCGTTCCGGTTTACTCGAAGTTCACCGGCAAGGTCACCGTATCGGGCAACTATATCAATATCATCCTCGACGGAACCACCGTTCAGGTAAGCCCCTACGGACTGCCCAACGACGCCAAAGCCCTCTTCACCGACGGCGCCACAGTCGAACTCGAAGGCTATCTCGTGGCTCTCGCAAGCAAAGGCAAATACTTCAACACAATCGTCACAAAAGTAGGCGACAAAGATGTGAAGACACTTGCCACCGCCTCTGCTGCCACCGCCGCATCGCGCGCCGTCACCGTTCCCTCGGTCAACGAAAACGCCATCTATCAGTACGACGGCTCGAAATGGGCTCCCATGGCCGACGCCATAGCCCTCTCCCACGCCGACTACGTCGCTATGGGTCAGAGCTACGACAACCTGCAGGGTTCGTCGCCCGAATCGTTCTTCCCCACATTCCTCAAGCAGAAATTCCCCTACGCCGAGGCCGACCAGGTAAAATATGTGGTCTTCGTTTACCGCGCCAACTCGGTCAACGCCATCCGCTGCGACCAGTATGTGTTTGACGGCACTGAGTGGAAGCTCAACGACGGTGTCGTAGCCGAAACCGCCCAGTTTGTCAAGAACGCAGGTAAGTGGAACTATGATCCCAGCGTGACCATCACCCTCCCCGCAGGTCGAGGCATCGAGATTTCGACGCTCTACTTCCAGACATGCGTAGACTGGGTTCGCGCCAACGTTCCCGACGGAGCTGCCTACGTATCGTCCTACGGCAACAACGAATACTATTGCGGCACGTCGGCCTATCAGGGCAACGTCGATCTCCGCGCATCGGCCGCCAAGACCCAGTATCCCGGCTACGACTCTATGAGCGATGACGCTGTTGTGGCTCTCGAAAAAGAGCGCTTCGAAAAAGAAGTGTTCCCCGCAGCGCTGGCCATCCTGCATCCCGATGCAGCTCCGGTAGAAGGCATTGAGGTGCTTTACACCATCAACTTCTTCTACTACACCGGCACCACCCAGCCCGCAACCATCATCTACGAAGTGACCGCTCCCGCCACATTCACCTTCGTATCCTGCACCTGGAACGACTAATTCCGCCCATAATCCCCTAATATTCCGGAGAGTCAAAATCATCAGATTTTGACTCTCTGCTTTTATTTGCCCAATTAGTCCAATTAGCCCAATTAGCGCCATCGCTTGCCAAACCCGCGGATTTTGGGTAAATTTGCGCCAAAATCAAAGAGATATATGAAAATACTGTCGCCGGCCGAAATCACTTCGGCAACCCTCGAAATCGGCTGTGCCAAGGCTTCGGCTCCCGCGTGGCGCCTGTGGGTGCAGTCGGTAATGGCCGGATGCTTCATTGCTTTCGGTGGAATCCTGTCGGTAATCGTAGGCTTCGGATTTCCTGAAATCACGGCTGCCAATCCCGGGCTGCAGCGTCTGCTCAGCGGAGCGATGTTTCCGATTGGACTTATACTGGTGGTCGTGCTCGGCGCCGAACTCTTCACGGGCAACAATGCCCTGCTCATCCCCGGCTGCCTGCAGGGCCGCTTCGGCTGGCGGGCTATCTGGCGCAATTGGGTGATTGTCTATTTCGGCAACTTCATCGGAGCGCTGCTATTCGCCTACTTCCTCGTCTATCTGTCCGGCCTGACGGCTCAGGAGCCCTACAGCGGCGCAATATGCCGCATGGCTCAGGCCAAAGTGTCGATGACCTTCTGGCAAGTCCTTCTCAAAGGCATCGGCGCCAATTGGTGCGTATGTCTGGCCGTGTGGCTCGCTCTGGCCGGCCACACCCTCATAGAGAAAATGGCCGGATGTTTCCTCCCGGTCATGGCCTTCGTGGCGCTCGGCTACGAACACTGCATCGCCAACATGTTTTTCATTCCCGCCGGAATGATGCAGGGTGCCGACGTCGGGATCAACCAATTTCTGATTGACAATCTTCTGCCGGCCACAATCGGCAACATTATAGGCGGAGCCGTATTCGTGGGCTGCGTTCAGGCCTACATCCACACCCGCCCCCGCAAAAATCAAAAATCCTGATTCTACAATGACACAGAAACCCGTCATCTACCAGATTTTCACCCGACTGATGACCAACCGCAACGCCACCTGCCGCCCCGGCGGCACGCTGGCCGAAAACGGAAGCGGTAAATTTAACGACTATACTCCCGAAATCATAGCCTCGCTGCGCGACCTCGGCGCAACCCACCTCTGGCTCACAGGCATCATAGAGCATGCCCAGGCCACCGACTACACGGCCGCCGGAATCGCCCCCGCCGATAATCCCTATATAGTCAAAGGCCTTGCCGGATCGCCTTACGCCATCAAGGACTACTACGACGTCGACCCCGACCTGGCCGAGAATCCCGAGACGCGCATGGCCGAGTTTGAGGCCCTCGTGGAGCGCATCCACGACGCCGGGCTCAAAGTAATCATAGACTTCGTGCCTAACCACACCGCCCGCTGCTACCACAGCGACGTGCGCCCCGCCGACGCTCCCGACGACTTCGGCGCCGACGACAATACCGGCTATTTCTTCTCGCCCGACAACAACTACTATTATCTGCCCGGCTACGGCTTCGCCCCCACCATCCCGCTTGGCGAAGGCGACCGTGCCTATACCGAATTTCCGGCCAAAGCCTCGGGCAACGACTGCTTTAACGCCTCGCCCGGAGTCAACGATTGGTATGAGACCGTCAAGCTCAACTATGGCATCGACCCATCGTGGGGCGGCTCCTGCCACTTCTACCCCATACCCTCGACGTGGCATAAAATGGCCCATATCCTCAAATATTGGGCGTCGAAAGGGGTCGACGGATTCCGCTGCGACATGGCCCACATGGTGCCGGTAGAGTTCTGGCAGTGGGTAATTCCGCAGGTCAAAGCCGCCGGACGTCCCGGCCTCGTGTTCATCGCCGAGCTTTACGATACGGGCATCTACCACGACTATATCCATCGCGGCGGATTCGACTACCTCTACGACAAAGTGAACCTCTACGACACCCTGCGTGCCGTCACCTCCACGGGCCTCACAGCGTCGGCCATCACCGGTTGCTGGCAGCGCGTGGAAGGCCTGCAGGACAACCTGCTCAACTTCCTCGAAAACCATGACGAACAGCGCCTGGCCTCGCCGCAATTTGCCGGCGACGCATCGCGCGGTATCGCCCCGCTCGCCGTGGGAGCACTGATGAGCCGCGGGCCCTACATGATCTACTTCGGTCAGGAATTAGGCGAACCGGGAGCCGACAGCGAAGGATTTTCAGGCCCCGACGGACGCACCACCATATTCGACTACTGGAGCCTCGACACCATGCGCCGCTGGCTCGCCTCGGGACGTCCGTCGCTGCTGCGGCTCAACGCCCGCGAGCGTCAGCTGCGCCGCGACTATGCTGCCATACTCCGCCTGTGCAACTCCGAGCCCGCCATCACCGAAGGCGCGTTCTACGATCTGATGTGGGTCAACAGCCGCTCCGACCGCTTCAACCCCGACCGGCAGTATGCCTTCCTGCGTCATCAGCCCGGAGGAGCTACGGTGCTCGTCGTGGCTAATTTCGACAACCTCGACGTCAATGTCGACGTCAACATTCCGGCCCATGCCTTCGACTTCCTCGCCATCCGTCCCGGACGTCGCACTGCACGCGAAATACTCACCGGCCGCTCGAACGAAATCGACCTCTCGCCCGACACGCCCGTGACCGTCGACATCCCCGCCGGTGGAGCCGCCGTGTTGGTCATCGACCCTCCCCGCAAGCGCGGCCCGCGTCCAGGCTCGAAACGCGCCAAAAAAACCGCTTGATAGTGGCGCAAGGTCAATAATTCTTTGTAATTTTGCAGCGTCAAAATCCCATTTTCAATCATTGATATGCAATCCGTAATCCATCCCATCAAGATTTTCGCCGGAACAGCATCGCGCTATATGGGCGAAGAAATCTGCAAAGAGCTTGGCCTTGAGCTCGGTAAAATGAACATCCAGCACTTCGCCGACGGCGAATTTGAGGTGTCGTTTGAAGAAACCGTCCGCGGTTGCGAGGTCTATCTGGTGCAGTCGACTTTCCCCTCCACCGACAATCTAATGGAACTTCTGCTGATGATTGACGCTGCAAAGCGTGCCTCGGCCTACTCCGTAATCGCCGTAATCCCCTACTTCGGCTGGGCCCGTCAGGACCGCAAGGACAAACCGCGCGTTTCCATCGCCGCCAAACTCG
>CAYUYQ010000136.1:0-5983 GCA_964449335.1 uncultured Bacteroides sp. | reverse complement strand
ATCTTCCTGCCTATGGTCGGCATGATGGGTATCGACTGGGCCTACGGTTTCGACACCGTGTTCGGTTCACGCGGAGGCTCGCACTTCCACTTCATACTCGGTCAGGAGTTCTAACATTATTTAATAATGCATAAGTAAACCTTTCGGGTTGCAAAGCGTCATAACGTAAGACACCAGCAAACAGCTTTAAACCGATAAGTTATGAATATGAAAAAGATATTTCTCATTATACTCGCCGTGGCGGGATGCGCATTGACTTCGATGGCTCAGAAATTTGCATTGGTCGATATGGAATATGTGCTTTCCAATATTCCGGCCTACGAAGTGGCCAACAACAGTCTCGAACAGCTGTCGCAGCGATGGCAGAAGGAGGTCGAGGCCGTGAGTCAGGAAGCTGAGACGATGTATAAGAACTATCAGTCGCAGCTCCCCATGCTCTCCGACGCTCAGAAAAAAGCCAAGGAAGCTGAAATCGTGGCAAAGGAAAAAGAAGCCGCGCAGCTTCGCAGCAAATATTTCGGCCCCGAAGGAGAGCTCTTCCAGCGTCGGCAGGCTCTGATGCGTCCGATTCAGGAGGAGGTCTACAATGCCGTCAAGGAGGTTAGCGAAGAGCGAGGCTATATGTGCATTTTTGACCGCGCATCATCAACCAGCATCATCTTTGCTTCGCCCAGAATCGACGTCAGCAACGAAGTGCTTGCCAAAATGGGTATAGCCCGCTAAGGTGCCGTATCAGCTGAAAGACCCGATTGGCCATTATCCGAATTATACATCGGCGTTTATTAGGATAATATACTAAAAACATCTATCTTTGCGTTTATAATTTTAACATTGATATTTAACAATCTGAATCGATAAAAAAATGATTAAGAAAATTTTGCTCGCGCTCGTAATCGCGTTCCCCACTATGGCTTTCGCCCAGAAATTCGGTGTAATCACTACCGATCAGCTCATTCAGTCGCTTCCTGAAATGAAAGAAGTGCAGACTACTCTCGAGGCTTCATCGAAGAAGTACGAAGATGAGTTCAAGAATCTTCAGGACGAAATGCAGAAGAAATACACCGAGTTCCAGTCGCTCGAAGAGACCACTCCCTCTACCATCAAGGATCGTCGTCTTCAGGAAATGCAGGAGCTCGACGCCAAAATTCAGCAGTTCCGTCAGACTGCCAGCGAAGATCTTCAGCGTCAGCAGCAGCAGCTCATGGCCCCCATCCAGCAGAAAGTGATGACAGCTATCCAGACCGTCGGTCAGGAAGGTAACTATACTTTCATCTTTGAGAATATGGTACCTGTTTATGTAGGAACTGACGTTACCGACGTTACTCCTCTGGTGAAAGCCAAACTCGGTATTAAGTAAAAAAATTGATTGACAATCGTGACTGCGCTCCGTGTCAGGCCACTGACCGGAGCGCAGTTTTTTTATCCATAATGAAGCGCCTGCGGTTTTGACGGGGCGAAAACCTTTGCTAATTTTGCGGAAGATTATGAATAACGACAGTATCAATCAATGCCCACAGCCCGGCCCGATAGGGGTGTTTGATTCCGGATTCGGAGGACTGACGATTCTGCGCGACATTCGTCGGCGTCTGCCGCAGTACGACTACCTGTATCTGGGCGACAATGCACGTGCGCCCTACGGGCCCCGCTCGTTTGAAATCGTCTACCGGTTCACGCTCGATGCGGTGCGATATCTTTTCAGTCGCGGCTGCCGACTTGTGATTCTGGCATGCAACACAGCGTCGGCCAAAGCCCTCCGCTCGATTCAACAACTCGATTTGCCGGCGATTGACCCCGACCGCCGCGTGCTCGGCGTGATACGTCCTACGGCTGAAACCGTCGGGGAGTTTACGCGCAACGGTCATATCGGTATTCTTGCCACCGGCGGAACGGTTGCGAGCCGGAGCTATAACATGGAGATTGAAAAGCTGCATCCCGGATTTAAGGTCGAGTCTCAGGCTTGCCCGATGTTTGTGCCGCTTGTCGAGAACATGGAGTCAGATAGCCCGGCAGCCGACTACTTTGCGGCGAAATATGTCGGATCGCTGTTGGCAAAGGATGCTGATATCGATACGATAATTCTGGCGTGTACGCACTATCCGCTGCTTTACGACGTCATCCGTCACAATACGCCTGGCGACATACGCGTGGTGTGTCAGGGCGAAATAGTGGCTGAAAGCCTTGCCGACTACCTGGAGCGCCATCCGGAGATGGCCCGTGGGTGCAGCGTCGGGGGACGATGCACGTATCTCACTACGGAGAGCTCCGAAGCTTTTTCATCGCTTGCGCGGGTGTTTCTTGACGAAAATGTCACCGCAACGCACGTCGAACTGAACTAAGTGTGGGGTGTGCGACGTTATAACGCTATAACGCTGCCGCTTCATCACATGGCAGTGCATCTCATAATCCAAAATTCAACGATATGAACCTCAACGGCCGACGCAGGAGCAACAATGTGGAAGACCGCCGCGGACTATCGTCGGGCGTGAAGCTCGGCGGTGGCATCGGCGCAGTGATAATCGCAGCAATTATTGCATGGATTTCGGGAGGCGATCCCGTGAGTGTGCTTACGCAAAATGCCGGTGCACTCATTGGAGGCGACGGACTGACCTCGGAACAGCAATACACCCCGTCGGCCGAGGAGCAGGAACTCGCCCAATTCGTCAGTCAGATTCTTGCCGGCACGGAAGATGTGTGGACCGAACTGTTCCGTCAGCAGGGACTCACCTATGAGCCTCCGAAGCTGGTGCTATTCAGCGGGTCGGTGCAGAGCGGATGCGGTGGTGCGACAAGCGCCGTAGGCCCATTTTATTGTTCGGCCGACAACGCGGTGTATCTCGACCTTTCGTTCCTGCGCGATATGCGGCGCACACTGGGCGCTGACGGCGATTTCGCCTACGCCTATGTAGTGGCGCACGAGGTGGGCCATCATGTGCAGAACCAGCTCGGCATACTCGACGACGCTCACGAACAGATGGCGCGCCTGAGCAAGACCGAAGCCAACAAGATAAGCGTGGCGCTTGAGCTGCAGGCCGATTTCCTGGCCGGAGTGTGGGCGCACCATGACAATGCGCGCTTCGGCTCGCTCGAGCCGGGCGACGTAGAGGAGGCTCTCGATGCCGCTCTCAAAATAGGCGATGATTATCTTCAGAAAAAAGCGCAGGGTTATGCCGTGCCGGAGTCGTTCAACCACGGCACGTCGCAGCAGCGCGAGCGATGGCTCAACAAGGGCATACGCACGGGCGATATAACGCAAGGCAATACTTTCGGCGTGCCTTACTCGCAGCTTTAACGAAGAACCGGCTGCCGGGGCTGTCACTGCATCTGAGTGATGGCGAGCGAAAGGACGGAGATGCGCGCCGACGGCGTCGACCTGTGCACAGCTTCGCAGCACGATAGAAGAGTAGCGCCGGTGGTAATGACATCGTCGACTATCAGAATATGGCGATTGGCGAGTTCGTCCGGGGCTACGACGGAATAGAGGTCGCGGGCGTTTAACCAACGCTCAAAAGCATTGCGACGTGTCTGCGTGGCGTGCCGCCGACGGCACGTCAGATTATCGCTGACCGGAATTCCTGTGACTTCGGAAATAGCGTTGGCTATATAGTCGCTCTGGTTGTAACCACGCCGCCATTTCTTCGAGATGTGGAGCGGAACGGCTACTATCAGGTCAATACCGTCGAAGAAGCCCGCAGGGAGTAGCTCCGCAGCCATACGGCGGGCGAGCCATGCCGCTATACGTGGGCGCCCATCATATTTAGCCGCTTGAATCAGACGGGTGTAACGGTTATCACGGATATAGTGGAAAGCGGCTACGGCGCGTTCGATTGGTGCGTGTCCGGCCAGACGGACGTGAATCAAGTTGGAATCAAAATCATCAATTCCACATGCCGGAAAATTGCACAGGCATTGCAGACACATCGTCTCCTCGCCGTCGATCAGAGCGGTGCCGCACACCTCACACAACCGCGGATAGACAAGTCCGGCAAGGCTTTCGGCGCCTTGGCGCAGCAGGCCGGTCAATCGTCGTGTGATTCCGCTGAGTTCCACAGTCGGGCCGATGAAAGGATTTTGATAATAACCGCCATCTCATAGCCACGACCGGCGGCAAACCGCATCAGTCTGTTGCGGGCTTCGTGGCGGGGAAGTTCCGGGGGGAGTATGCGAAGGCGTCCGCGGATGGCCCGGAACGCATTCTGCAGATAGGTGCGTGGCTCAATTTCTTCGGCCATTACCTCGTCGATTATGTCGGCGGGAATCCCTTTCATCCGAAGCCCGTTTTTGATCTTTATGCGGCCCCAGGCTGAAAACGCAAACTTGTCGTGAACATAGGCCGTGGCAAAGCGGCGATCGTCGATAAACCGGTTGGCTTGCAGCTTTTCGATTATCTCGGCCGCCTGAGCTGTCGAAAAGCCTTTGCGACGCAGCTTGTCGGCAATCTCGCGCGAGCAGTGCTCGGCGCGGTTGCACAAGGCTTCGAGCTTCATCAGCTCGGCTGCGGGGTTAAGAGGCTTTTTCTGCATGGGTCGGAGTCTTTGCGTAATGCGTAAATCAGTCGGGTCGTGTGGCCGACAGGAAACGGCGTTTGCCGTCGGTGTCGGGCAGAAGGACGACGTCGGTCCATCCGGCCGAGCGAAGTTCGCGCACGAGGCTTTCGGCCGTCAGCGGGTTGAGCTCGAAGTAGAGACGACCGCCCGCAGTCAAAGCCGTCATGGCGTATGCGGCTATAGACAGATAGAACCGGAGAGGGTCACTGTCGGGAACAAAGAGGGCTATATGTGGCTCGTGGTCGAGTACGTTGGCCGACATTTCGACGCGCTCGGAGTCGAGCACGTAGGGCGGATTGCTAACCACGATATCAAATCGAGGCTCCTGTTCCGATGGCAGACGCAGTGCATCGGCCTGCCGGAAACTGACTTTGACTTTCAGCGAAGCGGCATTGCTGCGCGCAACGTCCAGCGCATCGCCGCTGATGTCTATAGCTTCGACCTGCGCGAACGGCAGATTGCGCGCGAGCGCCACGGCTATACATCCGGAACCGGTGCAGACGTCGAGCACCCGCAAATCCTGCCTGCGCGCGTTTTCCCTGACGATAAGGTCGACCAATTCCGCTGTCTCGGGCCGAGGAATCAGTACGGCGGGACTGACAGCGAGTCGCAGGCCGTAGAACTCCGTGGCACCGAAAATGTATTGCAGTGGCTCGCCTGTCAGCAGACGGTCGACGATGCCGCTGACCTTCGCTATAAGATAGTCCGAAACCTCGGCATCGGCTTTAACGGCAAGTTCCACGCGCGAATAGCCTTTAAGCTCCTGCATGATGATGCGAACCATCCAGCGGGCTTCGCTCTCGCCATAGGTCGGCGCAAGACGCGAAGCGGCAGCCTGGCAGAGGGCAGCGAGTGTTGTCGGAGCTGGCGCGGTCATCAGTACTCGTCCCAGGCTTTGATTTCGATACGGTCGGGCGTTCCGCCGGTGAATGCCTCGATAAAGGCTGCAGCCAGACGCGCGTTGGTGAGCAGGGGAATGTTGAGGTCGGTTGCGGCGCGGCGTATGATGTGTCCGTTGGTGAGCTCGGCGGGAGTTAGATTCTTCGGGATATTCACCACGAGATCAATCTCCTTGTCGTGGAGCAACTGGAGCGCCTGCGGTTCGCGGTCGCTCTCGCTGGGCCAGTAGGCGCGTATGGCGGGAATACCATTGTCGTTGAGGAATCGGTGGGTGCCGCCGGTGGCGTAGATACGGTAGCCCTTGTCGTTGAGGCGGTGGGCCGATTCGAGCATGGCTGCTTTCTGCTTGGGTGTACCGGTGGAGAGCAGGATGCCTTTCGACGGTATGCGCTGACCGACGGAGAGCATCGATTTCAGCAGCGCTTCCGATGTGTCGACGCCGAGACAGCCCACCTCGCCGGTCGACGACATGTCGACGCCGAGCACCGGGTCGGCGCCCTGCAGGCGCGAGAAGCTGAACTGCGAGGCCTTGATGCCTA
>CAYUYQ010000135.1:0-5988 GCA_964449335.1 uncultured Bacteroides sp. | reverse complement strand
TCGTTCACAGCAAAGGCTCAATCAGGAAATATGGAGTGGCTTGGTGTATGGTGCACGATTGAGATTGACCCTGCAAATGATCCTGCGCAGGGAAGAATTGGGGAGTACACTTTCCCTTGTCCTCCCCAAGGAATCAATACGTCGGCATCATGTGTTGGCCCCGGTATGCCCTATATTACAGTCAATGGTGATGCAGTTCTCCATATTAACTTGAATATTCTTGAGCTTGAGACATCTTTAATGGCCGAAGAACAAAATATAACATCCGGATATATTGAAACTTTTGTTGATTTTCAGGTAAATAACTCGAACTACGGAATTAAAGGCTACTATTCCATACGCTTGCTTGTAAAGCAAAATAATTAGGGCGTTTTTGCATGACCTATTATAAGCCTTTATAATATTATTTTTAACTTGCTGGCTCGTGCCATAAAAGCCGCAGTTAGTAACTGTCCTACCGCCTCGGTTTCTTCTCACAGTAGGAGTAGCACGAGGCGGTAGTACTCGTAATTTATCGCAGCCACACCGGTTGCTAAAAGTTATATCCCGCCGATGTTAAGTGCAATTTTTCGCTGAAAGCAGTGTTTGAGTGAGGATATTTTGTATATTAGCAGACGGTTACTTCGCGCAACGCGTAAAAAAAGAAAGAGAAGCCGGAGCCGCCCTTTCTACATGTTTTCACAACGGAATTATCCTTATTGTGATTTGCTTCTTTTTATTTGCAATGCAAATTTAGCTAAATCGGGCTGACTCCATAACACCAACGGGCGCCGAACGACCAAATTTACACAATTTTAACACACTACAAATTATGAAAGTCTTAGGTTTAGACCTTGGTGTGGGCTCAATTGGTTGGGCCCTTATCGAAATCGATAACGACACACTTAGTCCATTGGAACTCATAGCCATGGGCGTGAGAGCAATTCCCCTTACGCCTGACGACACAAAGAGTTTCACTTCAAACAAAGGAGAGACACCATGCGCACGGCGCACTACTTTCCGCACCGCGCGAAAGAGTCTCGACCGTTATCAGCTCCGGAGAGCTCAGCTGCGCGAACTGCTGAAAGATTTTTTCGACAGTGACAATCAACTTCTGAGAATACAGCCGCTTCAACTATGGAAGCTCCGCAGCGATGCTGCGACCGAGGGACATCGTCTGACACTTAACGAACTGGCCCGCGTACTCCTACACATCAATCAACGCCGAGGCTACCGCCATTCGAAATCCGATGGCGATGATTCCTCGAAATCAACATTCGTCAATCAGGTTAAAAACCTGCATACTACCATTAAAGCCGACAATCTGACACCGGGACAATACTTCTATCGGCAGCTTTCTGAATCGGCCATTCAGACCGACGGTACACAGCCCGTAGCCACTTATCGCGTCAAAGAAAAGATTTTGCCCCGTCAGGCCTATATCGAGGAGGTCAGAAGGATTCTCGATGTGCAAGCCACCTTCTATCCTGAAATCATAACGGATGAATTTAAGAAGACCATTGAAGAAACCATCTTCTATCAGCGTCCGCTAAAATCCTGCAAGCACCTTATATCGGTCTGCGAATTTGAGAAACGGACGTATCTCAACAAAGATGGCAAAGAGGTCGTAGCTGGCCCGAAAGTTGCCCACCGCTCGGCGCCTATCGTTCAGATGACTCGCCTTCTCGAAACGGCTAATAATATCCGTCTTTCAAAGACCGCACGGAATCGCCGACAAGACAAAAGCACCAAGCCCAAGGCGGCTAAAAGTCCCGTTGATCCACGGATGGAGGCCGACACCTACACTCTTAACGCCGACGAGCGCCGACGCGTCTTTGACTATCTTAATACCCACGATAAACTCACTTCGACCAAGCTCCTTGAAATCTTAGGGCTCAAAAAGTCCGACGGATTCAAGCCCGACGATTTCACCTCGAAAGGAATCAAAGGCAACGAAACATACTGTCTCCTTCATCAGGCCCTGGAGGGGGTGGACAATCGCGATGATTTACTGAAATTTGACATTGAATTAACCGATATCGGTAAAATCGACACCGATACCGGCGAGGTGTTACGCGAGGTGTCACCGTCGTTTGTAAATCAGCCTCTTCATCGTCTGTGGCATATCGTCTACTCCGTGTCCGACCGCGACGAGCTGGCCAAAGCTATCGAACGCAATTTCGGAATATCCGACCCCGATGTTATCGACCGCCTGTTCAGCATCGATTTTCAGAAATACGGATTCGCATCGCGCTCCACAAAATTTATCCGAAAGCTGATTCCGTATCTCAGGCAGGGACACGTCTATAGCGAGGCGGCCACAATTGTAGGCGTAAACCATTCCGACAGTATCACAACCGAGGAAAACGCCATGCGCCAACTCCAACCGCGCCTCCGCCAACTCGTAAAGGGCGAGCTGCGTCAACCCATCGTCGAGCGCGTCATCAATCAGATGATCAACATCTGCAATGCCCTCAAGGAGCGCTACGGCGAAATCGACGAAGTGAGAGTCGAACTTGCCCGCGAACTCAAACAGAGCAAGCAGCAACGAATGAAATCTTCGGAATCAATCGCCTCAAACGAGCGAACCAATCAGATCTACGCCAAAATACTGACCGAACATGGACTGCGCGCCTCCAGAAGAAACATTCAGAAATATCACCTCTGGGAGGAGACGGGCAAAAAATGCATCTATTGCAATGCCGTGGTCGGTATGGCCGAATTTATGGGCGGTGACGGAGGCGAGATAGAGCATATTATTCCTAAATCGCTCCTCTTTGACGACAGTCTGACTAATAAAGTGTGCGCATGCCGCGAATGTAACCGCAAAAAGGCTCAGACCACCGGTTACGACTTCATGGCATCACAATCCGACGACGCTTTCAACGGCTACCTCGAACGAGTCGAAGCCCTATACGCAGCCAAGAAAATCTCCCGCCTGAAGCGAGAGCGTCTTCTCACCAAACGCGCCGACATACCGACCGACTTTCTTGAGCGAGACCTCAGGCAAAGCCAGTATATATCCAAAAAAGAGAGAGATTCTGCGCGAATCGTTCAGAAACGTTTATGCCACATCGGGACGTGTCACCGACTTCTTCCGCCATCAGTGGGGCTACGACATGATACTCCATAACCTCAACATCAACCGCTACGCCAAGGCCGGGCTTGCAAAAGAGGAAACATTCGAGCATAAAGGCCAGAAACACTCCGTCACGAGAATCGAAGGCTGGAGCAAACGTCTCGACCACCGTCACCATGCCATCGACGCCCTTGTCATAGCCCTTACACGCCAGAGCTATATCCAACGTCTCAACAATCTCAGTGCGCAGCACGATTCCATCTATGAGGAGGTCAAAGCAGCTGCACCAAACCGCACCACAGACATACACCTCGTAGAAGACTGGGGCGCGACGCGACCCCACTTTACTACCGCCGACGTCAGCGCCAAAGCCGAAGATATCGCCATTTCATTCAGAGCCGGCAAACGTCTGACAACCTTTGGCAAATGCACCATCCGTAGCCACGGTAAAAAAAGAGTTGTTCAGACCGGCATAATAATTCCCCGCGGCCCGCTCCATGAAGCTACGGTCTATGGCATACGCCGCGTTGCCGACGGCGAGAAAACCATTCGTTACGCACTTGAACACCCTAATCTTATTCACGACACCGACCTACGTCACCAACTCCGGCTGCGTCTTGCCGAAAACAGTAATGATATAGCGGCCGCCGTCAAATCTATTAATAAAAATCCGATTCTTACCTCAGACGGTACTCCGATCAAGAAGATTGGCTGCGATAAAGAAGAGTGTGTGACAAGATACTCTGTTGAGACTCTAACGCCTTCCGACATTAAATTCATAGTTGATAATGGAATACGTGACGCCGTAGAGACGCGCTTCAAAGAGTGCGACAACAACGTCTCCCGCTACAAAAAGAGCCTCAGTGAAGCCCCCATACTCATTGGGAATACAAGGAAACTTCCTGTCAGAAAAGTGACTTGCTTCACCGGCCTTAATCCTGAAAAAATGGCAGATATTGTCCGCGACCACAAAGGAGCGACCATAGGCGTAGCCAAATTTGGCAGTAATCACCATGTAGCTTTCTATAAGACCCCCAACAATAAGGTTGAGACGTCGGTAGTGCCGTTCCTCACTGCGGTCAAGCGCCGTAAATCAGGACTGTCGCCAATCATCACCAATCCGCGTGAAGCCACCGACTCATTGATTGGCATGAAAGAAACGCCCGATATAATCGATGTGATGGCATCACTTCCTCACCCGTCATGGCAATTCATAGGAAGTTTGCAGCCCAACGAGATGTTTATCCTCGGCCTTTCATCAGAACAGATTGCCGATGCTCGCCGCTCCGGCAATATAGCACTGCTGACGTCGCATCTTTACAGGGTGCAGTCTCTATCAATGAATGACTATAGATTCCGTCTGCACACTGATACAAGTTCCGTTATAGACAGTGTCACCGCAGAGATGCAAACATCAATAAGGATTAAGTCCTTCAAAGCTTTCACCGATTTGCATCCATTAAAAGTCAAGGTCAGTTCATTGGGCGAAATTATATTTGACAATGATTAAACAGACACTTTGTTTTTCATCGCCTACTCATCTGTCGCTCCATCTCGGACAGCTTGTAATTGATATTGCCGCCACAGCCACAATGCCGGAGCGCCATTTGACCCGCCCGATTGAAGATATAGCAATCGTGATTCTTGAAAGCCGGGCGATAACTCTGACTACAGCCCTTCTTGATGCATTGTTGCAGAACAATGTTGCCGTGATTTCATGCGACAGCTTGCATCTGCCCTCCGGACTTTTTCTTCCGCTGGAATCTAATGTGATTCAGAGCGAAAGATTCAAAGCACAGATATCGTCAACTCTTCCTCTGAGAAAAAGACTCTGGCAACAGACTGTTTCAGCGAAGATTTATAATCAATGGCGCGTAATGCGACGTTGGTCAATGGAAGAATGTGAATGTATGTCCGTATGGAGCGGCGATGTAAAAAGCGACGACACAACGAATCTTGAAGCCCGAGCCGCCGCATTCTACTGGAAAAATATTTTTAAGACAAAACAGACGTTCAGACGGCGACGTTTTGCCGAAGATGAGAATATACTGTTAAATTACGGCTACTCCATATTGCGAGCTACGATAGCGCGTGCATTGGTCGGAAGCGGCTTGCTGCCGACTCTCGGTATTCACCATCGAAATCGTTATAACGCCTATTGTCTCGCTGATGATATTATGGAACCGTATCGGCCTTATGTTGACCATCTTGTTCTCAGCATTATCAATCAACTTCAAGATGAGATTGCGCTAACAACCGACATCAAACGACAACTTCTTAGTATCCCTGTGATTGACGTAAAAATTGATGGGTTTAAGCGGCCTCTGATGATTGCGGCGTCAATCACGTCGGCGTCGTTGGTAAGCTGCTTCGAAGGCAAGACACGGACTATAAAATACCCATTTATGGATTGATTGGCATGATATATTGCAGTCGCCTGAATGAATATAAAATAATGTGGCTTATAGTGTTTTTTGATCTGCCGACCGAAACCAAGAAGCAACGCAAGGACGCTACTGTTTTTCGCAAAAGGCTTATAGCCGATGGTTTTACACGTTTCCAGTTTTCAATATACATTCGACCTGCGCCATCTTACGAAAGTGTTGAGGTCCACAGCAAACGGGTTAAGTCTTTTTTACCCGAAGAAGGTAATGTCTGTATAATGGCAATCACAGACAAACAATTCTCAAAGATTCAAATCTTTCAAGGCGTAAAAAAATCTTTGCCTCCGCCCCAGGCCGTTCAATTAGAGCTATTTTGACCTGAGCTATCTACAAAACCAAAAATGAGATAAAGCGATGGATTATTACCACACCTTTACCTCATTTTTTAATGCAGTCACCTCAATTAAACTCCTAAATAGCAGCATATTACACAGGACGAGTTGGAACTGCTAATGCAAAGATAATAAAAAGAAGCAAATTACAACC
>CAYUYQ010000134.1:0-6021 GCA_964449335.1 uncultured Bacteroides sp. | reverse complement strand
AACATCGTGAACATGTCAATCGGGATGAAAAAGCCGAACACACCCGTGCTGAGTAGAGCAAACCATAGGAAGAAATTCTTCGGGAGCGGAGATATCTTCCATGAGGCGAACGTTCCTGCAAATACGATCACAGCTGAAAGCATCAGCATGAGAACCGAAATCCCGTCGACTCCGACAGCAAGATGGATATTCAACGGAGCATACCACATCCAGCTTCCGGTGAAGAGCATCTCATCCTCCACACCCATGGAGCGCAGATGGAGGAATTCACAGCAGAGCCAGATGGAAAGGCCCAACAACACTGTTGAGCAAACCACCATAACGGTGCGGATAGCATTCATACTGCTGTTGCGGCACAAACCCAATCCGGCCATCATGATGACAGGGATTATAACAAACCAGATTAATATATTTCCAAACATAATCTATATCGTTTTTGCGTTGCAATATGAATGTTAGATCAGACAAAGCCAAGTGATGGCGGCGAGAAGGACAGCCCCTGCGAAATACCACAGAACGTATGCCTGGATTGTGCCCGACTGCATTCCGCGGATTGCGAAAGAGGTTTTCTGGGTGATTTTTGCAAAACCGTCCATGGTTGCGTCGATAACATGACGGTCGAACCATGCGATGCTCTTGCAGATAATACCGAAAATGATCTTATGGGTGATGAACATGTAGATCTCATCCCAATAGAATCTGTGGTGAGCGGCGGTCCAGAGACCCGGGCAAAGATTCTTCATCTTAGCAGGAAGATCATTCTTCTTCCTATACATTACGGTTGCGATGGCGATTGCCACGATCGCTACTGTAAGGCTGGTTATAACCACGGGAGTCTCAAAATGGATATGATAGGGTGCGCCGTTATAGGTCACGAATTCTCCGAAAGGAATGAATCCACACACTGTGGAAACAGCTGCAAGGAAAATCAGAGGCACCGACATCTGCCAGGGAGCATCATGCGGCTTGTGGTGTTTATAGTGAGGATTCTCCTCCCACCAGAAAATCATGAAATACAGACGGAACATGTAGAACGCCGTCAGGCCGGCCACCATTGTCATCCATGCTCCCCAGAACCAATGACGGTTGAACATGGCCGCGAGCATTTCATCTTTTGAGAAGAAACCAGCGAAAGGCCATATTCCGGCAATGGCAAGACAGCCGATAAGGAAGGTCCAGTGGGTGATCGGCATATATTTGCGAAGACCGCCCATCTCAGTATAGTTATTTGAATGAACCGCATGAATCAACGCGCCGGCTCCGAGGAAGAGGAGCGCCTTGAACATCGCATGAGTGAAGAGATGGAACATACCTGCCATGTAGCCCAGACCGGAGTAGTGGACCCCTTCAATCGGCTGATCGTATGCACAACCGATGGACACCATCATGAATGCAATCTGGGAGATGGTGGAGAATGCAAGCACTCTCTTGATATCGATCTGCGTACATGCCACAACAGCCGCATAGAAAGCTGTCATCGCACCGATGACGCAAACAAAAGTGAGCGATGCGTCGACCACGCAATAGAGCGGGAACATACGGGCCACAAGATAAACACCGGCGACAACCATCGTCGCAGCATGGATAAGAGCTGAAACCGGAGTTGGGCCTTCCATCGCATCCGGAAGCCAGATATGAAGCGGCATCATTGCCGACTTACCCATACCACCGGTGAAGATCAGGACCATCGCCCATGTCAGAGCGGAAGCACCCATGAAAGTGGCTCCACCGAACTCCTGAAGCACTCCACCAGGGTTAGAGGTGAGAGCGATGAAGTTAAAGGTGTCGCTATAATACGAAAGAACGAGAATACCGATAAGGAATCCGAGATCGGCAAAACGGGTTACTATAAATGCCTTTTTTGATGCAGAAACAGCAGAAGGCAGTTTATAGAAGAATCCGATCAACAGATAAGATGAAACTCCCACAAGCTCCCAGAAGATATACATCTGGAAAATGTTGGTCGCCACAACAAGACCAAGCATCGAGAATGTGAAGAGCGAAAGGAAAGCGTAATAACGCTGGAATCCCGGTTCACCCTCCATGTAGCCCCAGCTGTAGAGATGCACCATGAATGAAATCGTGGTGATGACCACAAGCATTAAAGCAGAGATCGGATCAAGCAGGAAACCGATGTTTACAACGAGTTTCTCGGTAAATGCCAGCCAGGTCACATCGAATACCTGGTATTGCTGACGGATGCCGTCGATGATGAAAAGGGCGTCGCCGCTGAAGTAGTAGGTGAACGCCACGATATAGGCGAGCACTGCAGTGGTGCCCAAACCGAGAATACCGAGAGTTCCCGCGAGCTTGTGCGACATCTTCACCCCGCCTATTCCTAAGATCAGGAACATCGTGATCGGAATCGCCAGAATCAGAATTGGAAGTGTAATGTCCATATCTTAGTATTTCATTTTATTGATTTCAGTAATATCCGTGTTGCCGATCGAGCGATAGATATTGATGATTATCGCAATGGCGATCGCGGTCTCCGCAGCGGCGATAGCGATGGCAAACAGAGTGAAAACCATGCCGTCCATCGAGCCCGGGAAGAGATAGCGGTTGAAAACCACAAAATTGAGATCTGCCGAATTAAGCATCAATTCGAGAGAAATCAGAATCGCAATCAGATTCTTACGGGTTACAAACCCATAGACGCCACACACCAGCATGACAACGCTGGGGACGAGATACCATAACATACTTAAGTCCATAGCTTGTTATTCTTTACGGGCAATAGTGACGCCACCGATTATACATGCGAGCAAAAGAACACTGATGGCCTCGAAGGGGAGCAGATACTGGAAACGATCACTACCCGTGAAAGCCTCGCCAATCTCTTTCATTGTGATGTCACCACCTGCCACAAGACAATCCGTCAGGGATGCACCATGCACAAGAGGCATGAAGAAGATAGCGAAAAGAAGAACAACTCCGCCTGCCACAGCCACGCAAAGGCCAAGCTTTCGCCTGTGGGAATCAATGACTCCGCTCTTTTCGTTGGGTTTGTGGGTCAGAACGATGGCAAACACAAACAGCACCATGATGCCGCCTGCATAGACCGCGATCTGAACAGCTCCAAGAAACTGGTAGCCAAGCTGGAAGTAGTAGACTGCCGTGCCGAGAAGCACAAAAAGCAGGTAAGTCGCGGCGCGCAGAATCTTGCGTGTTGTCACTGCCTTGAATGAGAAAAACACAATGGCAATGGCTGCCACGAAATACACAATTATATTTCCTACAGAATCCATTATATATTATTTTTCTTTATTATCATCATTAGCACCCTCGGCAGGAGCCGCTTCAGCAGCCGCTTTTGCAGCCGCCTCTTTCTCTGCCTTGATCTTGGCAGCCTTAGCGAGAGCCTCTGCCTTTATCTTTGCAAGCTTCTCCGGATCCATGGCAGGTTTCGGAGCGGGAGCCGCAACATCGTCTTTAGGTTCCTGACGATAATTGAGTTTCTTCACTAGAGCTTCACGTGTGAACGTGGCCTGCTCAAAATCGTTGGAGAACTCAAGGGCATCCTGCGGACAGGTCGTCACACACAGCATGCAGAATGTGCAGCTTCCCAAGTCATACATATACTTGTCAAGCTTGCGTTTCTTTTTTCCGTCCGGAAGATCAACCATTTTAGTTGTCAGCTGAATAGTGCCGTTAGGGCAGTTCATTTGACAGATACCGCAGGCGATACATTTGTGGCGACCTTCAGCGTCATATTTGAGAGTAAGCTCGGCTCTGAATCGGTCGGGAATCTCAAGAGTGCCCCTGTTCTCAGGATAGCACTCGGTGATCTTAGGCGTGACAAGCTCCTTGCCGGTCACCACCATTCCGTCGACAAGGCTTTTAAGGCCACTGCCGATTTCTGAAAAATATTCCTTTATACTACTCATTTAAAAACCTTTTTTTCGTTTCACGATCTATCCGGCAAACTTATCTCTCAACCTGACCTCCGAGAATATCAAGAAGTTCAGTTGTGATGCTTTGCTGGCGAAGTTTATTATATTCGAGCTGCAGGCTCTCCAGAAGTTTCTTCGCGTTGTCGTTCGCACTCTGCATCGCCATCACTCTCGCGGCCTGTTCCGAGGCACGGTTCTGGATCGTGATCTCCTGCATCGTTGAAAGCACAAACATCGGAAGCACCTCACTGAAGATTGTATTTGCATCCGGCTCAAAAATGTATAGTTTATTCTCTTCTGGCAAAGATGAATCTCCCTCAATCGCCTCGCGGCTCACGGGGAAGATCTGCTCCACCACGGGAATCTGTTTGCTCATTGATTTGAACTGCATGTAGAGCACTTCCACGCGATCAAGCTTCCCATCGATGAACTCACCCTTCAGAATATTGGTGAAATCATTGACGACATTTGAGGGCATCTTGGAATCGACCCCTTCCGGAGTCATCACGTTCAGATCCGATTCATGCAGTCTGCGGCATGCCTTGGCCATCTTTTTTCCGATGGGATAGAGCGTGATCTCCACGTCTTCCCCGAAGTCCTTCCGGATTCGCGAGAGCTCTATCAGCAGCCTTTTGAATATATTTATGTTGTAGGCACCGCAGAGTCCATCGTCAGTGCCATATACCACCACTCCGATCTTCTTCACCTCCCGCTCCTGAATCAGAGGAGAACTGAAATCCTGATCGGTTGCAAGCAAGTGGCCCATAATCGACCTCACCTGATTGCGGAAAGGGAGAAGTTTACGAAGTTCCGACTCGTTCTTGTGCACCTTTGCCGATGAGATCATTTTCATCGCGCCGGTGATTTTTTCACTCGACGATACGGAGCCGATTCGTGTCTTCAGGGCTTTTAGTGTGGCCATCTGTTGTCGTTTCTTAGTGTTGGTTTTCTGCCTGATTTGCAATCAGGCGGTGTTAATTCAAAATTCTATGAGAATATCAATTCTTTTCCGAAACTTCCGGAAGGAACACCACCATGCGGTGTTCCCTCCATCAGTATCGGTTTTTCTTATTTATAGCGCGAAGCTATTTCCGAAGCACATTCCTTTATCTTGGCCTGCACATCATCGGTGAGCTGTCCGCTTCTCAACACGTCGAGAACTTCCTTCTGATATTTGGCTTTGAGAAGCTGGATAAATAGCTCTTCAAATTCATGAACCTTTTCAAGAGGAACATTCTCCAGAAGTCCGTTGACACCGCAGTAGATCACTGCAACCTCATTCTCCACAGGCCACGGCTGATATTGCGGCTGGATAAGAAGCTGCTGATTCTTGCGTCCGCGGTCAATGGTGCGTGCAGTCACAGGGTCGATATCACCGCCGAACTTTGTGAACGACTCCAGCTCACGGAACTGAGCCTGGGCGATCTTCAGCGTTCCGGCCACTTTCTTCATACATTTAATCTGAGCGTTGCCACCCACACGTGACACAGAGATGCCCACATTGATGGCCGGACGTATCCCCTGATTGAAAAGATTTGTCTCAAGGAAGATCTGGCCGTCGGTGATGGAGATCACGTTGGTAGGGATATATGCGGAAACGTCGCCTGCCTGAGTCTCGATGATCGGGAGGGCTGTCAAAGAACCTCCACCCTTAACAATTGGTTTCAACACCTCCGGAAGGTCGTTCATCGAGGATGCCACCTCCTGATTGTCGATGATTTTAGCTGCTCTCTCAAGGAGACGTGAATGAAGATAGAAAATATCACCGGGATAAGCCTCACGACCTGACGGGCGCTTGAGGATGAGTGAAATCTCACGATATGCCACAGCCTGTTTTGAAAGATCATCATAAACGATCAGAGCATCCCTACCGGTGTCGCGGAAATATTCTCCGATCGCAACTCCGGCAAACGGGCTATAGTAGCGCATTGAAGCAGAATCAGACGCCGTTGCAGCAACGACAACAGTATAATCCATCGCGCCATATTTCTCAAGCGTGTGGACAAGTGCTGCCACAGAAGAAGCTTTCTGTCCGATAGCCACATAAATGCAATACACCGGCTTACCATCAAGATAGTTCTGACGCTGGTTGATGATAGTGTCGATAGCGATTGCAGTCTTACCGATC
>CAYUYQ010000133.1:0-6041 GCA_964449335.1 uncultured Bacteroides sp. | reverse complement strand
CTCGAGAATGGCCGGTTTTTTTGCAAATTTAGCTTTGAGGAAGCGCTCAACGCTCTCGAGCGGGCGGTCAAAGAGCCAGCAGACGAGGCCGAGAGCCATGAAATTACGGCATTTCACGATGCTCTTGTTATCGAGGCCTGAGTCGGCAAGAGCGCTCTTAGTCATCGACGTGATGGGCACTTCGACCACCTGGGCATTCATTCCCAGCTCGGTGAAGGGGTCGTCGGTTTTAAACTCGGCTTTGCGGAGGTCAGATTCCTTAAAGGAGTCGATATCGACAATCACCACGCCTCCGCGCTTGACGTTCATAAAGTTTTTCTTCAGGGCAGCCGGATTCATGGCCACGAGCACATCGCAGCGGTCGCCGGGGGTGTGGACGTTGGTGCCCACGCTTACCTGAAATCCGCTCACGCCCCCCAGCGAGCCCTGGGGTGCGCGCACTTCGGCGGGATAGTCGGGGAAGGTTGACACCTGGTTGCCCAGTCCGGCCGAAACGTTCGTAAAGATATTACCCACGAGCTGCATTCCGTCGCCGGAGTCGCCGGAGAAGCGGACTACAACCTTATCGAGGGTTTTGACATCAGTCTTGTTTAGCATGTCAGTGCTTTTCTAATGGTTAATGAGATTTAATAGTTTTTTTGAAAGTGACGCAAAATTACTAAGGCATGAGCCAATATGCAAAAATATAGAATGGAAAAAGCTGCAAGTGAATTTTTATTCACGATGCTTGCTGTGACAGTCATCGAAAATTAAGTTATACGGCCGTAGTTTAAGGGCAAGTAGGCTTCCTACAGGCAATTTTCGGGCTGTTTTCGGAAGTGGGAGATTTTAAATTTGGTCGGAATGATTAAGTGTAGTATATTTGAAGACTTTTATCATGATTATCACAACACAAACTAACAAAACAATCAACATGCAGCAAAATTGTAAAGAGGGCTTCCGCATCGAATCTGACCTTATCGGTGCTCGCGAAGTTCCGGATAGCGCGCTCTATGGCGTACAGACCTTGCGCGGTATCGAGAATTTCGAGATCAGCAAGTTTCATCTCTATGATTATCCTTTGTTCATCAAGGGTCTGGCTATAACCAAGATTGCAGCTATCCGCGCTAACCATCAGCTCGGACTGGTGACCGACGAGCAGGCCCGTGCCGTCGAGGACGCCGCAATCGAAGTAGCCGCCGGCAAGCACAACGACCAGTTTCCAATCGACATGATTCAGGGTGGCGCCGGAACTACCACCAATATGAATGCCAATGAGGTGATTGCCAACCGAGCTCTCGAGCTCATGGGCCACAAACGCGGTGAGTATCAGTACTGTTCGCCCAACGACATTGTGAACCATGCCCAGTCGACCAACGACGCCTACCCGACGGCCATCCATATCGGCATGTACTACAGCCATCTCCACTTCATGGAGCACTTCAAGGAACTTATCGAGGCGTTCAGCCGCAAGGCCGACGAATTCAAGTCCATCATAAAGATGGGCCGCACGCAGCTTGAAGACGCCGTGCCGATGACCCTCGGCCAGACATTCGGTGGATTCGCCGCCATACTCACCGACGAAGTGACTCACCTCAACGAAGCTGCCGCTGATTTCCTTGTTGTCAACATGGGCGCCACGGCTATCGGCACCGGCATCTGCGCCGAGCCCGGCTATGCCGAGAAGGTTGTCAAGGAGCTGCGTTCGCTTACCGGCTGGGATATCACGCTGAGCCGCCATCTGGTGGGCGCTACGAGCGACACGTCGTGTCTCGTGGGCTACGCTTCGGCTCTCAAACGTGTGGCTGTGAAAATGAACAAGATCTGCAACGACCTGCGTCTGCTCGCCAGCGGTCCGCGCTGCGGTCTGGGCGAATTCAATCTGCCCGCCATGCAGCCCGGCTCGTCAATCATGCCCGGCAAGGTCAACCCGGTTATCCCTGAGGTGATGAACCAGATCTGCTACAAAGTGATCGGCAACGAACTGTGCGTCACAATGGCCGGTGAGGCAGCTCAGATGGAGCTCAACGCCATGGAACCCGTCATGGCTCAGTGCGATTTCGAGTCGGTCGACCTGATGATAAACGGCTTCGACACACTGCGCACCCGTTGCATCGACGGTATTACGGCCAATCCCGAGCAGTGCCGCCGCGAGGTCCACAATAGCATCGGTGTCGTTACGGCTCTCAACCCCGTAATCGGTTATAAGAACTCTACCAAGATTGCCAAGGAAGCTCTGGAGACGGGTCGCAGCGTCTACGATCTCGTGCTCGAGCACGGTATCCTCACCAAGGAAGACCTCGACACCATCCTCGCTCCCGAAAACATGATCCACCCCGTGAAACTCGACATCAAGCCACTCAAAACCCTTTAAGTGGGTTCTATTAATACTAATCAGCCATTTAGCGCAAGCTAAATGGCTGATTTTTTCGGTAGACTCACGATATAATCCTGAAACGGTCAGTGCCTAATCATAACATTTGCGGATTTATAGCGAGATTACCTAAGATTGAATAGTATGTAAATCGTTTGCGGGAAGCAGGACACCCAAGACACCGGCACAAATCAAAGTCATTACCGGATGTCTTGAGTGTCATTGGCTGAATGTTGACCGTCAGGCCCCAACGTCGCCTGACTGGTTGGTTATCGTTTCAACAGGTCGTTTCAGAACTTGAATCCTACTTTGAGCGTTGGCGCTGCAAGAATCGAGAAGCTGCTGCTGTCGGCGCTTAGTGCGGCCAGCCCTTCCTGCGGACGATATGTAGTCATATTGTATGTGTAGGCAAACGGGTCCACCGAAGCACCAACATACATGGCCGGGAGTATGAAATAGTCGACGCCGAAAGTCACGCCTGCACGTAGATTCCACGATTCGGCGACCGATTTTCCCATTGTTGTCCACTCGTCGGCTTTCTGCTCGTTAAGGGCGTAAGCCACCCCTATACGTAGGCCTGTGTACCACATCAAATTCTTCACGCCTGTATGGAAGTAGCGGTCTACGCCTGCAAACACATTGTAAGTGCAGGAATATTGACTCGCTACGGCGCGGTAATTTGGTATTTCGCCTATCGTACCGTCAGCATCGATGGGAGTGTTCTCGTCGATAGTGCCGGGGAGGTCGGCGTAGCCGGGGTTGTGAGTGAAATTCAGTCCTCCACCCAGGTTGATTTTCCATAAGTCACTCACGAAATAGCCGGTCTCGAATCCAACCATCAGTTTCTTGTCAGACCAGTTGGTAGACAGTGCTGAAGCTGAATAGTCGGTCAGTGTACCCGGCAGGGCGGTGACGTGTGAATAACTGTTGTATCCCACCGTTGCCGCAACCGTGAAGTCGCCTTTGACGGGGTTGTTATCGTCAGCGCTCTGGGCGGCGACGGAGAGACACAGCATGGGTAGAACGGCTGACACTAAAAGTCGCATTTTTTTCATCTTGTGTTGTTTTTTTAATGTTACTGGCCGTTGCTTATCGGAGGGGATGATTATTCTTCACTACCTGCATTGATGGCTGCTTCGAGAGCTGCTTTCGCTGCATCGACCTGCTTCTGAAGGATGGAAACCTCGGTTTCAAGGTTGGCGATAAGAGCCTCCTGGGTTGCAATCAGGTCATCGTCGTCGGTAGAATTCTCAAGGTCGAATATCTGCTCTTTGAGAGACTTGATAGTGGCGGTGTTGTTCTTGATAATGGCTTCCTGAGCAGAAATCTGAGCGGTTACATCATTACCGTTGATGATATTGTTGAGTGCGGTTGCTTCATTATCTTTTACAGTGTAGTCATTGTTGGCAAGACGGTATGCCACATAGGCTTCAGCCTGAGCTTTCATGGTCTCATTAAGGGCTTCTATATTATCTGCATGGTTCTTAGCCTGAGATTTGAGAGTCTCGACCATAGCAAGGATATTATCCAGTTGCTCTTTGGCGTATGTCTCAGCATTCTCAGCCTGAACGAGAGCTCTCTCAGCTGCATTCATTTCGCTTTCTTTGGCCTCCATTTCGGCTTTTTTAGCGTCCTTGTCGGCAGCGGCAGCATCTTCGTAAGCCTTTTTAGCAGTCTCGTAAGCGGTTTTGGCTTTGTTGAATTCAGTGGTGCAGTCCGTAACAGCTTTGGTCTGATTGGCGGCAAGCGATTCATTCAGAACTTTGGTGTAAGCGTCAAGGCCACCTTCAATAGGATTATAATAGTCGGTAATAACTAAATAATACTCTGTCTGAACAGGAAGACCCTCTCCATAGCTGTATTCGATTGTTTCATCTTCAGACTTAGACCAGCGATAGAAGAGCGGAATGTAAACCTGCTCCTTGGTCTTTTCGGAATAATATGAAGCTCCGAATGTACCGGCGTTAGCTACGGGACGTCCGTTGTCACCTGTCAACCAGTCATAAATATCAACAATATTTATGTCATTAAATGAAGGACGTAGATTCTTGAACTGGTTGAATGTAGTCATATAAGCGCTGTTACGCAGTGTATTCCATGCTTTACCATAGGCATTGTTAGCAGCAGTGTAGGCAACCATAGAAGTCTGCAGAATCTGACCGGCTTCTTCTTTGGCAGCTTGAGCTGCTTTGTATGCTTCCTGAGCCTCGGCTGTATTTGTGTTGTATTTCTTATACATCTCGATGGCTGCATTGGCTGCTTCGATATCAGACTCAAGCTGGGCAATCTGATCGTTGAGTTGAGCAATCTGCTCCTGACGCATTTCGGCGTTGTCGATAATCTGAGCCTGATATTTCATCAGAAGTGTTTTTGCGGCAGCAAGATTCTGCTGAGCACTCAGAAGCTGATCGGCATAGTTCTTATAGGTGTTATAGAGATTGGTCAGTTCGCCGATGTTCTGAGTCGACTGATTGAGAAGAGCTTTTTCGTAAGCGGCCTGAGCCTGAAGAGTTCTGGTCTTAAGGTCGAGCAAGTCGAGTTCAAGCTGAGCGGCAATGCGTTGGATTTCAGCCTGAGCGCGGGCCATAGCTTCCTGAGCTTCTGCTTTAGCCTTGTCGGTTATTGCCTGCTGATAGGCAGCCTGAGCCTCATAATAAGCGGCCTGAGCCTGCTTGAGAGCGGCTTCGGCGTTAGCCGTGATTGTAGAGGCTTCGGCCTGCGAATTAGCAAGATTGGCAAGAGCTTTAAGCTGTTCGGCTTTGGCGTTGCGCACGGCAGTTACAGATTCCGACTCATTGTTGTCAACGCAGCTACCGAGCGAGAGGGCGCCCAAGAGCACTGCGGCAAGTAAGAGTTTCTTTTTCATAAACTGTTTTTTTAATGGTTAAGGTTACATGGTTATTGAATAAAAAATCACTAATTCTACATGTGAAATGCAAATCTCTTTATAAGAGATTTGGATGATGTTAATATGCTGTATATTAGTGCTTTGTGTTTATGGTTATTAACGCTTAACCCCAAAAACAGAATGATTTACTCTTAAATTCAGATTCGAATAAATCAAATGAAGTAAAAAAATTTCCCTAAAAGACAGACAATTATTAAAAATTATTCTACCTTTGCATCCGAAGATGTGCATCTCTTATAAAGAGATGCGCATCTTTTTGATTTATAGGTGAATGTGAAATATGATAGGTTTATTCGTATAGTTTATGCTATTGCAATTATGGATCAGGCTGGTGCTTAACCCTCCATGGACTGCGGATTTTGAGCCTTCTTCTGGGATTAGCAGGGGCGGAGGGCTTGGGAGGAGAGGACGCGGTGGCCGATGCGGCAGTAGAGGCATTTGCGCTGGAGGCAGTAGGCGGAGCGGAGCTGCAGAAGGGCCTGGGTGTCGAATGCCGAGCGGGAGCGCAAGCCGTTGCGGGTGAAGAAGTCGATTATGGAGTTGCTTTCAGGCGGGAGTGACTGCAGGAGGTCGATAGCACGGTCGGTTAGACGGAAGTCGCTGTGGTCGACTCCGTAGGCCCACTGCAGTGGTACGATGGCATTGATGACAAGCGAGCAGACCGACTGACGGCTGAGCGATGCAGGCACACGTGCGGCCGGTGCGCCAAAGTTGTAGTGCGAGGTCCAGTAGCCGGTGATTTTAGGTGAGAATAGCTGCATGGCGGTGTCGAGATCGGTG
>CAYUYQ010000132.1:0-6047 GCA_964449335.1 uncultured Bacteroides sp. | reverse complement strand
AAGGTATAGCGGCCGGGCGGAAGGTCGTTGTAGCGCACGGAGTGGTTGTAGCCTGCCGAGGTGAAGGCTTTGTCGTAGTTTTCGAGCATATACTCGAATGTGGCGCGTTGCGGCGAAGCATAGTCGATGACGGTAAACCCAAGTTCGATGGAATTCTGACTGCTTGAGAGACGGAGGATGTCGGTGAGGTTGATATTGCACTCAAGCGGCGATCCCGGGATGCCGGCCGCAACACTACGGTCGTGGAGAAGAAAATCGGTCAGAAGAATAGAGCCTTCGGCAGTGTCGCCCGACGCTTCGGCGGGGTCGAAAAACACCCAGCCGTCGGCCACACCGAGCATCACTTTCCCGTCGGCCGCCATGATTGCCGCACCGGGATTGAACGCACCGCGTTCGAGCCCGAGATAGTGGGTGAAACGCGACAGGCGCCCTGTGGTCGGGTCGAGGCGGTAGAGGTCGGTCTCGGTGGTAATCCACATATAGCCCGAGCGGTCGGGAATAGCGGCATAGATGGTATTGGAGTCAAAACCGTCGGCGGTAGTGTAGCGGTGGGCTGTGTCGGTAGCGCGGTCGTAGCGTATGAGGCCGTCGCCGGTAGTGGAAATCCATAGCGCTCCGTCGGGGCCCAGTGAAAGGCTGCGCACCGGAGTCTGATTGCGAATCGCCACGGTGTCGAATCGCATTTTCCACTCGATGCTGTCGGCTGACTCTATGTAGCGGCCTACACCCTTGTTGCCGCCGATAAGCAGCGAACCGTCAGTGTCGGTCAGCATGGCAGCGAGGCAGTCGGCGTCATACTGGCTCAGTGAGCCTGTTGACGGATTGAAACGGGTCAGAAGTCCGTCGATGCCTCCAATCCATACGTGCCCGCGGCGGTCGGGATGAATGGCGAAAACGTAGGAGACGGGTGTCCAGCCCACGGGAGCGAAGCGCTCTACATGGCCGGTGCGCTTGTCGATGATGCTGACACCGTCGCCGTAGGTGCCTACCCAGATGCGTCCCTGCGGGTCGGAGCTGATGGCGAGAACCACCGTAGCATTGTAGCCTTCGCTCTGCAGATATTCGCGCCAGGCACCGGTCGAGGGGTTGTAGTAGCACACACCTTTGTCCGTACCAATCCAATAATCACCGTCGGAGTCCTGATAGATTACATTGACATTATCGGAAGACAGCGAAGGATCTTTACCGGGACGGGCGCGGATATGCTTGACCGACTGAGAGTAGGGCGGCAGATAGTTCAGACCGTTATGGCTGGTGCTTATCCATAGACCGTCGTTGCGGTCTACGAGCACGTCGGTAATGGTGTTGCCCGACAAGACTTCACTGCCGGGAACATCGTCGCGGTAATGGTGAAGCAGTCTGCCGCTGCGGGCGTTGACGAGAAACACCCCGGCACCGTCGACACCAATCAGCAGGCTGTCGCCGCTCCAGCGGTGCATGGCATTGACCGGAAGCGGCGGAATGTCGAACGGAAGCCGGGTAAGCGATTGACGCGCGGGATCGAAGACCGACACCCCGCGGTCGAATGAGCCGATAAACAGTTTTCCCCCCGCGATTTCAAGTGATTTGACATAGATATTCCCTGTGCCTTTTACGGGCTCGGCTTCATTGCCGCGGAGATGGTAGACACCCTTGTCGGAGCCGACATAGAAGCCTCCCGAACCGTCGGGACAGATAGCGTCGGTGAAAACGCCCTGCAAAGCCAGAGGTTGAGGTGCGCTGCCGCCGGAACTACGCCACACGCCGTTGTCGGTACAGATGAGCACGGCCCCGTCGGTATCGAATATGAAGTTATAGAGCCGCAGGCGGTCCGCCGGGTCGAAAACCACGGCTTTTGTAAACGTATCGAGCAGACGGTCGTAGCGGTAAATGACGCCCGATTTTAGAGCAACCCACACCTCGCCCTCGTGCGAACGGCGCATTGAGGTGGCCGAAAGTATGTGGTCATTGGCTTCCTCGCTGTCGGTCAGTGGGTAATGCTTCATGGTGTGACCATCGAAACGGTCCATGCCATGATTGGTGTAAATCCATATAAAGCCGTCGGCATCTTCCTCGACTTCGTAGACCTGACGGCTTGAAAGACCGTCGGATACGTTGATATGCTTCACGTCGGCACGGAGAGCGCCGACGCAAAGGATAAGTGTGGCGAAGAGTAAGCTCAGTCGGTTCACGGTAATCACTCTGAATCGCTCCAGGAGATGGCGGAGGGGATGGTGACGGGGAGTTTTGAGGTGATGTTGTCGGACGAGTTGCCTATCAGAATCTCGTATCTGCCCGGCTCGACAACCCATTTTTTTAGTTCGGGACTGTAGAAGGCAAAGGCCGAGCGGTCGAAGGTCAGCACGGCTTCGGCGGTCTGACCGGGCTCAACAGCCACTTTACTGAAAGCCTTTAGCTCTTTCAGCGGACGGTGCACGCCGCTTTTTGAGGCGCTGACATAGCCCTGAACTACTTCGGCGCCAGCGCGAGAACCGGTATTAGTTACGGGAACCGTCACGTTAAACTGCGGGTTAGCGGTTGACCCAGCGGTTGCGAGCTTCGGTCGGCCGAGGCTGAATGAAGTATAGCTCAGGCCGTGGCCGAAAGCGAAGTTTATACGGTCGGATCTCAGACGGTCGGTGTGACGGTAACCGACATCGATGCCCTCCTTGTAGATGACATCGCCGTTGATGCCGGGATACATGGCTGAGTCAGCGGTGGCATGAGGCGCATAGTCGGTCAAGGCTTTGGCAAAGGTCATAGGGAGTTTACCTGAGGGATTGACGTCGCCGAAAAGGACGTCGGCAATCGCATTGCCGGCCTCCGAGCCTATGTACCAGCCCTGAACGACAGCGGGAACCCTATCAATCCACGGCATGGCGTAGGGATTGCCGGTGAGGTTGACAACCACCGTATTGGGATTGGCGCCGACGAGGGCCTCAATCACGGCATCCTGATTGTAGGGCAGACCGAACGCCGTACGGTCGGTACCCTCGGCGTCCTGATGGTCTGATTTGTTGAGACCTCCGATGAAAATGACTAAATCGGCCTCGCGGGCTGCGCTTACGGCATCGGCTATCAGGCGTTCGCTGCTGCGCGTTTCTTCAAGATTTTGTCCGGTGGTGACGCCGTTGTATTCGCCGGTGACATCGCCGACGTAGCCACGCTGATAGGCCACGTCAATGCCTCGCGCCGATGCTGCCGCCCCGATACCAGCAAGCGGCAGAGTCTCACGCTGGACTTTAAGCGATGATGAGCCACCTCCTACGGTCATCATCTTTATGGCGTTCTCGCCCACGACAAGAATCTTGCGCACGCCGGGAGCTATCGGGAGCAGGTTGCGGTCGTTTTTGAGCAGGACGATTCCCTCGTCGCCAATGCGTCGGGCGGCGGCGTAGTGCTCGTCGCTGTTGAGCGAGCCGTAGGGACGGTTGCGGTTCATCTCCGTGCGCATAATCAGGCGGAGCACACGCGCGGCCTTGTCGTTGAGAGCGTCGACGGGTAATTTGCCTTCAACGACAAGATGTTCGTAAGGTTTGGCAAGATAATAGTTATCGTAGGCATTGCTCGCGCCCCAGTTGAGTCCGTTGGTCCAGGAGCCAAACTCCATGTCGAGGCCGTTCTGAGCCACTTTTTCAGTGTTGTGGACAGCTCCCCAGTCGCTTATGGCCACACCGTCGAATTTCCAGTCGCCTTTGAGAATGTCGAGCAACAGCATCGAATTCTCGCACGCATGGTCGCCGGCATATTTATTGTATCCGGGCATGATGGCCCACGCTCCGCCCTCGACTATGGCAGCCTTGAAGGCCGGGAGATATATTTCGTGGAGTGCACGGTCGTCGACAAGCACATTAATTGTCGATCGGTCGACTTCCTGATTGTTTAGCGCATAATGCTTGACGCAGGCAGCCACACCGTTGCGCTGCACGCCCTCGATATAGGGCACGACCATGCGCGAGGTCAGAAAGGGATCCTCGCCCATATACTCAAAGTTGCGGCCATTGAGAGGGGTGCGGTTGATGTTGACGCCCGGGCCGAGAAGGACGGTCTTATTGCGGTAGCGAGCTTCTTCGCCGATAGACTGCCCGTAGAGGGCCGACATGGCGGGATTCCATGTGGCGGCAAGGCAGGTCAGGGCCGGGAAGGCTACGCAGGAGTCGTTTGTGGCGCCGGCTTGGTCCCATTCGTCCCAGAGCACGTCGGGCCGTATGCCATGGGGGCCGTCGGTGCACCATACGCCCGGAATGCCGAGGCGCTGGACGCCCGGAGAACTGAATTTGCTCTGAGCGTGGATTATGGCTATTTTTTCGGCGGTGGTCATGCGGGAGAGAGCATCCTGCACGCGCGCTTCAATCGGCTGACTGTCGTCGAGGTAAACAGGTGTCTGAGCAAATATGGAGGCAGAGGAGCATAATACGGCTGCTGCAATGGTCAGAATTCGATGGATGGTTGGCATGGTAGAGAAGGTTAGATATTGGGAGTATTCCAGATTTTAGTCTCGGTGCATCGGGCGGATGTTTTCTGACCTCCGATGATGAATTCGAAGTCGCCTGCCTCGATTGTCCAGCGGCCGTCGTAGCCCACGAAGGCGAGGTCGGAGGCCGGAATCGTGAAACGTACTTCGGTGCTTTCGCCGGGATGGAGGCTGACTTTGTCGAAGCCCCGCACGCGAAGCACGTCGGGCGTTATGGAGGCCACAAGGTCGCGGCTATAGAAGATTATGGATTCCATGCCTTCGACAGAGCCTATGTTGGTTACGGTAGCGGATACTGTTATGGAATCGGAGGGCGAGAATTCTGGTTTATCGACGGTGAGGCCGGAGTAGGAGAAGGTGGTGTAGCTCAAGCCGTAGCCGAACGGCCACTGCACGTCGATGTCGGCGGCATAGTTGTAGGCTCCGCTCATGGTCTCGACGCTCTCGCATGGTTTGTGGTCGTAAGTGGCCAGAGAGTTAATCCACTTGGGATAGGTGAAGGGAAGTCGGGCGCTGAAATTGCAATCGCCGGCGATGAGGGCCGCGAGGGCGTCGCCACCATAGTTGCCGGGCAGCATCACGTCGATAACGGCTGATGCCAGAGGCTCTATTTCGCGGATGATGCGCGGACGGCCTTCGTTGAGCACGAGGACGATGGGCTTGCCCGTCGCGGCAAGGGCTTTGACGAGCGCTGTCTGGTTGGCTGAAAGGTGGAGGTCGTTGGTGTTGCCGGGAGTCTCGCAATAGGAGTTCTCACCGATGCAGGCCACAATGACGTCGACACCACGGGCCGCGGCTACAGCGCGGTCGATGCGCAGATTGGTTTCATCGGCCCAACGGCCATAGTCGGGAACGTAGTCCATGCCCTGTTCGAGAACGACGGAGGCTGCGCCATAGCGGTTGCGCAGGGCTTCGTAGATGGTGTTGTAGGCTTCGTGATAGGTGGACTCATCGGTGCCCTGCCAGGTGTAGGACCAGCCGCCGTTGAGCGCGCGCATGGAGTTGGCGTTGGGGCCGGTGACGAGTATGCGTTTGCCGGCGTCGATGGGAAGGATGCCTTCGTTTTTCAGGAGGATTTCGCTCTGGACGGCAAGTTCGAGAGCTTTGCCGGCATGGTCGGCAGAGGCAAAGAGGGGATAATCGGCGGGATTGGTGACGGGCGTGTCGAACAGGCCGAGACGCAGTTTGAAGCGGATGATGCGCGACACGGCGTCGTCAACTCGCGACATCGGGACTTTGCCTTCTTCGACAAGCTCTTTGAGCAGGCGGCAGAAATCGACATCGTAGGGTGTCATAGACATATCGATGCCGGCGTTGATGGCAAGCATGATGGCCTCCTTATAGTCGGCAGCCACGCGGTCGCGGCGCCAAAGGTTGTGGATGTCGGCCCAGTCGGTGACAATCATACCGTCCCAGTCGAGCCCTTCTTTAAGCCAGACGGTGAGCATCTCATGATTGGCATGAAAGGGCATGCCGTTATTGACGCCGGAGTTGACCATGAGTGAGAGGGCTCCGGCGCGAATGGCCATTTTGAACGGTTGGAAATACTTTTCGCGGAGGTCGACGGGATTGATGGACGAGGGGGTGCGGTCCT
>CAYUYQ010000131.1:0-6077 GCA_964449335.1 uncultured Bacteroides sp. | reverse complement strand
CGATGTCCTGAGGGGTGACTCCCTCCTCGCGGGCCTTGATGGTGATGGGCACACCGTGTTCATCGCTGCCTCCAATCATCACTATATCTTCGCCGCGCAGGCGCATATAGCGGGTGTAGATGTCGGCGGGTACGTAGACTCCGGCCAGATGGCCTATGTGTACCGGGCCGTTGGCATAGGGCAGGGCGGTGGTGACGAGTGTTCGCTTGAAGTTCTTTTCCATTGTGGTATAGTGACTTTCTGTTTCGTTTCGTTGGTTAGTCGTTATTCATTGGTGCCAAGCTCGATGAGGGCTCCCGAAGCGGGATTGAACACGGCGTAGGCGGGCGCTTTCTTGTCGCTGAACATGCCCGGTTCGAGACCGAACACCACGCCGTACTGCGCAACCTCGATGTCGGCCGAGGCAAGACGGCGGCCGTCGAATTCGGCTGTGGCCGTAGCGGCGCCGGGCACGCGGTAGGCAAGGCCGCCTTTAGGAAATTTCTTGACTTCGCCTTTTTCGTTGACCGGGAGTTCACCGCGGTTGGTTATGTTGATGTCGAGATATATCGGGTCACCGGTCAGGTTGTCGGCGTCGACAAGTCCTTCGGTGGCCGACAGACGTGCTGCCACAAGCTTCTTGCTCGCATCGGGGGGAGTGATGTTGTATGTGCGCACCTCGGTGGAGGTCTGGACCGTGCCTGCAAACATTGCAGTCAAGGCTGCTTCCTGAGCTGCGAGATTGTCGAGGGCGAGCTGCATGGCCTGACCGTCGCCGGGCATCTGGTCTGCATTGCCCGAAATGATGTCAGAGCGTGTCTGACGGATTTCGAAGATGCGGGCGGCTGCGAGTTCGGCGCGTTTGGCCGACGAGGGACTCTTGAGCATATCTTCGGTCATAGCCTGACGTGCGGCGGGAGTCTCGAGCACCGTTGGCTCTGGCTCGCGCGCTTCGGGTAGCTCGGGCGTCTCGACGGGACGGCTCTCGGTGTTGAGCGCCACGGGAAAATTGTTTTCGTCGATTACCAGAAACGGTGTCGAACCGCTCTTGAACTGCACCAGATAGCGCTCCTCCTGGTCGGCTACGCCGTGAGTCGTTATGACGGCCGATTTTACGGTGTAGTCGGTCGAAGCTTCTTTTATCGGATCGATGCCGAGATATTTCTTGGCGTAGCGGAAAAACTCGCCGGGCTGCTTCACGGTCTTTTCGGCCTCGACGGTGAGGTCGATTGAGGTCAGTGGCAGGGTGTAGATCAGACCATATTCGTTGGTCTTGTTGGCGGTGAGTTTCTGCACGTTCTGAGCTGTTGCTCCGAGAGCGGCTGCTGCCACGAGAGCGGATATAATCAGTCGTTTCATGAGTGAATTGAGAGATGGGTGATTGTTTTGGGTGAGAAGAGGATAGTTTCAGATTTTATCTTTGAATTCGGAGTGGGGATTGACGATTGAGTCGATTGCCGGGCCTACGGCGGCTGCCACGTCGGTTGCCGATGTGCCGGCTACGCCGTGCTTCTTTGCAGCAATGCGTCCGGCCAGTCCGTGGATATACGAGGCCAGAATCGAGGCGACCTCAGGCTTGTGGCCCTGAGCGATGAAAGAGGTCAGTATGCCGGTGAGCACGTCGCCCGAACCGGGGGTGGCGAGGGCGGGCGTGCCGGTAGAGTTGAAGCAGACAACGCCCTCGGGACGCACCAGAGCGGTGTAGGCTCCTTTGAGCACAATCAGTATCTGGAATCGGCGTGCGGCGTCGATGGCTTTGATGAGCCGGCTCTCGTCGGAGCCGGTGTCGCCGAACAGACGGTCGAATTCGCCGGTGTGGGGAGTTATGACGGTGACGAATTTCGGAAGGTGTTCGAGCATGGTCGGTCGCTTAATCATGCAGTTGAGGCCGTCGGCGTCGATGACCAGCGGCATCGTGGGGCGCGAGCGCAGAAACGCGTCGAGAGCGTCGACCGTGGCGTCGTCGGTGCCCAGACCCGGACCGATGCCCAGGGCGTTGAAGGGATGGTCGAGGACAATCTGCGAGACGTGGATTTTGTTGGCGTCGGCGTGGAACATCGATTCCGGCACCGTCGATTGCAGAATCTCGAATGAGCACTGCGGCCCATGGACCGTAAGTTTTCCCACCCCGGCGTTAAGCGCTCCGCGGGCCGAGAGCACCGAAGCTCCTACCATTCCGTAGCGTCCGGCCACGAGGCATGCCGAGCCGAAATCGGCTTTGGAGCAGAATCGCGGGCGGGAATGGAGGTACTGGCGCACCTCTCCCTCCTCGATATAGAAGAAGTTTGTAGGGCATTTGTCGATAGCCTCGCGGCTCAGACCGATGTCGAGCACCTCCCACTGGCCCACCATTTCGGCGTTTTCGGCAAAGAAGAACGAAAGTTTGGGAAACTGCAGGGTGAGTGTGAGGTCGGCGTGGATAACGTTGCGGGTGATGAGCTGGCGGTTCCAGTCGCCGAACATGCCGCTCGGCACGTCGATTGACACTACTTTCGCCCCCGACTCGTTGATGTAGCGGGCCAGAGCCATGAAGCCTCCCACGAGAGGCTCGCGCAGCCCGGTGCCGAACAGACCGTCGACAACTACATCGGTCGGCAGAATCTCCGGAGCCGAGAAGTGCTGCCCTACCACCTCGATTAGCGCATCGCTGCCGAAGCGCGTGCGGAATTCGTCGCGCCAGCGGCGGCACTCCTCGCTGATGCGGTTGCCGCCGATATTGAGCAGGAACACCGTAGGGCGAAAGCCGATGTTTACCAGATAAACGGCTGTGGCCAGGGCGTCGGCGCCGTTGTTGCCCGGGCCGGCAAACACTATGATGCGTTGCGACGGACCCCAGCGGCGGGCTATGGCCCGGGCGGCTTCCTGGCCTGCGCGCTCTACGAGCGTATGGGCCGAAACGCCTTCTTTTTCTATGGTGACGCGCTCTATCGCGGTTATGTCTTCGGTGGTGAAAAGCTTCATTTGGCAGGATTGTTGCTTGCGGTTACTGTATGGGTGATGGTACTACTTCCCATGCGTCTACAAAATTACTAAATCTTTTCTCACGCTTTGAGATTTTTATTAAATTTGCGACAATAAAAATAAGAATTTTGCAAATGCGACGAGTTACTTACAAGGGGCTCAATTTCGTTCCCTATATCGAAAAAGAAAAAATAGAAGAGCGGATAGCCCAGCTCGCTCGACAGATAGAGGAGGACTGCAAGGTCGACAATCCGCTGTTTATCTGCGTGCTCAACGGTGCATTCCCGTTTGCCAGCGACCTTTTCCGCGCCGTCAATATCCCCAATTCCGAGATTGCTTTCATACGGCTGAAAAGCTACGAAGGCACCGGTTCGACCGGCAAGGTCAAGGAGATTTTCGGTCTGGACGAGGACATTGAGGGCCGCACGGTAATCGTGGTGGAAGATATAGTCGACACCGGCCGTACGATTGCCCGGCTTATCGACGACCTCAAGAGCCGTAAGGCGGCCGATGTTAAGGTTGCGTCGCTCCTCTATAAGCCCGAAAGCGACCAGATTGGTGTGCGTCCCGACTATGTGGGATTTGAGATTCCCACGAAATTTATCATCGGCTTCGGTCTCGACCTCGACGGTCTTGCCCGCAATTTGCCCGACATCTGGGTGGTTGAAGAGCCCTGAATTTATTCACTTACTTCCCCAACTTTTTACCATGTACAACTTAGTAGTTTTCGGAGCGCCGGGCAGCGGTAAAGGCACCCAGAGCGCGCGCATGATTGACGAATACGGTCTTTATCACATCTCAACCGGCGACCTTCTGCGCGACCATATACGCCGCGACACCGAGCTGGGTCGCGTTGCCAACAGCTATATCACCAAGGGGCAGCTGATTCCCGATGAGCTGATGATTGACATTCTCGACCACACGCTCGACACTAACGAAGAAACGTCTAAAGGAGTAATCTTCGACGGCTTTCCCCGCACCATCGAGCAGGCAAAGGCCCTCAACAAGATGCTTGAGCGCCGCGGTTCGAAAGTGCATGCCGTGGTGGGCCTGGAAGTAAGCGAGCCTGAGCTTTTTGACCGCCTTGTGAAGCGCGGTAAGGATAGCGGCCGAAGCGACGACAATCCCGAGACAATCAGCAACCGCCTGAAAGTATATCACGAACAGACCTCACCACTGAAGGAATTCTATAAGAACGAAGGCAAGTATCACGGTATAAAGGGCGAGGGCACTATCGATGATATCTTTGACTCGATAAAGAAGTCGCTCGAGCCAACCCGCGCAGAAGAGTAAAGCCCCGGATAGTCCCCATTGAGTATTTGGGCTAATTGGCCCAATTTGACTAAATAAAGCTAAAAAATAGCAGCACCGCGTTCCCGACGGTGCTGCTATTTTTTAGCTTATTGATGTTTATTCACCGAGTATGTCGGCGATGGGCACTTCGGTGAACCATATGCGGTAGCCCTGCGAGTGATATTGGTCGGCATTGTGGGCCGCTTCTTCTGTGAGGATACCTATATTGCCGTTGGGCAGGATGGTCATGGCCGAGTAGGCTGCCGGAGCGTTGACCACGCGGTATTTGCGAGGCCATGTCTTGCCATTGTCTTTCGAGGCATAGATGGCTATGTTCTGGCGCTGGTCCGGCGAGTCGGGGAGCGACTGGAGCAGGACGTCGCGGCCGCCGAGGGTATAGTGAAGAATGTCGCCGTTGCATGCCGGGTCGCGCAGGTCGGCCACGCCGTAAGGTTCCGACCACGTTGCGCCGCGGTCGGTCGAGCGTGAGAAGATGCGCGAGCCCTTATAGCGGTTGCGGATGCTCATGATGAGGGAGCCGTCGGTGAGCTGGACAACCTTTGATTCGTCGCCATCGAGCGTGGCGGGCAGGCGGGAGTGGCGCCATGTGCGTCCGCCGTCGTCGCTGTAAACGGCATAGCAAGGGAATCCGCCGATGCCTTCCTTGCGGGTGACGAGCACGAACATCAGACGGCCGTCCTTGAGCTGAAGTCCGGCACCCGACGAGGCAAACATGCTGTTTGCGCCTATGTCGGTGAGGAATGGGTTGAGGTTGACGGGCTTCTCCCAGGTCAGTCCGCCGTCACGGCTACGCGAGAGGCTAATCTGGCCGGGCTCTTTCTGCCACAGACCGTTGCCGTGAGTTGAGATGACGATTAGATCGCCGGTTTTGCGGTCGTAGATGAGGGCGGGGTCGCCATAGCCGCCATCTTCGTTGTGCTCGGCAACGGTGATATACGGGCCCCATGTGCGTCCGCCGTCGGTTGAGCGACGGGCAACGACGTCGATTTTGCCGGGGAGGTCGTTGTTGTTTTCAATGCGTTTGTCGGCTACGGCCACAATTGAGCCGTCGGGTAGGGTAGCGATGCCCGGTATGCGGTAAAATTTTGAGCCGAAATCACCCTGCTTGAACACGAGAGAGCGCAGCGTGTGGTTGTCGCTGTAGCTTATCTGCGCGGGGTTGGGGTCGGGGGCTTTTTCCTGGGCCGATAGGGCCGAGAGCGGGGCTATTGCTATGATTGCAGCAGCCGCCAGACGAATAAGTGGCATTGACATAAGGTTATGATTTGTTTGTTAGATTCTAACGGCAAATATAGGGAAAATATCTGAAGAATCGTTTTAATGATTAGTTATAAAATTACGTGGCGGCCTTCTCACGAAGGTCGCCACGCCAGGGATACATATTGGAGAATTTGATTATTTCTTAGCTGAGAGTTTCTCTTTCAGTTCAGCCAGAGCCTCGAGGTCGCCGAGAGTGGCTTTCTCAACGGGCTGGTTGAGCACGGGAGTCTCTTCCTGACGCTTGGCGGCGCGTTTAGCCTTGCGGGCTTCGTTGCGCTCGGCCTTAGCTTCATCTTCGAAGATGCGGCTGTGCGAGAGGATGATGCGTTTGCTGTCCTTGTTGAATTCGATAACCTTAAAGTTGAGTTTTTCGTCAACTTTAGCGGTCGTACCGTCTTCTTTCACGAGGTGCTTGGGAGTTGCGAAACCTTCAACACCGTAGGGGAGAGCGATTACGGCACCCTTTTCTACCATCTCAACGATGGTGCCTTCGTGTACTGAACCGTTGGTGAAGTTTACACTATAGTGAGTGCAGACAAATCTTATCAGCCCGCTTCATTGTA
>CAYUYQ010000130.1:2075-6139 GCA_964449335.1 uncultured Bacteroides sp. | reverse complement strand
CAGTATATGATTGACATCGACGCAGCCAAGGCCAAGCAGGCCGGACTGTCGCCCAAAGACATTCTGACTACGCTGCAGGGCTACTACGGCGGTATGTATGTGTCGAACTTCAACCGCTTCGGTAAAATCTACCGCGTAATGATGCAGGCCAATCCCGAGGCGCGCGTAAGCCCCGAGACACTGGCTTCAATCAAAATCCGCAACGGCAACGAGATGGCCTCGCTCTCCAACTTCGTGACCCTCACGAAAGTCTACGGCCCCGACCTTCTCAACCGTTTTAACATGTTCCAGTCCATCTCCGTGACCGGACAGCCCGCCCCCGGCTACTCGTCGGGCGACTGTCTCGCAGCCGTGGAGCGTGTGGCATCCGAAACCCTTCCTCCGGGCTACGGCTACGAATACTCGGGTATGACCCGCGAGGAGGCAAACACCGGCGCTGGCTCCACCACGGCCATCATCTTCGGTCTCTGTCTGCTCTTCGTCTACCTCCTGCTCTCGGCTCAGTATGAAAGCTACATCCTCCCCTTCTCGGTCATCTTCTCGATACCGTTCGGTCTGATGGGCACATTCATCTTCGCCCAGATATTCGGAATCACCAACAACATCTATCTGCAGATTGCCCTCATCATGCTTATCGGTCTTCTGGCCAAGAACGCCATCCTTATCGTTGAGTTCGCCGTCGAACGCCGCCGCATGGGCATGTCGATTGTCAAAGCCGCCATCGACGGCGCCTCGGCCCGTCTGCGCCCGATTCTCATGACCTCGCTCGCCATGATTATCGGTCTGCTCCCGATGATGTTTGCCACCGGTGCAGGCGCCAACGGCAACCGTGCCCTCGGCACCGGCTCCATCGGCGGTATGCTCATCGGCATGATTCTCCAGGTGCTCATCGTTCCGGCCCTCTTCGTAATCTTCCAGAAGATACAGGAGAAAATCAGCCCGCTCAAGTGGGAAGACACCGACAATCAGGGCATCGAGAGCGAAATCGAACAGTATGCTCCTACCGCAGGCAAAGCCTAAGATTCATCAATCATTTTTCAACGCAATGAAATTTCAGAACTACATAATCATATCGGCCATCGCCGCCGGAGCCGCAATCGGCCTCGAGAGCTGCAACATGTACGGTAAGTTCAACATGTCGAAGCAGAGTGACCTGACGGCCGAATACACCCGCGCCCTTGCCGACGAGCCCGACCCCGCGGCGTTCGGCAATCTGTCGTGGCAGCAGGTGTTCACTGACCCGGTGCTCGCCGACCTCATCAATCAGGCTCTGGCCAACAACACCAATCTTCAGAACGCCAAACTCAACGTCGATATAGCCCACGCTCAGCTCAAAGGCGCCAAACTCAGTTTCTTCCCTTCGGTTGCGCTCGCGCCCAACGGTGCGGTGTCGCACTTTGAGGGCGGAGGCTGGTCACGCACCTACCAGATACCCCTCTCGGTGAGCTGGGAGGTCGACCTTTTCGGCAAGCTTCTTAACTCGAAGCGCGCCGCAAAGGAAAATCTGCTCCAGAGCGAAGCCTACGCTCAGGCCGTGCGCTCCCAGATAATCGGTGCCGTGGCCAACACCTACTATGGTATTGCCACCATCGAGCAGCAACTCGAGCTGAGCCGCACCACCGCTGCCACATGGAAAGAAAGCGTGCAGACAATGCGCGACCTCAAGACAGCCGGACGCTCCAACGAAGTGGCCGTAGTCCAGAGCGAAGCCCAGTACTATGGCATACTCGCCTCTATTACCGACCTCGAAGTGTCGCTTGAGGAGCTCAACAACACGCTGTCGCTTCTTCTCGACGTTATGCCGCAGACATGGTCAATAGCGCCGCTGTCGATGCTCCCGATGCCTCAGATTCAGCGTGACGCCATCCCCATGCGAGAGCTCGCCGCACGTCCCGACGTGCGCGCCTCGGAGCACGCTCTGGCCGCCGCCTACTACAACACGGCCGGTGCCCGCTCGGCATTCTATCCCGGACTCAACATCACGGCCAACGGAGGTTTCACCAACTCGCTCGGCTCGATGATCGTGAATCCCGGAAAGTTCTTCCTCAACCTGGCCGGACAGCTCACGGCGCCCCTCTTCTCGCGCGGAGCCAACATTGCCCGCCTCGAAGCGGCTAAAGCTCAGCAGAAACAGGCTCTCAACAACTTCGAGTACACGCTGATGAACGCCAGCGCCGAGGTGTCCAACGCCATGACCCTCTACCAGAAGAGCCTTGAGAAGCAGGAACTGGTCAACGTCCAGGTTGGTGATCTGTCGAAAGCCGTCGAATACACTCAGGAACTTCTCCAGGTCGGCAGCAGCTCCACCACCTATCTCGACGTGCTGACGGCCCAGACCGGCCTGCTCAACGCCCAGATTTCAGAGATTACCGCCCGCAACAACCAGGCCCGCGCCCTGATCAACCTCTATCAGTCGCTCGGCGGCGGACGATAATCTGCCATTCATAAAAGAATCATTACCGACAACACTTTTAATCAAAAACCATGATAAGCCCATTAGCCTACGTTGACCCTTCTGCCAAAATCGGCCAGAATGTCACAATCCATCCATTCGTCTACGTCGACGCCGACGTTGAAATCGGCGACGGCTGCACACTCATGCCCTATGTCAGCATCATGTCAGGCACCCGCATCGGCAAAAACAACCGTATCTATCAGAACTCCGTGATAGGCGCCGACCCCCAGGATTTCCGCTGGAAAGGCCAGAAGACATACTGCTATATCGGCGACAACAACGTGATACGCGAAAACGTGATTATAAACCGAGGCATCAACACCGAGGGTGGCACACGCGTAGGCAATGACTGCTTCATCATGGCCGACACCCATATAGGCCACGACTCCCGCATCACCGGACGCTGCGTGCTCGGCAACGGCGTCAAGATTGCCGGCGAGGCCGAAGTGGGTAAGTGTTCGATTCTCTCTTCCGGCGTGATACTTCACGAAAACAGCAAAGTCGGTCCGTGGGTGCTCATCAAGGGCGGCTGCCGAATCAGCGGCAACGTTCCTCCATACGTGATTATGGCCCACAACCCCGCAACCTACTTCGGAGTCAACGCCGTCGTGATGCGCAAAGGTGGCATCGGCGAGGATACTGTCGACGAGATAGCCAAAGCCTACCGCCACATCTATCAGTCGGGCACATCGGTGTTCAACGCGCTCAAACGCATCGAAGCCGACGTAAACCCCGGCGAAGAGCGCACGACCATTCTCGATTTTGTGCGCGGCTGCAATCTCCGTCTCGTGGGCGTGTCCCGCGACCTTGAGTGAGGCAGGCCGCACTGGCTTCAATAACCCGGCTCCGCGACCCTCTGCCGCCCGACACGGCGGCACGGGTCGCGGAGCTTGCATTTCATTAGCCACAAACCTATTAAGCAAGCCGTTCTGTCTACAACAATTCCGCAGTAGCGGCTCGCATTAGTTATTTCGCCAAATTTTGAGTAAATTTGCATTTAGAAATCGCTAATCCCGCGCAATGTCAGACCCACGCACCACCCCCGCCCTATATCTGCTGCCTGTCAACATCAGTCAGGCGCCGCTTGCCGACGTCATGCCTGCCATCAACCTCGAGGTGGCACGCTCGGTGCGTCACTTCATTGTCGAGAACGTCCGCACCGCCCGTCGGTTTCTCAAAACCGTAGACCGCGACATAGATATCGACTCACTGACATTCACCGAGCTCAGCGAGCACACTCCGGCCGAAGCCGTGCCGGCTATGCTTGATCCGCTCGAACGCGGAGAGTCGATAGCCGTGATGTCGGAAGCCGGTTGTCCGGCCGTGGCCGACCCCGGAGCGCTTGCTGTGGCCGAGGCCCAGCGCCGCGGACTGCGGGTGGTTCCTCTGGTCGGTCCGTCGAGCATACTCCTTGCCCTGATGGGCTCAGGGTTCAACGGACAATCATTCGCCTTTCTGGGCTATCTGCCGTTCGAAGCCGAGAAACGCGCGCAGGCCTTGCGCGACATGCAGCGCGACATAGCCCGCCGGCGTCAGACCCAGATATTCATCGAGACACCCTACCGCAACAACCGTCTGATAGCCGAGCTCGCCCGGAAACTCCCTCCTG
>CAYUYQ010000130.1:0-2065 GCA_964449335.1 uncultured Bacteroides sp. | reverse complement strand
GAGATGCTCCTTTGCGTAGCCTGCGACCTGACAGGCCCCGCCGAAAGCATCATCACGCGTCCGCTTCGCCGCTGGGCTACGGCCAAATATGACTACGACCGCCGGCCGGCCATCTTCCTTCTATTCTCCTGAACCCTACTCTTAGTCTGAAAGCCATCAAAAGCACACCTGCCCAACAACCCGCAGCAACATCCGATGTCAAAAAAGATAAAATTCCGTCCGAATATCAATCAGCCGAGTCTTTTCGACGAGCCCGCGCTCATCGAGAAGTTCCGTGCTCCACAGCATGAAGAACCCCATCCGTCGATACGCGATTTCGTAGTCGAGGTCAGCCGCTCGCACCGCGGAAGCGGCACCGCCTCCCGTTCGGCCCTTGAAATGGACACATCGTCGCTCCAGCCGGCCAGCACCCTTTCATTCATGAGTTTCGGGAGCGGAAGCAGCGGCAACTGCGCCTATATCGGCGACGATACGGGCGGAGTGCTCATCGACGCAGGTGTCGAACCCGACGTAGTTAAAGACGCACTCAAAGCCAACGGACTGTCGATGAACGACATCAAAGGAATCTGCCTGACCCACGACCACAGCGACCATGTGCGCTACGTCTACTCGCTCGTGCGCAAGCATCAGCACATCGGCGTCTACTGCACTCCCCGCATACTTCAGGGCCTTCTGCGCCGCCACAGCATCTCGCGTCGACTTAAAGACTACTACAAGCCCGTCTACAAGGAATTTTCGTTCCGTATCGGCAACTTCGAAATCACACCGTTCGACGTCAGCCACGACGGCAGCGACAACTCCGGCTTTTTCATTGCCTGCGGCGACCACCGCTTTGCCGTGGCCACCGATCTGGGCTGTATCACTGACCGTGTCGAGCACTATATGCGCCAGGCCCACCACATAATGATTGAGAGCAACTACGACGCCGAAATGCTCCGCACCGGCTCCTACCCGATGTATCTCAAATCGCGTATTGCCGCCGACACGGGCCACCTCGACAACGCCGTAACGGCCCGCTTCGTCGCCTCGCTCACCGGAGGGCCGCTGCGCAACATCTTTCTGTGTCATCTGAGTCACGACAACAATCTGCCTGACATTGCCCTCGGAGCTGTGCGCGCCGCTCTGCTCGAAGCCGGGGCCGACGGCGTGGGCGATGCTTCGGGCTCGCCCGAGGCCCGCGGGTGTGCGGTGCAACTCATGGCCCTTCCGCGCTTCGACGCAACTCCGCTCATGAAGCTGCGCCTCGACTGACCGCCCCGCGACTCATTCACAAATTTAACCCGGATTGCAACAATAATTTAACACTTAAGAGCAATAGTGTTAAAAAATATTCACTAATTTTGCGCCGTTCAATGCGTGAGCATTCATCTGCGATAATCCTGAACCGAAATTCCACTCGGTAAGAGAATATATTTTTAACCATCATATCATTAATAACCTGCAATTCAATTATGAAGAGACTCATTCTCTTAACAACCGCCATCTGGTTGATTTGCTCGGCAGCTTTCGCAGCGCCCAACATCAACTGCACCGGCGTGGTTGTCGATGAGCAGAACGAACCGCTTATCGGCGCCACAGTAAAGGCCCTCGGCACCAACGCGTCGGCCGCCACCAACATCGACGGAGTGTTCAAGCTCAGCGTCCCCGCCGGCGCCACCACTCTCCAGATAACCTATGTAGGCTATAAGCCCGTAGAAGTAGCCGTGCGCGAAGACGTCGGCACAATCACAATGCAGACCGAAGCTCTTATGCTCTCCGACGTGGTCGTGACTCAGTCGGTCGGCAAGACTCGCGAGACACCTGTGGCAATGTCGACAATCTCGGCACAGGAACTCGAATTCAAACTCGGCAATCAGGAACTCCTCGAAGTGCTTAAGACCACTCCCGGCGTCTACACCCGCAACGAAGGCGGCGGCTGGGGCGACGCGAAGACCCGCATGCGCGGCTTCCAGAGCGAAAACGTTGCTATGCTTATCAACGGTATCCCCGTCAACGATATGGAATGGGGTGGCGTCTATATGAGCAACTGGTCCAACCTCTCCGACGTAGCCTCTTCAATCCAGAC
>CAYUYQ010000129.1:0-6186 GCA_964449335.1 uncultured Bacteroides sp. | reverse complement strand
CCAGTAGCCGGTGATTTTAGGTGAGAATAGCTGCATGGCGGTGTCGAGATCGGTGATTTCAATCATCCGGCTCATCATGCGGAATCCGCCGTGGAGCAACGCGGCAAGAAGGGCTATGCGGCGGTGGGGAAATCCGGCCGGACGCATACGCTTTTTCCACAGCATGGGTTGCGGAGGTCGAAGCCCGAATTTGGCGGCGAAAAAAGCGTAGTCGGTTTTGAGGCGCGCGGGATAGTCGTCGGCTCCGGCCGGAGCTTCGTCGAGCAGACCGCTCTGCCCGAATAGAAGGGCTTCGATGGCCGTCAGCGAATCGCTGTGTTTGCCGATGAACCGCAGTGGCAGACTTGTGGCGAGGCGCTCGAACGGGTCGCCGTTGGCTCCGAAGCCGAGACTGCGGGCCACGGTGATGTAGCAGGCCGTCTCCCAGTCGCCGGCGCTTCGGTCGAGGATGGCGCGGATGCGGTCGGCTTTTGCCTGTACGCGCTCAAACGCCAGGGCGTCTATCCAAGAGCGCAGATGAGGCTGCGGCATGTCGGGGATGCGGGCCGAGCAGGGTAGCTCTGATTCGGCACGGCCCGTAAGGTCGGTGAACCGACGGTGGAACTCCGGCTCGCAGCGCATGGCAATCTGCGGGATGATTTCACCGTTGGTGCGGCGTATCATGGTGTCGTCGCAGTCGACGACATGGAGCACTACAGAATCGTAGGCCGGGTCGGAGGTATGGCCGTGGCGATGCCAGTCGCTGGCGCGCACGTGTATCTCGACGTCGCCCACCCATGTGTGGTCGCCTATGCGCACTTTGGCGTTGAAGAAGTCGGGACCGGAGTTGGTGTTGAGCGTGCCGGGGTCGAGCACTGTCAACGGGCGCCCGTCGACGGTGGTCATTCCGGGACGCAGTCCGAGGCGGTGCTGCCACACGTATTGCATCAGTCGTTCCATAGCGGGGAGGGAGAGGCTGGGACGCGGGGGCAGTCGGTCAGAGTTCCTGAACGCTGCGTTTGAAGGCAATCATATGGAGGGCGGCCTGAGCGGCTTCGGCGCCTTTGTCGCCTACGGCGCCGCCTTTGATGCGGTCGATTGCCTGCTGATCGTTTTCGACGGTGAGAACGCCGAATATCACAGGTGTGTCGCAATCGGCGTTTAGGGCCGTGACGCCCTGCGTCACGCTCTGGCAAACGTAGTCGAAGTGGGGCGTGTCGCCGCGCACTACGCAACCGAACACGATTACGGCATCGTAGAGCGACGCTTCGATGAGGGCCGACGCACCGAAGGTCAGCTCGATGGCGCCGGGCACGTCGAATGTGTCGATATCGCTGTCGGCCAGGCCGGCGGCACGGAGGGTTTCAACGGCGCTGTCGCGCAGGGCCGAGGTGATGCGGCCGTTCCACTGGGCGGTTACGATGCCTACGCGGGCATTGTCGATGACGGGGAGAGATGATTCGGGAGCGTTTTTTGACATGGTGCTTGTAATGCGTTGAGAGATGGTTATGAGCGGGGGAAGAGTTTGTGCCAGAAGCCGAATATGTCGAGGTCGGGATTGCGGGCCTGCACGAGAATGTCGACGATGCGGCGATGCTCGTCGTCGGCGTTGAGCTTCGAGGCTTTATAGAGCATGGTGTTGAGCAGATGGATGCCCTTTTCGCGGGTAGATTTCTGGGCCAGCAGCGCCTGACTCAGGTCGACCGAAAGCGAGAGCTGGCCGAGGGTGAACTCGGGCTCGAGACGCGTGAGATATTTCAGGGCGCGGGTGAAATACTGCATGGCTTCACGCTGGCGGTTCATTTTCATGAGCGTATGGCCTTCGAGCCGGAGCGACTCCACGAGGCGGTAGCCGGCGCCCTCGATTCCTTCACTGACCTCGCGCTGGCGGTCGCTGACTATCGCCTGGATTTCGGCCAGACTCTCGGCCTGCTTCTGGCGGTCGCTGAACACAGCCGTAGCGACGTTGACGGCCAGTATCTGGGCGGCGCCGTAGCGCGCTGTGTTGATGCGCGTCAGACGGCCGAATATCTTTATTGATTTCTCGATTTCGCGCTCGGCCTGGCGGTGGAGTCCGGCTGAGTGGTGGATAAGGGCTATATCGTAGAGCAGCGAGGCGAGTATAGCCAGAAACGGTTCGTCCTTGCGGCGGGCGTGCTGCACCAGGAGCAGTAGTGCTTTGGCTGCCGTGGCGAGGGCGCGGTCGGTTTCGCCGGAGTGGATGAGCAGGGCTACCTGAAGCTGCATCAGGGCGGCGTGGATGTTGAGCATTTCGGGGCTCTCGTCGGCGAAGCGCTCTGCCAGGGCGTCGAAGTCGGCGATTGCGGTGATGGCTTCGTCGGTGCGTCCGGCAGCCACAAGCTCATAGGCGGCCGAGCGGATGAAGTCGTAGGCGTCGTTGAACGGAAGGTCGGTTATGGCGTGACGCAGTGTGGCTCCATTGAGATTGCCGCGCACGAGAGCGAGGCGCGGCTCCACGTCGGAGGTCACGGGAATGAATATCGGCTCAAGCGAAAGGTCTTTCATCGGTTCGTGGCGTCCATTGCTGCGGCTATAGCGCGCGTGAGGGTGTCGAGTGAGGCTTGGGTGAGTATTCGGGCGTTTTCGGCCGTGATGTGCTGGTCGGCAATAGCGGCGGCGGTGGCTGCTATAGCTTCGGCGCGGCAGTCGGCGCCGGGTGTGGCTACGGGAGCGAATTGCGCCGAGGCTGTCAGATTGCCCTGGAAGTGGCAAACGGTACCGGCGGCAAAGTCGAAGTTTATCATCGCCGGGCAGTAGAAGCGCATGGTGCGTCGGAAGCACGACGCGGCGTCGCCGTCGTCGAATATCTGAGCCAGCGTGTGCGACGAGGTCAGCAGTAAGTCGGCCATTTCGAGATATTCGAGTATGAAGGGCCGCACGTGGGTCAGATTGGGCACCTGATCGGGCGGGAAGCCGGGCATGTAGACTATGAGGGCCTTGCGGCGACGTGCATAGTCGATGAAGTCGGCAATCTGCGGCCTTACGCGCGAACGCAGGGCAAACGATGAGCCGAATATGATCACGTCGTCGGGGTCGATGCGGGGCCAGACTGTATTGAAGCCGTCTTCGGGATAGCGGTGGTAGTGTATTGGCTCGCCCTCACCGGTGGCGAAGCGCACGGCGGTGGGGGTGGTGCCGCCGTCGGCGTAGCGGTCGATTGAGGCTGTGTCGACTCCGGCCTGCGTGAGATAGCTGACAATCAAGTCGCCGAGGCGGTCGCGGGCCGCTTCGCTCAGTATGGTGGCCGGCCGCCCTCTCCGGGCGAGCAGGGCCGAGGCGAGCAGGAGCGGGTCGGCGGGAGTGGCCGTTGCCGTGGCGGGGAGAGTGGAGGTTCCGGCCGGAAAGGTGAAATTGACCGTGGCGGCTCCGATTAATATGGTTTTAGGCATGAGTTTGCGTGATAGTTTCAGAAAGAAGGGTTAGGCTCAGGAGCGTGCGGCGTGGCCCAGATAGCCGCCGTGGTGACGCAGGGCATACTGCTCTTTGGTGAAGCCTGTCTCGCGCATGACGTTGACCACAAGCACGTCGCCGATAACGGTCATCATCGTTGTCGATGTGGTGGGAGTCAGGCCGAGCGGACACACTTCGGGAGCCGGAGCCGTGATGAGAGCGGCGTCGGCCAGTCGGGCGAGTTCGCTGTCGGCACGCCCGGTGATGACGATCAGCGGTAGGTCGGGCACAAGCCGTTTGGCCAGTGCCACGAGCTCGATAATCTCGCGTGTGCGACCGGAGTTGCTGACAAGCAGCATAACGTCGTTGGGCTGAAGCACGCCCAGATCGCCGTGCTGAGCTTCCGACGGATGGAGGTTGACGGCCGGGATGCCGGTCGAGGAGAAGGTGGTGGATATGTTGAGGGCAATCTGTCCGGCTTTGCCCATGCCGGAGGTCACGAGTTTACCTCCGCGGCGGTGGACATGCTCGACTATAAGGGCGACCGCGCGGTCGTAGTCGGGCGAATAGGGTATGTCGGCGATTGCACGGCTTTCGGCGTCGAGGATTTCGCGCATTGATGAGGCTACAGACATCTCTTTGGGTGTTTTGGTAGGGATGGAGATTGATGGCGCTTGCCGTCGGCTGCGACGCCGGCGTGCTAAGCAGCAGTTGCAAAATTACAAAAAAATTGTAAAAATGGTTTCGTCGCCGCCCTCAAATGCGGGCGATTATTAAATCATGGGTTTGTCGGGCTTGACGCGGAGGGTGCGCTCTTCGAAGCGCTCGGCAGCGTCGGCCCAGCGGGGATTGATGGGCATGCCTTTGGCTGTGGCTGGATCGAAGCCGGCCATGACGGTGCGTCCGACGCATTTGGTCTGGCCGGTCGAGGCGTTGATTATGCGCTGTTCGAGCGTCACGCTGCGGGCGCCGATGCGTGTGACGGCCGTCCACACTTCGAGCTGTTCGCCGAAATAGGAGGGGGCGATGAAGTCGCAGTCGATGTGGACCACGACCATGTCGATGTTTTGCAGCGAATTGTTGATTGATGGGTCGATGGCCGTGAAATAGTCGATTTTGGCCAGGTCCATGAAGGTGAGGTAGACGTTGTTGTTGAGGTGGCCGAGCACGTCGATGTCGGAGAATCGCGTCTGCACGGGCAGACAGTGGCGGAACGGGAAGTCGGTCTTGGGCACGCGCTCGCCGTCGCTCTTGAGGTATGTAGGTTTGATAATCGCAGTCATGGCGGAGATGTTGGAATCAGTGAAATACTATCTCTGTGAGAACGTCGGAGCCCACTGCTTTGTTGATTCGCTCGACGAGTCCGGAGCGAAAAAATGAAAGTTCGTTTTTGAGCACGGCCGAGGTGATATAGACGTGCATAACCGAGCCCTGGACATAGCGGCGGTAGGTGTAGCGGTTTACACCCGGCCCTACGACTTCGGCCCAGACGAAGCATGCGCGGTGACGGGCCACGTCGTCGGTCAGTCCGGCCGATTCGATGGCCTCGCGCAGTATGTCGCCTATCGGTCGGGCTTCGGTGCGTTTCATGATTGGGCTGAGGTGGCGGTGAGTGTAAACGCTCCGTCGGCTACGGACCACAGGCGGTAGTCGCCGCCGGTGCGGGCCATGATGTCGTCGAGATGCTTGCGGTTGGTGTCGGTGATGAATATCTGGCCGAAGTGCGAGCCGGTGACAAGAGCCATGATGCGCTCCACGCGGCGGGCGTCGAGTTTGTCGAAGATATCGTCGAGCAGCAGCAGCGGTTTGAGCCCGGTGGATTCGAGCAGAAATTCGTACTGGGCCAGACGCAGGGCAATCGTGAAGGTCTTGCACTGTCCCTGCGAGCCGCTGCGCCGCAGCGGCATGCCGTCGAGCGTGAAGTCGATGTCGTCGCGGTGAGGCCCGACAGAGGTGTGGCGCACTATCTCGTCGTGGCGCCGCGCGCTGTCAAGGAGCGGCTTCATCGTGCCGTCGGGGCTTTGGTCGAGCGATCCGCGGTAGACAAGGCTGACGCTTTCGGCGTCGTCGCCCGCAATGGCCGAATAGTAGCGGCTGAAGATTTCCGTGAGCCGGGCGGTCCATGCGGCGCGGGTGGGATGGATGTAGGCCGCTGCGGCACCCATCACGGCTTCGATGGCTTCGTAGAGCGTGTGGTCGACGATGCCGGCGCGCAGCAGCCGGTTGCGCTGCTCGAGCGAGCCGGCATAGCGTATGAGGGCGTCGAGATAGCGGCGGTCGCTTTGCGAGATGACCATATCCATCCAGCGGCGGCGTTCCTCGCCGGTGCCGCGGATGAGGTCGATATCCTGCGGGGCCGCCATGACGATGGGAAATGTGCCTATGTGTTCGCTCAGACGCTGATATTCCTTGCCGCCGCGCTTAAGGCTCTTGCGGCGCCCGCGCGCCAGGCCGAGGCTCACCTCCTCGGGGGTGTCGCGACGTATATAGCTGCCTTTGGCCATGGCGAAATCCTCGCCGCGGCGCATCAGCATGGCATCGGTCACGCCCGAAAAGCTCTTGCAGAAGCTCAGATAGAAGATGGCGTCGAGCAGATTGCTCTTGCCCATGCCGTTATTGCCCAGAAAACAGTTGATTTTGGGCGAAAAGTCGAGCGAAGCCTCGGCAATATTCTTAAAATTGGTGAGCGACAGATGTACGAGCTGCATGGCGACAAAAAGGACGGTTGTTTTACATCCTCACAAATTTAGCAATTTCCCTGCAAAAACAAAAAAGCTATGGAGTCTCGGCCTCCCG
>CAYUYQ010000128.1:0-6282 GCA_964449335.1 uncultured Bacteroides sp. | reverse complement strand
CGCACCCTCCGGGCGCTTAACTCAAGTTATATGTCGGCAGCGACGTCGTTTAGCAGCCTAAGGGGGCGAAGTTGCTGAGGGGATTGCCGGGTTGGGCTGCCTGCATGAGTTTTTCGGAGAAGCTGAAGGAGGCGGCGTCGGTGTCGGTCACGACTGAAAGCAGAGCCGGTCCGTCGGCTGAAAGCCAACGTCGCATCGCGGCCTCGAGATTGGCCGGATCGTCTACGGTCTCGGCCTGAAATCCTATGGTCTCAGCCATCTTGCCGAAATCGGGATTGGTGAGGTTTGTCTCGTTTGGGGCGAGTCCGGCCATCTCCATTTCCCATTTTACGAATGCAAGGCTGCGATTGTCGGCGACAAGAAGCTTGACCGGAAGCTGATATTGAACAATAGTCAGCAACTCGCCCATCAGCATACTGAAGCCTCCATCGCCGCACACAGCAATCACCTGACGGTCAGGGCAAGCGAACTTGGCTCCGATTGCCATCGGCATGGCGTTGGCCATCGAGCCGTGAGAGAACGAGCCAATCATACGACGGTCTTTTTTAGCTGTCAGATAGTGCGAAGTCCAGACATTGTTCATGCCGGTATCGACGGTAAACACGGCATTGTCGTCGGCCAGACTATCAAGCAGACTTAACATGTACTCCGGTCGGATAGCACCCTTAGCCCCGGGCTTGCTGACAGGTTCGGCGAATTTTTCCTTAATGGCCGCATAGTCCTGAAGGGCTTTGTCGAGGAACGACCGGTCGGTCTTGGCATTGACCTTCGGGAGCAGCGACGAAAGGAACAGACCGGCATCAGCTCTAACCGCGACGTCGACCTTTGTCTTTCGGCCAAGACGCTCGGCGCGAACATCGACCTGAATGATTTTCTTATCGGTCGGGAAGAATCCCGGATATGGAAAGTTCATGCCTATAAGTATCAGCACGTCGGCCGACGCAATGGCCTCTTCGGCCGACCACATGCCGAGATATCCCATGTGTCCGACATAGTTTCGGCACTTTCCCATCAGTTCGAGCTGACTCTTATAGGTGGTGCCGACAGGTGCATTAACCTTTTCCGAAAGTTCGTCGACGAGCTCAGCGGCGTTTTTGGCGCCAGATCCGGCAAATATGGCAACGCTTTTTGCTTCGTTGATATGACGGGCTGCGGCGTCAACCTCGGCCTCGGAGGGCTCGGGCAGACGCTCGGTATACAATGGCGCGGTTGACGCATAGGAGTCGACAGCAGGTTGACCGATGACGTCGGCCGGCAGGCCTACGATGCCTACACCGCCTCGGCCGATGGCCTCCTGCATGGCAGCCTGAAGCATGTGTGGCACCTGAGTGGGCGTTACGGCCATCTCGTTATATACACTGCAGTTGGAGAAAAGCAGTGTGGGGTTGGTTTCCTGAAAGTATTCGGTGCCGAACACCGCCGATGCGCATGTCGACGCAATGGCGAGCACCGGCGCATTGCTGCGCTGGGCATCATAAAGACCGTTGATCAGATGGACGTGGCCCGGCCCGCTGCTGCCTGCGCAGGCCGCGAGTCGTCCGGTGAGCTGAGCCTCGGCGCTCGCGGCGAATGCTCCGGATTCCTCGTGGCGCATGTGGACAAACTTGACGCGCCCGTCTTTTACGAGTGCGTCGGTAAGGTCATTGAGGCTATCGCCCGTTATGGCATAGATGTGTTTAACTCCGGCATCGGCAATCATTTCAGCCACCTGATCCGCAACTTTTTTATTCGGCTTGTTTGTTTCCATATTTCGATGTAAATTGTGTATTTTCTATACCTCAAAACACACTTACCGCTAATAAAGTTGGGCGGAAATGTGGTATGTGGGCGAAGATTAGTTACTTTTGCACAATAATCCAGTCATCACCCACCGGAGCCGCCGATGCGCGGCCCACAAACGATTTCACGAAATGAATGTAGCCGATTTGCTTGTTTTCCTCGTTTTTTCGGTCGGAACGATAGTATTCGGCTATCTTCTGGGGCGCAAGAAGCAGAGCAGCGACGAGTTTACCCGCGGAGGCGGTCGAGTGCCGGGATGGATTGTGGGCCTTTCGATTTTCGCATCGTTCTGCAGCTCGATATCATTCTTGGGCTATTGCTCGTCGGCGTTTTCGGGCAACTGGAATGCGTTTGTATTCACGCTCTCAATTCTGCCGGCCGGACTTCTGGCAATGCGGTTTTTCGTGCCGTTCTACCGCAATCTCGGCAGCATCAGCGCCTACAGCTTCTTTGAGAAGCGGTTTGGACCGTGGGCACGCATCTATGCGTCGGTGTTCTATCTTCTGACTCAGATATGCCGCTCGGGAGCGATTCTTTATCTGCTTGCCGTGCCGATGAATGTGCTGATGGGATGGAACATACCGCTTGTGATAGCCATAACGGGTATCGCCATAATCATCTACAGCCAGAAAGGCGGACTGATGTCGGTAATCTGGACCGAGGCGCTTCAGGGCGCCATACTGATTGCGGGCATAGCGCTATGCCTGATTCTGATTCTCCACGGAATGCCCGAGGGCCCGGCGCAGGCGCTGAAAATATGCATGACCGACAATAAGTTTTCGCTCGGCAGCTTCGGCGATAGCATCGTGGAGAGCACGTTCTGGGTCTGTCTGGTCTACGGTATGTTTACGAACCTCAACAATTTCGCCATCGACCAGAGCTATACGCAGCGATACTGCGCCGCGCCGTCGCTGCGCGAGGCCCGCAAGAGCGCGTTCTGGGGTGCATTTCTCACGCTTCCGGTCAACCTGATGCTTTTCATCATTGGATCGTGTCTCTACGCCTTCTATAAGGTGAGCCCCGGGCTGCTACCCGAGGGAATTAAGAGCGACTACGTCTTCCCCTACTTCATAATCAATGAACTGCCGGCCGGACTGACCGGACTGCTCATTGCCTCGATATTCTGCGCGGGAATGTCGACGGTAGCCACAAGCGTGACATCGTCAGGCACGATAATCATGACCGACTTTTATTCGCGTCTGTTTCCGGCCGTCCACGACGACCGTAAGGTGCTGGTGCTTCGTCTGGCCAGCGTTGCCACAGGCGTGGCCGGCATAGGTGTGGCGCTATGCTTCCTGATGTTTGACAATGCTCTCGATGCGTGGTGGGCGCTGAGCAGCGTCTGCTCAGGCGGCGTGCTCGGAATGTTCCTTTTAGCATATCTCTGTCCGTCGGCTCGCAGCTCCCATGTGGTGCCGGGCGTAATCGTCGGCGTAACAGCATTGATAATCATAGCGCTCCAGACGAAACTGACCCAGTGGTGGGACATTCCGCCATTCATCCATATCAATCTGTCGATTGTGCTTTCGACGCTGCTGATTTTCTTCCTCGGCCTGATACTGGTGCGTCGAGCGAAAGGCCGGCCTCACTCGTCGATGGAGTAGTTGAGGAAGTCGACAAGGGGTTTGAGGGGCTTCAGCAACTCCGAAACGCGCTGCGGCCAATCCTCATGGAAGAAAAATTCGGGCTCCAGCTCCTTGAATTTACCATAGTTGGTCATGCGGAGATAGAAGGCCTGCGGATGGTTACGGTCCCATCCCTTGGGTATGGTCTTGAGCATCGAGCTGCACCAGTCGGGATAGACCGCGGTCAGCTCCGGAGCGGTGACGATTTCGGTGAACTCCTCGATATTATCGACAATGGCATGACGGAGCTTGCGGAGCGTGGGCGACGGTACACACCATAATCCACCATACAGACCCGAATCGTCAAACGGGCCCATCTGCAGATAGTAACCGGCATGTTCGCCCTTGCGGCCGTAGGGGCCGGGAGCGGCTGAAAAATAGGTTTTATAGGGTGTTTTGTCGGGCGAGAACCGTGTGTCGCGATACAAACGGTAGACCGATTCTTTTGCCTCCATACCCGCCATTGCCGGCTCCCATTGAGCCATATCGTCAATAAGGCGCTGAATGTCGGCAAGCCATAGGGCACGCAGGCGGTCATATTCCGCGCGGTGAGCGGCAAACCACGGACGGTCGTTATTTTCGGCAAGCTCACGCAGAAAGGCGTAGAGCTCGCGGACGTAGTATTTACTCATATAATTGTGTACGGATTATGTGCGTGTGTTATCTAATCTCTTCCCACTCGGCGTCGCTTACCTGACTGGTTATCTCGACCGAGACCTTTCCACCCGACTCCGTCGATGCGGTGTAATCGGTAGTGGAAGTGACGGTCACTTCTTCGAAAGCCACGTACTCGCCTTCGCTCTTGTCGATAATCTTTTTCGACGGATGTCCGGCAGACCACCCGCCATTACGGCGCGACGGATCAGCCTCACGGTCGCCGCGCGACGTCTGGCGCCCGCTTTGTCCGGCCGCGGCACGATAGGCCTGCTTCATCTGTCGCTGAATATAGTAGATGCGCCAGCCGATTTTTATCAGCGGCCACAACACCATTCCGAGAAGAAGTAATATTATAAATGTAATCATTTTTCAATCAGATTAAAATTAGTGACTGCACCGCGCATGGCTGTTGCGGCACATCGGGCATCGCTCCCGCGAGGAGGAGGTCATGCCTCCGGCTCGATCTCCTTGCGGCCCACGGCCGATATGAGGATGTAGAGCAGAATGGTCCACATCAGGCCCGAAACGCCTTCGGTGATGATGAACAGCAGGGCGGCTGCCAGTATCAGGTAGCGGCGGAAGTTGGCGCGCCACTCGAAGTTCTTGAACTTGAGCGAGAACATGCGCATGCGCGAAACCATGAGCGACGCAAACACCACGACGATTACCGCCACAGCCGCATGGCCGGGATATGTGTGGGTGTGTATCCAGCCGATAAATCCAATCCAGAAGATGGCGTTGGACGGAATGGGAAGGCCACGAAACGACGTGGTCTGTGTGGTGTCGACGTTGAAGCGCGCAAGTCGCAGGGCGCCCATCACTGCCACATAGGCCGGAGCGATTGCCCACCACGTGAACACGCCGCCGTTGTAGCTGACCATAGTATTATAGAGCAGCATGGTCGGTGCAAGACCGAAGCTGACCAGATCGGCAAGCGAATCAAGCTCCTTGCCCATGTCGGAATAAGCTCCGAGCAGACGGGCGGCGGCTCCGTCGAGGAAGTCAAACAGCGCGGCAGCCGCGATGAAGATGAAAGCCCACTGATAGGCTTCGAGCGGACCGATGACGGCATCGTAGCTGAACGACAGCACGCAGGCCACCACGCCCGAAATCAGGTTGAGGCAGGTAATGGTGTTGGGAATATGTCGGCGGATGTTGAATGTCATTGTTGATTTTGTGTATTGTGTTGGTTTGGGAGAGCAGTATTTCGGAGGTATCAGTCTTTATGTTCCTGCGGGCGCGCTGACAGCCGGGCCACTTCGGTGACGCCGCCTTCGGTTTTATCGCCTATCTTCACAAACACTTCGGTGTCGAGCGGCAGGTAGATGTCGACTCGCGAGCCGAATTTGATGAAGCCCATGTGGTCGTCGACGTTGGCGTCGTCGCCCGGACGGGCATAGGTGACGATGCGGCGCGCTACGGCTCCGGCTATCTGACGCACGAGGATGTCGTGGCCTTCGGGCGTGCGGATCACCACAGTCGAACGTTCATTTTCGGTGCTCGACTTGGGCAGATAGGCCGACAGGAACCGTCCGGCGTGATGACGCACGAAAAGCACCTTGCCGTTGACCGGGAACCAGTTGGCATGGACATTAAATATCGTCATGAACACAGAGAGTTGGATGACGCGCCGATGAAGATACTCGTCTTCAAACGTCTCTTCAAGCGCTACTACTCGACCGTCGACCGACGACACCACTGCTCCGTCGGGATTACCCGGGAAGCGGCGGCGCGGACTCCGGAAGAAGTTAAGCACCAACAGATAGACTATTGCCGAAATCGACGAGAAGACAATAGGAACAGCTACCGGACGGATAAACATCCAGGCCGGTATATTGAGCATAGCCAACATCATCAGGAGAATTATGAGGATGTTGGTGCCCTCCCTATGTATCTTTACTCTCACTATCGTGCAAAGTTAGCTATTTTTTTTATATCGGGGACAAATGACGCAGCTTTGACATCATTTTTTAGCCGTGCGGTCGGTTCCTGTCTTTTTCGCAGCCTTTGCAGCCGGCTTCTTTGCGGAGCTCTTTTTAGCGGCAGGCTTCTTTTCGGCAGCCGATTTTTTGGCTTTCGCGACGGGCTTGGGAGCGGCATCGTGGCGCAGACGGAGCACCTGAGCCGAGCGCGCCGGCAGATAGAGCTTGAGCCATTCGACGCCGTGAGGCCGTCGAGGCCGCGGGCCTTGGCGTCGTCGGCAGCCTGGCCCACAGAGGAG
>CAYUYQ010000127.1:0-6319 GCA_964449335.1 uncultured Bacteroides sp. | reverse complement strand
GTAATCGCCGAAATCGAGGAGATGGTTAAGCAGGGACGTCCGGTGCTTGTCGGCACAACCTCGGTTGAAATCTCCGAGCTTCTGAGCCGAATGCTCACCATGCGCCGCATACCCCACAATGTTCTCAACGCCAAACTCCATCAGCGAGAGGCCGAAATCGTGGCTCAGGCCGGTAAAGCCGGCACGGTAACCATAGCCACCAACATGGCCGGCCGCGGTACCGACATCAAGCTCCCCGACGATGTAAAGAAAGCCGGCGGTCTTGCAATCATCGGCACCGAACGCCATGAGTCGCGCCGCGTCGACCGTCAGCTCCGAGGCCGTTCCGGTCGTCAGGGCGACCCGGGTTCATCGGTGTTCTACGTGTCGTTTGAAGACCAGCTCACCCGTCTGTTTATCTCCGACCGTGTGGCCAAGATGATTGATAAATTCGGCATCGAGGAGGGCGAAATGCTCGAATCGTCGACGCTCAACAAAGCTATCGAATCAGCCCAGAAGCGCGTCGAGGAAAACAACTTCGGTATCCGCAAGCACCTGCTTGAATACGACGACGTGATGAACAAGCAGCGCACCTATATATATAGCCGCCGCCATCATGCCCTCCTGGGCGAGCGCATAGGCATCGACATCGCCAATATGTTCTACGACGTTGTCGAGGATATGGTGACGCGCTTCAGCGAGCCCACCGACTACGACGATCTTGCCTTCGAGATGATGAAAGTGCTCACCATCGAGCCTCCGTTCACGGCCGAAGAATTCCGCAACAAGTCGAAGGAAGACGTAATCAACGAAATTCACGATGCGGCTATGGAAGAGTTCAACCGCCGCAGCCAGCGAATAATCGATGTTGCCGAACCGGTGATTCGCGATTGTGTTGAAAACCGCGGCATGGAAGGACTTATCATCGTGCCTATCACCGACGGAAAACGCATGTTCCATCTTCGCGCCGACCTGCGTCAGGCCTACGACTCGCAGAGCAAATCAATCGTCAAGGAGTGGCACAAGGCCGTTCTCCTCGTCACGATTGACGAACTCTGGAAAGAGCATCTTCGCGAACTCGACGCTCTCCGTCAGGAGGTGCAGAACGCGACCTACGAGCAGAAAGACCCGCTCGTGCGCTATAAGGTTGATTCGTTCCACCTGTTTGAGGAAATGCTTTCCAACCTCAACTCCAAGACCGTGGCAACGCTGATGCGCGGACAAATCTATGTCCGTCAGCCCGAACCCCGGCAGGAGCAGACCGAAAGCGCAGCTAAAGCTCCGGCGCCCGAAGTGCAGCGTGCGATGCCCGACCGCGGCACAGACTATTCGCGCTACCGCACCAACAAGGAGGCACTCCCCGGCGAAAACGCACAGCGCGCTGCCGCCTCAGCCCGTCAGGGCGAGCAGCAGCGTCCGCAGCCCGTCAAAGCCGCTCCGAAAATCGGCCGCAACGACCCCTGTCCCTGCGGAAGCGGCAAGAAGTTCAAGAATTGCCACGGACGCAACATGTAATCAAGCCGCATAATACCACTAACCTCAACACAGACATCACCAATGTCACAGAAAAAGAAATTCACCCCGATTATGTGGGTCATCGCAGTGCTGGCAGTGCTTCTGCTCGGAGCTATCGTGTTCAGTGTGTTTCAGGTGACCTCGCTAAAACATCAGGTCAATGTGGCCCAGGCCGAAAACGAGCAGCTCCAGCTCACCAACGAGCAGCTTTCGCTATCTAACGAATTCGAGGCTATCAACTCGGAGTTCCGTCAGTATGAGAATCAGGCTGTGCAGATGGCCAACGACACCATCCTCGCGAAATATACCGCCGCTAAAAACAAGGTTGAGCAGCTCATCAAAGAGCTCAACAATGAGAAGACCAAAAATGCCAAGCGCATCAAGGATCTTGAAAGCCAGATTGCAACACTGCGCGGACTTTTGCGCAACTACATCGCTCAGGTTGATTCGCTGACCAAGGAAAATGCCGGCTTGCGCGCCGAAAACCAGGAGATTAAGAACCGCAACCAGGCTCTTAACTCTCAGGTTGCAGAGATTTCGGGCAAGAACAAGACGCTCACCGAGCGAATGACGCTTGCCGAAAAGCTCAACGTCACCGGCCTCAACCTCACCCCGCTGAAGAAAAACGGCAAGGAAGAAAAGAATGTGACAAAAGCCAAACAGCTCCGCGTCACCTTCACGATTCCGCAGAACAACTCTACACCCGTCGGCTCCAAGACGATCTATCTTCGCATCGTCAATCCCGAAGGTCAGCTTCTGGGCAATGCCGGAACGTTCAGTTTCGAGGGCGGCAACGTCCCCTGTTCGGCCAAGAAAACCATCGAATATACCGGCGACGAAATGTCGGGTGTGACAATCTACTGGGATGTCAACACCACTCTCACGCCGGGTGACTATCTCGTTGAACTCTTTGCCGATAACTTCCGCATCGCTTCACGACACTTTACGCTAAAAAAATAACAGGAGTGATTGATTTCAACACATTCTACGACTCGATTAACTCCGTCGAAGTCACTACCGCATCGTCGACTTTCAAGCTCTTTTTGAGCATGATTCTCGGTTGCTGCGTGGGCGTGGAGCGAAAACGAAAAGGTCAGATAGCCGGCATACGCACATTTGCCCTGATTTCCATGGGAGCCACGCTGGCCATGATACTCTCCATCTACGTGCCTCAGGAATACCTCGGGCTGAAAAACGGCGACCCCGGTCGAATTGCAGCCCAGGTAATCACCGGCATCGGTTTTCTCGGTGCCGGCGCGATTATCCAGGGTAAAGGCTCGGTGCGCGGCCTGACCACGGCCGCCGGCATTTGGATGGTTGCCACCATCGGTATGGCTATCGGAGTCGGAATGTATCTGATTGCGATAATAGCAACAGCACTGATAATTGTCATCCTGCTGTTTCTCGAACAATTTGAGCACCGCGTGCACATCGGTGGCGAAAACCGCATCATAAGGGTGCGTATCGACGGTGTTGTGACAAGCATCGAGCCCTACCGCGAGTGCATAGCCCGCTATCGCGGACAGCTCGTCAACGTGTTTGCCGAATATGACTTCAAGGCTCCGGTGACACGCCTCGACCTCGTAACAATTCTGCCGGAGAACACCGACTATATCGAACTGTTCGCCGACATACGCCAAATTAATAGCACAACTGCCATATCACTGGCCAACTCCGTGACCATCTGATGATTCAATTAATGCTGACAGCCTCCGTGACAGCCGCGTCCAACATGAGCGTCGAGAGCCTTATTTCCGACCTCGCGTTCATCCTAATTCTCGGTGCGGTAACTACCCTCTTTTTCAAATGGATTAAACAGCCCGTCGTTCTGGGCTATATCGTGGCGGGATTCCTCGCAAGCCCTCACTTCGAGTATCTGCCGTCGGTAACTACCGAAGCCAACATCGACTTCTGGGCCCAGATAGGTATCATAGTCCTGCTTTTCTCTCTGGGTCTTGAATTCAGCTTCAAGAAACTGCTTAACGCCGGAGGTTCGGCGGTGGTGACTGCCCTCATTATCGTGACCGGAATGATGATTGCCGGATTCTCAATAGGATACCTGCTCGGCTTCTCGCGCATCAACAGTCTGTTTTTGGGTGGAATGCTATCAATGTCATCTACCACTATTATCATTAAAGCCTTCAACGATTTAGGCCTCACGCAGCGAAAATTCGCATCGCTTGTGTTTGCCGTGCTGATTGTCGAAGATCTCTTTGCGGTCGTGATGATGGTGATACTGTCGTCAATCGCAATCAACAATAGCGTTGAAGGGTCGGAGATGTTATTCAGCATCATGAAGCTCGGCTTCTTCCTTGTGATGTGGTTTGCGGTAGGTGTATTCGTTATCCCGACGTTTCTCAACACCTCGCGCCGCTTTCTCAACAATGAGACAATGCTCATCGTCTCGATGGGTATGTGTCTTGGCATGGCTGTGTTCTCGGTCTATTGCGGCTTCTCCCTCGCTCTCGGAGCTTTCGTAATGGGCTCGATTCTCGCCGGAACGAGCTTTGCCGAGCGCATCGAGCACGTCACCGTGTCGGTGAAAGACCTTTTCGGGTCGGTGTTCTTCATCTCAGTAGGCATGATGGTCAACCCGACGATTATCGCTCAGTATTGGGTGCCGATTCTTATTCTGTCGGGCGTCGTGATTGTGGGCATGATTACGTTTGGCACGTTCGGTATGCTCATTACCGGTCAGACACTCCGCGTGGCTATCGAATCGGGCTTTTCGCTGACACAGATTGGAGAGTTCGCTTTCATCATCGCATCGCTCGGCATGAGCCTTGGAGTGCTCGAACCTACGATCTACCCGATTGTGGTGGCCGTATCGGTGCTCACCACCTTTACTACCCCCTATTTTATACGAATGGCCGACCCATTCTATAAATTTGTCGAACGGCATCTGCCTCGCAGCCTTCACTTCCTCATCAACCGCTACTCGAAGCAGGCAAGCGAGGAAAGCGAGACGGCCGTGCTATGGCACACGGTTCTGCGCCGCTACCTGTGGCGTGTAGTGCTCTACTCGGTTATTCTTGCTACAATCTGCATCATAACCGAGCGTTGGGTGCTACCCACGCTCAACGGTTTGCTTCACTCATGGGGCCGGTTCACCACGGCCGTAGTTGCTATCGCTGCAATGGCCCCGTTTCTGCTTGCGCTCTCGCTCCCTGCCTCGAAACGCACGGAGCGCTCGCGACTCATCTCGGCCAACGCCCGCTTTGACGTGCCGCTTATCGTCATGTCGATATTCCGCATGCTGCTGTCGCTCGGATTCCTTATCTATATTCTCTCGACAATCTACAACTGGGGCGTGGGCGTCACGTTTGCCGTTGCATTCTTCCTGATATTCCTCCTTCTGATTTCCAAGCGGGTCAAGAAACGCATGGCAGGCATCGAGAAAAAATTTCTCAACAACCTCAACGAGCGTGAACTGCGTCGGAGCGGCCGCAACAACAATGTGATTTCCGACCTTCACCTCGCTTATATGACTGTTGGGTACGGCTGTCCGTTTGTAGGCCGTCGTCTCGACGAATCCGACATCGCCCGCAAATACGGCGCTTCAGTCGCCTCGATTCAGCGAGGCGTGTTCTCCATCCCGGTTCCGGGAGGTGACGTGCGAATCTTCCCGGGCGATGTACTCGGAGTGATAGGCAACGACGAACAGATTCAGGCGTTGCTTTCCGAAATGGAAAAACCCTGCAAACTCGACGAAACCATCGACACCGGCGAAATGAAACTGACTTCAATCCATCTGTCGCCGACGTCGCCCTTGATTGGCAAGAGACTCGCCCAAAGCCATATCCGCGAAAAATATCACTCGCTGATGGTCGGAGTGACGCGCAACGAGACATTCATCAATCCGAGTGCCGACTTGACTTTCCAGGCCGACGACACGGTGTGGCTCGTAGGCAACCCCGCAGAGCTTGCTCCGCTCAAGGGTTGACAAACAGCTCCGGCCGTGGCCTCGAGCAGACGCTCTTGCAGTTGTGATGCAGAATTACTAACTTTGCGATATTGAAATACTCCTTTCAACATTATGCAGCAGAAAATAATCATACTTGACTTCGGCTCACAGACCACCCAACTTATCGGGCGACGCGTGCGCGAACTCAACACCTACTCTGAGATTCTCCCCTACAATAAGTTTCCGTTCGACGACCCATCGGTAATCGGAGTAATCCTTTCGGGCTCTCCCTTCTCGGTCTACGATGAAAAAGCATTCAAAATCGACATCGAGGAAATCCGTAAACGCTATCCCGTGCTGGGCATCTGCTACGGTGCACAGCTGATGGCACTGGCCGGCGGAGGCAAAGTAGAGCCCGCCGACAGCCGCGAATTTGGCCGAGCAATCCTCTCGAGCGTCGATGAAGCCAATCCGCTCCTCCACGGCATCAAGCCCGGCAGTCAGGTGTGGATGAGCCACGGCGACACTATCACCGAACTCCCCGCCGACTTTGAAATCATCGCATCGACCGACAAAGTGCCCGTAGCGGCCTATCAGGTAAAAGGCGAGAAACGCTGGGGCGTGCAGTTCCACCCCGAAGTCTTCCATTCGACAGACGGACTGCAACTTCTCCGCAATTTCGTGGTAGGAATATGCGGATCTCTTCAGGACTGGAGCGCCGCATCATTTATCGAGACAACTGTTGCCGCCCTTCGCGAGCAGCTTGGCGACGACAAGGTCGTGCTCGGCCTGAGCGGTGGCGTTGACTCGTCAGTGGCTGCCGTTCTTCTCAACAAAGCCATCGGCAAAAATCTCACCTGCATATTTGTTGACCACGGCATGCTCCGTAAAAATGAGTTCCGCGATGTGCTCCACGACTAC
>CAYUYQ010000126.1:0-6355 GCA_964449335.1 uncultured Bacteroides sp. | reverse complement strand
GCGAAAGCCGACGAAAGGATGTAGCGCTCGTCGCTGATGACGATGGAGTAACCCTCCGATCGAAACTCTTCCAGTTCGTCGGGCGTCATTAGCGATTCGCGATATTCAGGCGTGTCTCTTACGGTGGTGAAACCTTCATTATCGCCAATCAGCGGCATGGCGTCGGCGATTGCTTCGGCTGGCGGCTCGGCAACGGTTTCGCCGCAGTTGACCACACATTCAAGCGATGGAAAAATGGCCGAAAGATTGCCGTAGATATGGAAAATGCCGTCGCCTTTCAGTCCCGGAATGAATATGCGTTTCACGGCGGGACTGACGGGGTTGTCGTCTTCGATTGTAAGATAGTTTATTTCCTCGTCGAATTCGCTTGTGATGATTTTTGAGGGAATCACGATATCGCTCTCCTCGGTTCGCCCGATGCTGACAATCTCTTCGCTTGACGGATAGTAATGACAGGTGAATATACCGCTATTTATTAGTTCCGGGCCGGCGACCATGCCGAATTTACCGTAGTCGAGATAGCGGTTCGGGTCCTCAAACGCGACATCCTTGAGCGTCGTGGCCTCATCGAGGCAGCCGCAGATGGCTTCATCGTCCCAATCCCATTCGGATTTGAGTGTGAGCCGCCGGCGCGGATAGTTGACCGGCACGGCCACAATCGTTGGCATCGAATAGTGTTCGATGTTGAAGAGCACATCGTCGTGATAAGCAAAGGTCTCGTTCCCGGGCGCGACGTCAAACCGCCGCAGAGCGGTGAAATGCTGCATATCGGCCAAGGTCATGTAGATATCCGGTAAATGGATTGTCTCGACGCTGGCATTGGGTTGCCAGATGTGTATCTGCGAGATTTCGTAAGTGGCACCGTCGCCTTCAATGTAGGCCGGAATTTCAAGCGATGCGCCTGCGGAATCGTCGACGCGCCAGAGCGATACGTAGACTTCGTCGACTTTGACGAACTCCATGCCGCGATAACGGAGCACGGTTACGAGGGCCTCGTCATCGTAGACGTCGGCTGCCCATTCATAGTCGTCGGGGAAATAGCTTTTGTCGACTTTAACGATTTCTTCGGCCTTGACCGTCGGCTCGACGGCTGTGGCTATGCGCAGTGATTCCTCCATGATATCAGTATTGCCCGTCATGATTGATTAGTGATGAAAAATTGCGGCCTGCCTCAGGCTCTCAACCGCAAAGTTACAAAATATCTCCTAATAAGGCAATTTCTGAGGGTAATCTGCTGATTAACTGTGGTGTAATTGGTGCGAAGGTTTCCCTGCGGGGGCTCAGCTCCGGATATATCTTCCGGGGCTACGCTTGGAAGAGAAATACCGCTGCCTGCCATTTGACAATAGGTGAAGTGTGAGAGAAATCTATGGACAGCGAAAGCCGTGTTGCGTAAATCGTGGAAAATAGCTATATTTGAGGGCTGAATTATCGCATGGTTATCATGCTTTTATGTCAGTTGCTGTCTGTAGATACTCGAAATAAAGTAATGGATTGTTATGATACGTAAGTTTTTTGTATTGCTATTGCTGTCGGTAAGCGTTTTTGTTAATGGCGAGATAGTGGTCATCAAGTCTCCGGGCTATTTTACGGAGCCAATTCGTGATGGACATGAGGTGTTTCCCGATAGCCTTGTGTATCTAAGTGATGCCGAGGAGATTAAGATTCCGGATATCGGAATTATCGGGCGCTTCGAAGAATATGGATTCACTAATTTGAAAAAGGTATCGTTCGGCGATATTGATTATATGCCGGGAGGATTGTTCAGGAACAATAACACGATCGAGGAAATTGAATTCAATGGACTCATAGGGCATTTTGATTGTTCGATGGCGTCGAATTGTCCGAACCTCCGGAAAATCGTTTTTCGCGGCCCGATTTCCAATACCGGAGGGCCCGGCTTCGTCTATAATTGCCCGCAGCTTGACAGTGTCGTTTTCGAGAGCGCGGTCGTGGATTTTGGATTAGGAATTTTCCCGGGTCAATTATGCCCGAAATTAGACAATTACATCAATTCCGGCGCATTTTTGGCCGTTTATAATGATAGCCTGACACCTAAAGCTACATTGGAACAACTTCAGGGCAATCTCACTCTCATAGCTGATTTAGAGAGGCTCGCCGAGTGGCAAGCCGAGGTGCTGACCGCTAAAAACTCCAAATGGATGCGTGCCGACCAATATCAAAGTGCAAGAATATTGCTTCCTGTTCTTGAGCAATTAAATAGCGAAAAATCCATTGTCTTGAAACGAGCAATGGAGTATGCGTGGAATTTAGGCGATGATGTGAAAACAAACCTCGATATTTTGAAAGAGTCACCGAAATATCAACCCGACACGATTGCAAAGCCGTTATTCGTCTATGCGCAACCGGCGGATTCTCTTCTGGCGTTATCTCGCGACCGATATAATCTTGACAGCATTGCCGGCAATGGCGATGATATAAGCCGCATCAAGAATCTGCTTTATTGGGTTCACAACAATATCACGCATGACGGAAGCAACGGTCTGGCGCCGGGGCCGAGAAATCTGCGAAACACATTTGAGAGCTCGAAGCGTGACAGCTGCGGATATAATTGTCGGGCTCTGGCTATCAGTCTTACGGAGGCGTTGCTTGCTGAAGGAATACCGGCGAGATACATTACTTGCGAGTCAAAGAATTGGGATACGGATGGTGATTGCCATGTAATATGTGTGGCGTGGAGCGAATCACTCCGCAAATGGATATGGGTTGACCCAACTTTTGCTGCGTATATAACAGACGAAAACGGATTGTTGCTCCATCCCGGCGAAGTACGTTACCGTTTGCAGAATGATTTGCCATTGTATCTTAACGAAGACGCGAACTGGAACAATCGCTCGAAGCAGACCAAGGAGCTTTATCTCGGTGACTATATGGCGAAAAATCTGTATATAATGTCAGCAAATACGTTGAATCAGGCTGAACCCGAGGGCGAAACGTGGCATCCTGTCGGCAGGACTGCGGCCATTGTCCCGGTTGGAAGTAACTATTCCGACGCTCATGTCATTACAACGGATGATGACTGGTTCTGGCAAGCTCCTGATAGCGCGCAATGATTTCGTTGCGGTGCCATCTCCATTAGTGATAACGAAGACGTGTCATAATTATTTCGGATGGCGGGGGAGAAGCACATATCTCTCATGGAGGGATAGCCTCCGGCTGCCCGCCCCTAACTGGGATTAGGGTAGGTCAGAGACCAACCCTCCATAGGCGGCGGGGTGTCAAGTTTCTTGGAAAAAGAAATTGGAGACCCTCGGAAAGAGAGTCCCCAATTTAGTACACCCAACCGTGCCGTATTGGAACCAATATTAGTCGATTTGGATAGGTTGTGGGAAGCGCGTCATTGGATTCCAAACCCTGGCGAGCCGATTCTCCCTACTGCGGATAAGATATGATGAGCACTTCTTTTGATTTTGTGTCACTCAATACATATTTAATATCACAAGAATAACGAAGCTCACTATGTCGGTTATGTTTGTTTAGAAGACCAATTAGGTCGTCAATTGATGGAATACCGTTAGATCGATATGAAAAAACCAATATACTTTTTTTAAAATGTTCAATCAATTGATTAAATCCATTAACGATGTTGTCTTTGTCTGCCCAGATACTATAATGACGTTTTAATCTATGGTGTTTACTCTCAAAGTCAATTAGGTCACCCCATTTGTCGTAATATACAAGACCATTTAGAAAATGATAGAAATCAGCGTAATCAACGCCAACCCCTTTTTCGTTTATATATGGGGTGTCTATATAAACTAAATCAAATTGTTCGTCAATGTTAAGAGCATCTGTATTCAAAACATGGCAATCCATACCATTGTTAAAGACGGCGTTATTTGCCTCACGAACAAAAGACCTAAAATGAGTTTCGAAAGGTGTATCCCATGTTCTTTTGTTGCCAAAGGATCTCTTAACGTCCATCAGACGCACATATAGGTTTTTCCGATGGAATAGATTATATGGTCTTTTTATTATACAAGACTGAAAAAGAGCAAACCATGCAATAGCCCTCTTATATTCATCCTCTATTGTTGAAATATTATATCTTACAACATCGAGCCAATGATTTTCTACATCAGTATAATATATATCCTTGAAATTGTCGGCTATAAATGTGGGATACTCAATATTAGGTCTTTTCTTCAGTATGAAATTAGTGTCTGAATCACTTAATAATACGGATTTATTCTCAATTATTGCTTTGCCAATAATCGAATTGAAACGCAAAATGTCATTGTATGTTACTGCTTTGCCATTATCTTTTAGTTTATAAGCAACACTCCCTGTTCCACCAAAAGCATCTAAGGCAGTATGAAATGGAATATGTGAAATCTCATACCATATCCAATCTACAAATTTTGCTTTACTACCTTGATATCGTGTAGATGGGAACTTATTTTTTAGCTGGATTTCAGATTCAGAAAATAATGATGGTTGTCGCATTTTATTCTATTTTTCTGAATATTTTATAACTGGTTAAGTTATTATAATATGGTTCTGCAAGTTCCGCTTTCTTTGCCATGTCAGGAGTCAAGTAGTTTGTCCAGTAATCGTCAAATACATCTTCCCCCAAGTTCGCAAAACAGCCATTGCCATTAATTAAATCTTTAATTAATAACACAGAACCTATATTTTTAGTGTTGCCGCTACCGGGTTTATCTACCGCTATTCTCCATTTTTCTTGAACGAAAAAAGTGATATCCTTTACAACGGATATAATTTCATCAAGGTCTTCTATACTATATGACCTACGCTCATCAATGGCCCCATCATTTTCGCTATAGATAATGCCCAAAACAATGTGTGCTTTATAATAAGAGTAGGGATACGTTACATTTTTGGTGCTTTGGCGATTACGGAAATAACCCGTAAATGCTCCAAGAGTCATACCATTAATTCTCGTAGATGACTTGCGATAACTACTCTTAATGTCAACTGCAAATAAATTCCCGTCACCGTCAATGAACGTAATATCAGGATAAAAATTTTGCTCCTTAGTGAGTTCTAATTTTATTCCATTATCTTGGGCAAATTTAAATAACAGAGGGAAAATGTATAATTCTATAATTTTTGACACAACCTTTGTATCAGTTGAAATAGTGTATATGTGCTTATATACATCTATAAAACCTTTTACAACCCATTGACCATCTTTAGTTGATACAAATGGGGTAAAAGACTTTACAGCACTTCGTAATTTTGATATAAATTCATCTTTTGTCATAGTGCAAAGTTAAAATTAAATTTAATAAATACAAATACCGAACCAATTCTCTGAGCAAAGTGCTTGAACTTATCTATGATCAGACCATTGAGTTAAGGGGGAGGAAAAAAGAAATTGGAGACCCTCGCTGTGAGAGTCCCCAATTCAGTACCCGGAGCCGGGGTCGAACCGGCACGGATTGCTCCAACGGTGTTTGAGACCGTCGCGTCTACCGATTCCGCCATCCGGGCGTAGGCGGGGCAGCGCGTTGCTGCTTTGCGCGGCAAAGGTAAGCATTATTTCGCGGTGTGGCAATGCACGGGCGGCTTTTTTCGGTGCTTTTTTGAGTGGCATTATTATTTTTTAGCTTAGTTTTTGGCCGTATAATAGGATTTTTATTTAAGTTTGTGTTTACTAAGAGGGCGTTTGGTAATGCGACGCCTCTGATGATAACTGAATTCAAGAATAAAATCATATAAATCATGGCAAAGCCCCGCACGAAATCTCTCCGCGTTCCCAACCTTGTGAAAAACGACCCTTATCTCGAGCCTTTTACCGAGGCGATTGTAGGCCGAATGGCCGATGCTGCGAATAAGGAGAAGGAACTGACGTCGCAGAGCGGCTCGCTTGATGAGTTTGCCAACGCTCACAATTATTTCGGTATGCACCGCAACGCCGACGGCAGCTGGACGTTTCGCGAGTGGGCTCCCGGCGCTTCGTCGATCTGTCTGATTGGCGATTTCTCGGGCTGGCAGGCCGCTGCTAAATACGAACTCCACCGCCTGGGTCGCGACGGTGTGTGGGAGATTACACTCCCAGCCGATGCGCTTCACCATGGCGATTATTATAAGATGTATGTGAGCTGGCCCGGCGGATCGGGCGAACGCATCCCGGCTTATGCCACCCGCGTGGTGCAGGATCCGGTGTCGCATCTATTCTCGGCTCAGGTGTGGAATCCCGAGCCATACAAGTGGGAGGTCAATGACTTTAAGCCCGACACCAAACCGCTGCTGATCTACGAATGTCATATCGGTATGGCCCAGGAGCGTGAGGGCGTGGGAACGTACACGGAGTTCCGCGACAATGTGCTGCCGCGCATCGCCGCCGACGGCTATAACGCCATCCAGA
>CAYUYQ010000125.1:0-6365 GCA_964449335.1 uncultured Bacteroides sp. | reverse complement strand
GCGTAGCTTAGGAGTGCCGGCCTCCCGGCCGGCACCAATCTTCCTGCAGAGCATAAAGCTGAGTTAGGATTGATTCCTAAATTCCTCCACAAGGCGAGGGAGCGCCCGGAGGGTGCGACGCAATCGCAGCTCCGGGTGCAGCGTCGGAGACGCAAACCCGGAGAAGTTAGTGTGAGATAGGGGAAAAGAAGCCTCGGAGAGGGCGACGCCGTGGAGTGTGAGGCAACGGCGGTTAATGGTCGCGATGGATTATGAAATCAAATAGAGCTGCGAAGTCGGCCTTTGCTTCCGTCGTGTCCGGCTCGTCGGGAATTGCGGCAATAATTTCTGTGGCCTTGTCGCGTAGGCGGCCCATAGTCGCGTAGGCGTAGTCAATGCCGCCGGCATGCTTAGCGTAATCAATCAGCGTGTTGATTTCGTCGGATGTGAGTTCCTCCTGATTGGTTAGGCGCAACATTTCCGGCTGCTCGGGAAGGTCGGTGCGGCTCAGCGCGTAGAGCAGCGGCAGCGTCACCTTGCCTTCGCGCAAATCATTGCCGGTAGGTTTGCCTATCTTCTCGTCGGAAAAATAGTCGAAAATATCATCTTTAATCTGGAAGCAGAGCCCGAGCAGTTCGGCGTAGGCTTCCATGGCTTTGAGCCGTTCGTCGTCGACGCCCACGGCGTAGGCTCCCATGCGCACGCAGCTCACGAAGAGCGACGCTGTCTTATTGGAAATAATCTTGAAATAAGCCTCCTCCGAAAGCAGGTGGTCGCGGGCGGTCGATATCTGGTCGATTTCGCCAAGCGAGAGTTTGCGGCCGAGGGCCGATATGACGTCGGCAATCCGTATGTCGTCAGTGCTCAGGGCGTGGTGGAGGGCGGTGGAGGTGAAAAAGTCGCCCACGAGCACAGCTATATGGTTGTCCCATATTGAATTGACGGTTGCGTAGCCTCGGCGCAACTTAGTCTCGTCGATCACGTCGTCGTGAATCAGCGATGCGTTGTGAAGCATCTCCACGGCTGCCGCGGCCGACATCACCCGGTCGTTGACCGAGCCGAACATGTGCGCCGTAAGTATCACCAGAATAGGACGAATCATTTTGCCCTTCGACTTCAGATAGCCTTCAACGATAGTGTTCATCATCGGGTTCGGCGAACCTAATGATTGTGCTATCAGCTTGTTGAGCTTCTCGATGTCTGGCTTAATTCGTTGCCTTATGGATTCTAAAGCGTTCATGTAGCGGCGTAAACTGCGGCAAAATTACTAAAAATTTCGCAAAAGAGCGTCTTCTCCCTCATTTTATGGCTTCTCCCCGCCTATAAACAGTAATTTATATGACAAATCGGGTATGTAGTGCCGATTAAAAATTGTTGCAGGGGGCAGAATATTGTTGCGGAGGGTTGGTAGGAATGTATATAATTCGTACTTTTATCCTCGCAAGAGGGCCACGTCTGCGGCGGAGCTCTCTGGCGGCTTTTCAGGCGATGTTGCCTGGCAATCTATAACCGCAATACGACAATGGACGAAAAACGCCTGTTTCTGCTCGATGCCTATGCTCTGATATATCGCGCTTATTACGCTTTGATACGTTCGCCGCGGGTTACCTCGCGCGGATTTAATACGTCGGCTATCTTCGGATTCTGCAACACGCTCGACGAGCTGCTGCGCAAAGAGAATCCGACCCATATAGCCGCGTGTTTCGACCCCGCGCACGGCCACACGTTCCGTCACGAGGTCTACACCGACTATAAAGCCGGACGCGACAAGCAGCCCGAGGATATCACGGAAGCCATACCGTATATAAAGCGCATACTTGAAGCCTACCGGATTCCGGTGGTGGAGGTCGACGGATTCGAGGCCGACGATGTGATAGGCACCCTTTCCAAAATGGCCGAGAAAGAAGGCTTCATCACCTATATGATGACACTCGATAAAGACTACGGCCAGTTGGTGACCGACAGTATAAAGATGTATCGGCCGCCGCTGCGGGGCGAGGGCGCCGAGGTGCGCGGACCGCGCGAAGTGTGCGAGCGCTACGGTATCAGCCGGCCGTCGCAAGTCATTGACCTTCTGGCCCTCGAGGGCGACGCCTCCGACAACGTGCCCGGCTGTCCGGGCGTGGGCGAAAAAACGGCATCGAAACTTATCGCCGAATGGGGTACGGTCGAGAATCTTATCGAACATAAAGCCGACCTGAAGGGCGCCATACAGCGAAAAATCAGTGAGAACGTCGATCAGATACTGTTCTCGAAATTCCTTGTCACGATTAAAACCGATGTGCCGCTGGGCGACCTGACGCCCGACTCGCTCGTGCGCCGCGAGATTGATACTGATGCGCTCATAAAGATATATCAGGAGCTGGAGTTTCGCACGTTCATCACCCGCCTGACCCAGGCTGTCCCGACGCCGGCCACTCCTAATCCGGCTCCGGGGCCCGGCGCGATGGGCTCTCTGTTTGATTTCGCCGACGAATCGACCGAAGCGCCGGCGCCCGATGCTGCCGCCGGCTTGGAGACCCTCGCTACGCGCACCCATCTCTACGCCGTGGCCGACAGTGAGGCGGCGATAGCCGAGGCTGTCAACGAGTCGCTGCAAGCGGGGTGCGCCGGAATCGCGCTCTGTGCTTCGTCTGACGATAATATGACGGCGCGGCTGCTCGGCATTGCCATAGCCCCGGTGTCGGGCAAAGCGTTCTACGTGCCGCTGACTGCCGACCGCGACATGCGTATGGCTCTCGTAGCCCCTCTTATGGCGGGAAAAGCAACATTGTGCTCCCCCGACGTAAAGCGCGACATACTGCTGCTGAAAAACGTCGGCATAGAGTTCGAAGCACCATATTTCGACACTTCAGTAGCTCATTACCTCATCGACCCGGAGATGAAGCACACGCTTCCGATGCTCGCGCGCCGCTATCTCGACTATCAGATGCTGCCGGATGCCGACAAGCACGCCGTGCCAACCGAAAGCGAGACGTCGGAGCGCCTATGCGAGATGGCCGACGTGGCCCGGCAGCTCCATAGCCGTTTGATGACCGAAATCGAGGAAATGAAACTCCGCAATCTTCTCGACGAAGTGGAATTGCCTCTGGTCAGAGTACTCGCCGAGATGGAGTGGACCGGAGTGAGAATTGACGTAAAGGAACTCACCGAACTTTCGCGAAGCTATACAGCTCGCCTCAACGATATGGAGCAGCAGGTCTACGAGCTGGCCGGATGTCATTTCAATATCGGTTCACCGATGCAGGTAGGCGATATACTCTTCGGACAGATGAAAATCGACCCGGCTGCCAAGCGCACAAAACGTGGATTTTACTCCACGACCGAAGAGATTCTGGAGAAGTACCGCACCGAATATCCGATTGTCGACCTGATTCTGAAAATACGGGCCCTGCGCAAGCTCGTGGCAACTTATATCAATGCGCTTCCCGAACTGATCAATCCCCGCACCGGTAAGATTCACACCTCTTACAATCAGACCGTCACCGCCACCGGGCGTCTGTCATCGACCAATCCGAATCTGCAGAACATACCGGTGCGCAGCGACGACGGCCGCGAAATCCGCAAGGCTTTCATAGCCGACCCCGGCGACATATTCCTGAGCGCCGACTACTCGCAGATAGAATTGCGCCTGATGGCCGACATGAGTGCTGACCCCGATATGGTCGAGGCATTCCTTTCGGGCGCTGATATCCATAGGGCCACGGCTGCTAAAATCTATCACGAACGACTTGACGACGTCACCGACGACCAGCGTCGCAACGCCAAGACCGCCAATTTCGGCATAATCTACGGCATATCGGCTTTCGGACTCTCGGAACGTCTGGGCATACCGCGCGCTGAGTCGAAAGCGCTCATCGACGGCTATTTCAGAAGCTATCCCAAAGTGCGTGAGTTTATCGATAACTCTATTGCTCATGCACGCGAAAAGGGTTATGTCGCCACGGTCCTCGGCCGTCGGCGCATGCTTCCCGACATCAACAGCCGCAGCGCGACGGTCAGAGGCTATGCCGAGCGCAACGCCGTCAACGCCCCGCTGCAGGGATCAGCCGCCGACATCATCAAGATTGCCATGGTGCGCATTTATGCCGAACTGACCTCGCGCCACATGCGCACCCGAATGATTATGCAGGTTCACGACGAATTGATATTCAACGTCGTGCCCGACGAACTGGAGACGGTTAAAGAGATTGTCCGCCGCCAGATGGAGGGGGCTTATTCAGGCCGTATCCCGCTTGAAGTGTCAATGGGAACAGGCCATAACTGGCTGCAGGCACATTGAGATTACTGACCGCTGTTTACTGACTATAAATCATTTTCAAAAATGAATCAACGCATATATTTTCTGCTGACTCTCCTGTTTGCTGCCGTGGCGGCGAACGCACAGCGGCAATATACTCCGAATCAGGTGCCAAATGTCCATGTGGCCGATTCGACACGCTACGTGTCAAACCCCGACGGCGTGCTCTCGCCCGCTGCTGAAGCCGCTCTCAACGCGCAGCTCGCACGTGTGTGGCAGACTACGACCGCCGAACCGGTTGTAGTGGCCCTCAACGATATCGATGACCGCTGGGAACCCGACGAATTTGCCACGAAGCTCTTCGAACAGTGGGGCATAGGCAAGAAAGACCGTGACAACGGTCTGCTTATCCTTCTGCTCAAAGACCGCCGGCGCATTGTGATGCGCACCGGCTATGGCCTGGAAGGCGTGTTGCCCGACGTGGTGTGCGGCCGCATCATCCGCAACGATGCTATCCCTCACTTCCGTGAAGGCGACTACGATTCGGGAGTGGTCGCGGCTGTCGATCGTGTCGAGAAGGTGCTCACCGATCCGGTTGCGGCCGAGGAAATACGGTCCGGGATGCGCAACAATGCAGGAATCGGCGCCGACAACGAGACGTTTGCCGACGTTTGGGCTTTCGTGGTAAGGTGTGCCGTGATAATTATGGTAGGTATGTTGCTGCTCGTGGGTTATACGGTTGTTTCTACGCGTAGGCTCGACGAGCCGGAGCGTTACCGTCGGCTTAACAATATCAAGCCGGTGGTGCTGTTTCTGACCTTCTTTGGCCTCGGATTGCCTATAGTGGCCTATCTCTGGCTGGTGTGGGTGATGAAGCGTATACGCAATCATAAGCGAAACTGCCCGAATTGCGGCAATCTGATGCGCAAGCTCGACGAGCAGACCGACAATAATTATCTCACTCCGGCCCAGGACATGGAGGAGCGACTCAACTCGATTGACTACGACGTGTGGCTCTGCGACCACTGCGGCGAGAAGGACGTCATACCGTATGTCAACCGCCATTCAAGCTACACGGAGTGCCCCAATTGCCATGCACGCACTCTCGAGCCGGCCGGCAACCGCATAATCCAGCAGCCGACAACCTCCCGCGAAGGACGCGGCGAACGCCTCTATCTGTGCCGCAACTGCGGACGCCACGTTTCTAAACCCTATCAGATTGCCAAACTGGCCGCTCCGGTGGTTATAGTCGGCGGAGGCGGTTTCGGCAGCGGCGGAGGCGGCGGTTTTGGCGGCGGCAGCTTCGGCGGCGGACTGACCGGCGGCGGCGGCGCTTCCGGCGGATGGTAATCAATTAATTTCTCAGATAAATCACTCTCAGCATTATGACACAGCTACTTTCAGAATATCATCTTTTCGGCCTTACGGCCGGTCTGTTCACGTTTCTGATTATCGGATTGTTTCATCCGCTCGTAATCAAAGGTTACTATTATTTCGGACTGCGTGTGCGCGGTGCGTTTCTTGTGCTCGGAATAGTGACGGCTATCCTGGCCTACGTGGTCGAGGACAATATGTGGTCGACGCTTCTGGGCGTGCTGGCTTTCTCCTCGTTCTGGAGCATCAAGGAAGTGCGCGAGCAGCAGGGTCGCGTGGAACGCGGCTGGTTTCCCGCCAATCCAAAGAGACAGCAGGGAAAAGCCGTGACGGATTAATCACTCTTCCGGGGCTGTAGCTTCTTCGGCGAGGTCGTCGTATTTCTGGAACAGGAAGTCGTTGTAGGGGAAGCGCGTAAGGTGTATCTCCTTGGCTTTCTCGTAGATTTTCTGTTTCAGTTCGTCGATGTTGATGCCTTTCTTTGCCGAGATGAAGACCACGTCGGGGCCCATGCGGTTCATCCAGGTCTCCTTAAGCTCTTCGAGCGATATATTTTCGCGGGTGGCGGGCGTAAGGTCGTCGGCATCCTTGGGTTTGAAGCTAAAAGCATCGATTTTGTTGAAAACCATTATCATGGGCTTGTCGGCGCCTTGGCATACGTCGGCGAGCGTGCGGTTCACAACCTCAATCTGCTCCTCGAAGTTGGGATGCGAAATGTCGACCACGTGCACGAGCAGGTCGGCATCGCGCACCTCGTCGAGCGTCGATTTGA
>CAYUYQ010000124.1:0-6431 GCA_964449335.1 uncultured Bacteroides sp. | reverse complement strand
ATATGGCAGTATGCGAGCTGATTAAAAATCAATTCAACAATGATCTTGATGCAGAACTTTATTTCTATCGGGAACAATCTGGCAAAGAAGTTGATGCAGTGTTGGTGACACCAGAAGGCCTTAACCTATATGAAATGAAAGTGGGGAAGATGCTGCGACCCGACTATAGAGAAAACATGAATGCACTGAAAAGCATTCTCCCCAATATCAATTCAACAAGTGTCATATATGACGGTGAGAGCTATCCACCCATCTGCCTGAACATCCGTAATATTTGATCTGCAATGATGGAAGTATTATTAAAGACCAAATAGCATGTGGACACGACTCCTATGAGGTACATCGGAAGCTAATACTTGGCCTTGATACAGAAAAATTTGTTGAGAGATAAGATTTATTAGACACAAAAAATGCGCTGACTATCCTATCGATAGCCGACGCATTTATTTTTTTAAGATTGGACGTTAGAAGAGGAGGCCGTTGAGAGGGATGTGGGCGCCGAGGACGGTTAGGGAGCGAGCTGCGGCATAGGAGAGAATGGTAGTGCGGCTAGCGACTGCCTGAGGGCGATTGGCGTCATAACCGGCGTTGATTGTCGGGTCAATCAACTGGAATGGAGGGCCCGTGCATGAGATCGCCGACAAACAGCAGGTTTCCGAGCTGATAGGCAGTGTGACCCGGGGTGTGACCTTTGGCCGCGATAGGCATCACGTTGCCGGGGAGAATTTCTCCGGGCCGGAATTCGACAATCCGACCGCTATATGCGCTCTCGATTTTCTGCCAGGCTTCCTTCATGGTCTCGCGCATGAAAGTCAATTCTTCTGCCGGGATGTATAAGACGGCGTTGGGATAAGTTGCTCCGTCCGCCTCGTCAAGAAGGCCTCCGATATGGTCGAAGTGGCTGTGAGTGACATAGATTGCGGAAATATCTGCAGGAGTAATCCCTACCGATGCAAGCCTCTCGACAGTTTTGCCGCCGTGCGACTGAGGCAACCCGGTGTCAAACATCATGCAGTCTTCGGGTGTTCGCACTACGAAACAATTCATCGACGTGGGCACTTTCCCCTCCGGAGCCAGAGCATCGACTTTCGGTTTGTCAACGTCGTTTTCGCCATAGTACAACGATGCAGGCTGATATGTTTTGTCAGCACTGACAATCGTAAACACTTCATAACCTCCGCTCACAAGTCGGAAGGTACCTTCGGGTGTCTCACCTCCTTGTCGGGCAAACACAGCTCCTGCAGGGTTTATCGACCAATTCGTCTGGGCCATACCTATTATTGAATTTAAAGCCATTACGGCAATTCCTATTATTCTCATATCGTCTGATAGAATTTGATTCTTACCTATTCAGTTTCCGACACCAATATTATGTATTTACCGGTGAATATCCAAATATCATCCCGAAAAACTACAGACTGCGGAGTATTAGTGAGTTTGCCTTGTCGACGACCGATGTGTCGAGCGATGCAAGGTATATACGGGTTGTCGCCTCCGAATTATGGCCCATTCCCTCGCTGATTACGCTCAACGGTATCCCTTTTGCTCTGGCGGCCGACGCCCAGCTGTGGCGTGCGACGTAGAGTGTGAGCGGAATCTGCAATCCTACCATCATACCGATTTTCTTAAGATTTCGATTTATATTGTAGCCGACGTTGCGATATCGCGACCGCTCGTCACAGCACGAACTGTTAAGTATCGGCAGCAGATAGTCGGACTTCGGTGTTGAATACTTGTCGACAATCTGCTGCATTTCGCGCGTCCATGCCACCATTAAGGTCTGACCGGTCTTCTGTCGCCGATAGGTTATATAGCCTTGCTGCAGATCTTTTTTCTTCAGATAGGCCATGTCGACGAAACTCATTCCACGCAAATAGAAACTCATCATAAACATATCGCGGGCGAAGTCGAGCGCCGGAACGGTTGCAATTCTAAGTCTCTTTATCTTTTTGACTATAGCAAGTGGTATTGCCCGTTTCCGTGTCTTGTCAACCCCTGTGTAACAATGCTTGAACGGCTTGACATCGCCCGTCAGCCCGGCCTCGACGCCGCGGTTGTAGACAGCCCGCAATATACGGTTGTAAAACGATATGGTGTTGCGTGTGAGTCCCCGCCCGTAGTTCCAACGCTCATAATCCTCTGCCACTCTCTGCGTCAACTGATAAAACCTTTTTTCCTCTCCACCGGTAAACTTCATGAAATTTCGGAGAGTGGCTTCATACGTCTCTGCCGTCCGTGTCTTCCCGGCATTGAAGAGACGGTCTATTTCCCGCTTCATAAAGGCGGAAATCGTGCTCTCATTTGAGTAGCGGCGAAACTCCGCAGCGACATTTTCGGCCGTCAGTATTGCTCCCTGTTTCCTCAGACTTTCGAAAATCCGCGAGAACATCTCCATATCCTGCCGTATCTCTCCATGCAGATAGTCGTGATGCGTATGGCTGCCGTGATTTTCCTCGTCAGAATCAGACAACGATAGTTTTTCCCATTCGTTATGACTCAAACGGATTCGGCTCGACACCTGACGAGTCAGGCGTCCGTGAGTTATCTGATAGTACACTGTTCCCTGACGGCCCTCTTCCTTCGACGGCCTGAATTTGATTTTTATTGATGCCATAATTTCAAGAGTTGCTTATAAAATGTGTTTCCCCTCAAAATTATCACATCTGCCTCACTCCAACCGATACTCTCATACAACAATTATCATTACAACACGTCAACGCATGACACGACCGGCCTACAGTCGAGTGAATCCCGTCACGTTACTTCTGCTCGGCTGCTCCGAGCAGATATAGCAGCGCCCCTTCACCGGGCATGTTGTTGTCACCGTAAGCAGCTTTTATTATAAGGTTCGGATCCACGCAATAGATTCGCGGGATTATTCCGGAAGCGAACAGATTGTAGACGCGACGGTCGGGCTGCGGCGAGTACGGCATAGTCAGGCCGTTAGCCTCCCAAAAGGCAGCAATCGAAGCTTCATCTTCTTCGCGCGCTATGCACACTATCAGGGCATCGTCAGGCTTCTTCTCGTAAACACGCTGCAAAATCGGCAGTTCCTGACGGCAATCGGGGCACGATGTGCTGAAGAAAACCACCAGCGACGTATGACCGCGAAGATCTGCAGTCGAAAGTGTCGAGCCGTCGTTGAGCGTGACTGTAAATTCAGGCACTTTATCGCCAGCTTCCAACGAGGTAACCTTATCGTCGTCAGTCACACATGATGAAACACAAATCATTGCAATAATCGCAACTATCGCTTTTAAATAGCGTTTGAGAGAAATCAGCATATCCGTTCTGTTATTTTTATGCTGCAAATATAGTTCTTATTTTCGTTCGCCACAACACGCCCGGATATCACCCGACACTCCGCTCTCACATGTAACATGCAAAATGAGCGCCGGAATCATCTCTAATTCCGGCGCGCACGGCATATAAATATGAAAGGATGAAGATTGGTTAGTCCTTAGTAGCAGGTGTCTGACCTGCGGCAGGAGATGTCGGCGAAGCCTCGCTCGGCGGAGTCTGAGGGAGCGTGGGAGCCACGCGACTCGAAGCAGGACTATCCGGCGCATCCGGAGACTGGAAGAAAGGATAAGGAATACCGAACACATTATCAATATCCTTTCCGGGACTCAGGTATCCGTCAACAACCGTATCGCGACCTGAAGCATTCTCAAACGTATAGAGCTGGAAGAAGTGGAGCATAGCCGCAAGGTGTTCGAAGACGCTATCCTGAATAGCTTCATACGGGAACCACTTCGATGTATTAGTGAAGCAGTAGACCTGGAACGGTATGCCTGCGGCCGTCTGGGCAAGAGTTGAGACAAAGCAGTCACTGTCGTGCGAGATATGCGGATTGGCATCAAGCCACATCTTCATATAGGCCCTGAACAGACCGAGATTCGTATCGATTGTTCCGTTGACCAGACCTTCGGGGTTGTCGACGTCGGCCACTTTTCCTTCTGCTTTCTGGCGAAGCTTGGTGGCAATATAGTCGGCCATGAAAGGAACGGTCTTCGATATACGGTCGAGCATAGCGGGCGTGCACGGTAGCACACTGTCGGCGTCGATCATATAGCTACGGCAAATTCGGCGTGTATTGCTTTCCTGCATCGACCGGTAGTTTGTGAAGCTACCCGAAATCAAGCTGTATGGCGGGACGGTCGTGGTGGTTTTATCCCAGTTCTGGATTTTCACGAATGTGAGATTCACTTCCTCGACGGTACCATTGGCATCCGTGCCATGCACCGAAATCCAATCGCCCACATGCAGGCTGTCGTTCTCGGCGAGCTGAACGCCGGCCACGAGACCGAGAATACTGTCCTTGAACACCAGCATCAGCACTGCGGCAAAAGCACCCAGACCGGCCAGAAGCGACGCCGGCGACTTGTTGACAAGAATAGCTATTATGACTATAATGGCGATGAGCCACAAAATACCGCGGGCAAGCTGTGCGAGGCCTTTAAGCGGCAGACGGCGTTTGTTCTCCAGTCGGTCAACGTGACGCCATATAGCGAGAATCAATGCCGAAAGAGCTATGACGACTGCAAACACTACATAGATGAGCGTCAGACGTGTCAGAACGCTCGACAGCACATCGTGATTTGACAACGTAAATTCAATCAGTATAAGAAATACTATCGGAGGAATCACACGACAGAGCTTGTGAAAAAATCTGACTTCCACAAGGTCATTGTAGGTCGCTCCATTCCATTTTTTGGTAATGACACGCAGCAAAGCGAACAGAATCCACTGGACAATATAGCCAACTACGAGCGATATTCCGAATACAACTACGGCATAAAAAAACGTCACCAGAGTTGTGTTGTGATCCAATCCGAAAATGCCGAGAATCCAGTCAACTACCCTCATCACAATCGAAGCGAGCTCGTAGGACAGGCCCGACTTATCGCCCACGAAGTTAGAGACGTCAATCGGCTTATTTAATGTTATAGGCGCGACATCTGCCAGAAAGAGCTTTATATAATTTGCAATCATCTAAACGATATTTAATGGGTAATAACAATCTTTTAAATTCTTACAAACGAACCCGCCTGTTGGTTCACCACATTTTAATATATGGCTTATTCCACGCTCCGATTACTCTTAGCTGCCACCGCCTTTATCCATTATGCCGTCAAGTATCGAAGATTTTTAGTAAATTTGCAGACTGAGTAAGCGTTTTACTCTCAATGCAGACGATAAACATACGATAATGAAGATATTAGTCACCGGAGCAGAGGGGCAACTCGGCAAGGAAGTGCACAACGTGTTTGAAGAAACCATGCCGGGCATAACCGTCTATACTGATATTACCGAATTAGACCTAACTGATGCGAAGGCGGTAGCCTCGTTTCTCGAACGCGGCGAGTTCAGCCACGTAGTCAACTGCGCGGCCTACACCGATGTGGAGCGGGCAGAAAGCGACCAGAGCCAATGCTACCGTGCCAACGTCGACACGGTCCGGAGTCTTGCTATGGCTGCTGCTGAATTTAATGTCAAGGTACTTCATATCTCTACCGACTACGTCTTTGACGGCAAATCGTCGCGCCCCTACCGCGAGGCCGACAAAGTCAACCCTATGTCGGTCTACGGAACCTCCAAGCGTAAGAGTGAAATGGTGCTTCTGTCGCTTTGTCCCGATTCACTGGTGATTCGCACCGGCTGGCTTTATTCGCCCTACGGCCGCAACTTCGTCAAAACCATGCTGCGTCTCGGTCGTGAGCAGAAAGAGCTCCGAGTGGTCTGTGACCAGATTGGCACTCCTACCTATGCCCACGATCTCGCCAAAGCCATTAAAGCCATCATCACATCGCCGCAATGGGTTCCGGGCATATATCACTATTCTGACGAAGGTGCTTGCTCTTGGTACGATTTCACAAAAACCATCTTCCACGAATCAGGAATCGACAGTTGCCGGGTAGTACCCATCAACAGCGAGGACTATCACGCGGCCGCTGACCGTCCTTATTACGGCGTGCTCGACAAGAACCTTATCAAGCGCACCTACAACCTCACCATTCCCCATTGGGCCGAAAGTCTCCGCCACTGCCTCGAACGCATGGCTGAATATGACTGACAAGCAGGCGCGCAAAACAAAATGTTTAACCGACAACACCACTCCCTCAGCACTATCTTCAATGTCACAGCTCACAGATGAAATAAACCGCCGGCGCACATTCGCCATCATTTCCCACCCCGACGCAGGAAAGACCACCCTAACCGAAAAGCTGCTGCTCTTCGGCGGTGCCATCCATATAGCCGGTGCCGTAAAATCCAACAAAATCAAAAAGACAGCCACCAGCGACTGGATGGAAATCGAGAAACAGCGTGGCATCTCCGTTGCCACATCAGTGATGGGCTTCAACTACGGCGACTATAAAATCAATATTCTCGACACTCCCGGCCACCAGGACTTCGCTGAAGACACCTAC
>CAYUYQ010000123.1:0-6597 GCA_964449335.1 uncultured Bacteroides sp. | reverse complement strand
TTCGCCGACGCAATCAAAGATGCCAAGACTATTCTTTGGAATGGCCCCGCAGGTGTATTTGAGTTTGACAACTTCACTGCCGGCTCACGCGCCATCGCTGACGCAATCGTAGAGGCTACCAACAACGGAGCATTCTCGCTCGTAGGTGGTGGCGACTCAGTAGCCTGCGTCAACAAGTTCGGTCTTGCCGACGAAGTATCTTACGTTTCAACCGGTGGTGGTGCTCTTCTTGAGGCCATCGAGGGTAAGGTGCTCCCCGGTATCGCTGCTGTCAAAGGCTAATCCTTAACGAATTAATAGATAAAAGAGCGGCGTGGCAAGATTCGATTTGCCACGCCGTTCTTTTATCTATTAATTAAAATCCTTACCTACAACCCGACATTAATACTGCAGATAGACAAACGGCACGATGTCGCTCTGGCGGAACTGAATTACGAGAAACAAAACCACAACAAGTATCAGCACTTGTATAAGCAGCGGGAGAGCCCCATAACGCTCTTTCAGCGCCGTGGTCCATCGCGACGGTGAGAAATGTACTATCAGCGCTCCGATGATAAGCGCTACAATCAGACCATAACTCATCAGAAACTGAGGAATAACTGAAGCATGGAAACTTGTGGCAATCTGAGTGAACATCGTGCCCACATCATCAAGCGAACGGGCGCGGAAGAACATAAAAGCAATTGTCACAAGATTGAAAGTCACAAACACGTTGATGGCAACACGCCACCACGGAGTGGTCTTCGCTGACGCAGCAGCATCTTTCCTATTTTTCTTTCCGGGGAATATCAGCTTATGCCCTACAAGAAACATTCCGTGGAGTGCTCCCCAGATGACATACATCCAGGATGCACCGTGCCACAATCCGCCAACAACCATAGTAGTCATCAGATTGGCATTCTTACGAGTTTTCGAGCACCGGTTACCGCCCAATGGTATATAGACATAATCACGTAGCCAGGTCGAAAGCGAGATATGCCAGCGGTGCCAGAATTCCGTGGGATTCTGAGCCTTGAACGGCGAGCGGAAGTTATCGAAAAATCTGTAACCGAGAAGAAGGGCCAGCCCGATAGCCATATCGCTATAGCCCGAGAAATCGCAATAGAGCTGAATGGTAAAACCGTATGCTCCCATCAGATTCTCAAATCCGGAATAGAGCGCCGGATTATCAAACACACGGTCCACAAAGTTCTGGCTGAGATAGTCGGCGACAATCACTTTCTTAATCAAGCCGCACATAATCAAAAAGAACCCGGCACTTATCATTGACGAATCAGCTCCGGTATTCTGTTCGACTTGCGGCAGCATATCTTTTGCCCTCACAACCGGGCCCGCAAGGAGCGGAGGGAAGAATGTCAGATAGAAGGTATAGGCCATAAAACTGCGGCACGCTTTAATCTCCCCTCTGTAAATGTCAACCATATAACTGATAGAGCGGAATGTAAAGAACGAAATACCTGCCGGCAAAACAATTTCAAGCGGATCAAAACTTTGTCCCGAGAAGTTAGCAAACGTTTCGTAGAGCAGATTGAAATACTTGAAATAGCACAGCATGCCCACATTCATTAACACATTGAATGTCACAACAAGTTTCTTCTGCCATACTCGACTGCACCTTTCCATAAGCAGACCGAGCAAGAAGTCGCTTACACACACACCAAGAAGTATGAAGCAGTACTCTGCCGATGATTTATAGTAGAAGTACAGCGAGAAGAGTATTACGGCTATAAGTTTCAGATTGCGAGATCGACGTAGCAATGCATATATGCCGATGAACACCACAAACAGTATCAGGAACAATCCGGTGTTGAAAAGCAGCGGATTGAATTCATCGTAAGCCAATACGCCTTTAAGCTTTTCGACATCAAATTTGCTGATATCTAATTTATTAAAATCAAACATAGTCTCCACAATTTCTGTTTCAGTATTTTAAAGCCTCCTTGAGTGCCTTATACAGTAGTTCGCCCTGCAGCTTATAGCCTTTTCGTGTAAGATGAACTCGATCTTTTCCATACAATCCATCGGAGAGCCACTGCTCCGAAGCGCCGTCACCTCCACACACCTCATACCAGTCGTAGACGGGTATGGCGTGTGCCGTACAATATTCAAGCATTGCATTTCTAAGCGGGAGTATATTCTGATTCACACCATAGTTCTTTACCCGCGAAGTAACGGTGCGTGTACGCTTTTTCCCTTTCTTAGTTCGTCCGGGCACACGTTTTGTCACCGTTCGGTAATTGGCTCGCTGACACTCCATAGGAGTGACGAGCAGGAATTGTACCTTAGGATTGGCCTCTCGGATATTGTTGAGCAGCTTGTCTATTGCTGCTGTGAAAGCCAGTACATCCGTTCGTCCGAAGGCCTCGTTCGTTCCAAGCGACACTATTACCAGGTCGGGTGCAAGAGCTTTTATACCCTCGCCTACGTTTCCGATTCGGTTATATGTGTCAAACGTGGCTCCATTATTTCCGATTGTGTGGTAGAACACACCCGGACGATGCCCCGAAAGATTGGCGCCATAAATAGTCAGGTCGCCGGCCGAATCAAACCGGATAGTCACGCCCGAGTATTCGCCGTTGAGCAATATCTGCGTGTAGTCTTTCGATGGAATAGCTCTGAAAGGAATTGCATAACCATCTTCGTCCTCTACTCCGGTGACAAAAAATTGACCGTTGTGGAAGACAGTCACATCAGAAAATGGGTTGTAGTCATCGTTTGCGCCGGTAGCGATGGTGAGTTGTGAGGAGAGAGCATTTGGTGAAACCGACGTTCCGGTAAAACCCATGGTGCGTCCCCAAGGCGATTTCATGAGTTTGGCAGCCTCCCACGAGTCCGGACTGTTGAACGTATAATCAAACGGCTGATTGGTCCCGCTCATTTTCAGCGGTGTCACCAGTCCGCGTCCGGCATTTCCCAAGTCAAGCTGAAGCATCTCCCTTACGTGTGATGTTGAGAAATCGGCTTGAATATGGCTGTCACCTATATGCACTATACTCAACGGACGGCTACTGACCTTCGAGGAGGCAGTGCGAAGGAGTCGCCAATCATTCCCATTGAGTTTGATATGGTTTAAGTCCAGTTTGATATACGACGGGATTAACACCGCATCGTCATAATCTTCTGCAAATTCAAGTTCGGGATTAACCCTTATGTCGGTCTGCGATTCATCCACCATGTCGATATCGGTCTGCGCCATCACTGACATGCAGCCTGATAATGCTACGGCAATTGAGATAATTACTTTTTTCACTTTTCCAGATTGTTGGTTATGGCATTAAATAGTGGTTCGGCGAGTTTCTTTCCGCCTTTATGAGAGAGGTGTACGTAGTCTTTATTGATATTACCGTCACGATTCCACCTAACGACGGCATCAACGCCTCCCATAGCCTCACGAGTGTCCCAGAACAGCGAACCAGTACGTCGTGCAACGTCTCGTTGCGTGCTGACCATATTATTGACTGTAGACATTGAATGAACTTCGCCACTCACTTTCTGACCGCGGTCACCTATACCCATCACCAGTATATCGGTCGAAGGATAGCAGCGACGGAGTTTTTCAATTACCTTAGCCATTTGCTTACCGTATACTGAATAATTAGTCTGCTTGGCCGACATGGCGTTCATGCCAAATTCGAGAATAATCAAGTCATAAGGTACGTATTGTGACATCTGGGCTGCAAGATTCTCGTCAATATTAGCTAAAGAAATACCCGATATTCCGCGTGATGACATACAATCGACAGCAATACCATTGTCGCCATCCATCCAAACGCCAAGACCGATAACTCCGGGCGACGACGTTTCGACTTCGAATTTTGCGGTCGGAGTATTGATAGCAATCTGCTGAACGGCATCGGAGCCACTGACCGAATGAACGGTCCATTCAGTCTCACCATCGACACGCGTGCGAATTTCAGAATCTTCAGGCGATATGAACAGGAATCGCGACACGTCCCAGCTGTCAAGATGCTTGAGTTTGCTCACACCCTTATAGGTTGCAGTGGCTTTTCCGGATGGGGTGAAATAATGTTGCGGCAAGCCAAGGTAGGCCTTTTTACCCTTTTTGAAGTCATGTTCTTTCCATCCGGCACCTCCCTGTCGCACACTCTGGCGAAATCCGGGAAACTCTGAATGCATATTGACATAACCTACTCCACTGCCTCCGTAGCGGTTCTGAAGCATTTCGCGTAGATCCTGAGTGAGAATATCACCTTCAATATAGCTATCGCCAACGACTGCTATTCTGGCAACTCGTCCGGATGCCAGAGCTGCTCTCAAATTAGAGAGGCCGCGTTGTGCTGGCGTGTAGTCCTCTATAATCACAAGATCGCCCTCTCTCGGCGATTTAGCTGCCATCTCCGTATTTGAAACTTCTGTCCGCAGTTCCAATGCATCAATGCCATCTGTGGCCAATGAGTCTACAGGCAATGGAGCAGAGACTTCCGAAGAATCGACCTCTTCGCCTCCGGTTGCCATTATTTTTGCAAGCTCCGGATCAAGCTCGCTGAGAGTCTCGTCAGTCTCACTATCCGTCAAGACGGTATCAGCCTCCGCAACCATAATATCTGCAAGCAGATTGAAATCATGCAATTTACCGCCTGACACATCGCCCCACCGGACAAACGACAGAGCGCCAAGCAGAAGAAGCGACAGAAGGCTTATAAGTAATAGTTTATATATCGGTTTCATTTCGTTTCTTTTTTGTCTTTTCATTATAGATGGCCGTCAGCAACGGTTCTATTTTGGCCTGAGACTCATTCCATTCGGTTTGCGACACACTTTTCTTCGTGATACCTCCACCGGCAAAAAGATTATACCGATAGGTACCGTCAGACTGTTTCTCAGCGAAAGCGCTCCTAAGGTTGACGAAGAACGTCGCGCGACTCGACTCTTTCATCCCGATCCAACCGCCATAGCAGTGACGCGAGTGCTGCTCGAGCAAATCAATCATATCGTGAGCTACATCCACCGGGTATCCGCATACGGCCGGCGTCGGAGCCAGACGTGATAGTAATTCGTCAGGCACAACGTCGCCAAAGGCTGTTATCTTATTGCACAGATGCTCCACCGAGCCGAACGGAACGTTACTATATCCCTCCACCTGCACATCGAGCGCTTGACCGCGAAGCACATCGACGATGTGTTCCGTCACGATATCATGTTCAAGTAAGTTCTTTTCATCCCATTCGCCAATCGTTCCGGCCAGTCTCGTCCCTGCAAGAGCAACGGTGTGGACCTCACCTTTCAGCACATCCACCTCGGCAAGAAGTTCGGGCGTGGCACCAAGCCATAGCCCGGTATCGCGTGTGTAGTAAACGAACCGAAAACACGTCGGACACATGGCAAAGTATCTGTCCGCCACATCTATCGGATTGTCATTCCCGACAACATTAATTACCCGGGAAATCACGCACTTATCATGCTTCGTCTTCAAAAGATTTGTAACCGTGACAATCCGGGCATCGTAGAGCTCTCGCGGGGTTGATTCTTCCGTCGGGTGTATCATCGCCGAGGGCATAGACGGCAATTCAGCGTCAATAACTTCGCGAGCTGTCATAACAGGCTCTATTACCGTCGGATGCACTTTTGAGGAGTTCTCAAACATGTTGATAAAGAACCCTTCCGATTCCGGCGCGTTCAAAGCCGGAACAAACTGATATTCTTTTTCGGAATCCGGAGTTGGATCAGCAAAAAAATGATACTCTTTTTTGTCGGGATATGCAAAAAGGACAAACGGGATGTTTAACTCCAGGCATTTTTTTGCTGCCGCAAGTATCTCGGTTGATATTTTCTGCGTCATGACGGTCTACCTATTAATTCAAAAGGCAATGCCTGAGTTATCGTTACGTTGACGAACTCTCCGCGGCGTAACTTCCGAGTCTTTTCAATCAGGACCTCCGGATCGACTTCAGGAGAGTCAAACTCACTACGCCCGACGTAATAGTCCGGCTCCTCTCGGTCAATGATGACTTTAAGCTCAGAGCCGACTTTTGCAGCATTATGTTCTGCCGCAATTTCTTCCTGAAGAGCCATTAGTGCATCAAGGCGCTGCTGCTTCACCTCATCGGGGATCTCGTCCTTGAAGTTTTTGGCAGCATAGGTATCCTCTTCCTCGCAATAAGCAAAAGCACCCATTCGCTCAAAGCGCTGCTCTTTGACGAAAGCCAGCAGCTCCTCAAACTCAGCCTCTCCTTCACCAGGGAATCCCACCATCAGTGTGGTGCGAATATGTATTCCTGGAACTTTTTCACGAATCTCGGCCAATAACCGGCGTGTTTCCTCGCCGGTAATGTGACGTCGCATGTTGTATAAGACACTGTCTGAGATATGTTGAAGCGCTATATCGAGATAGCGGCACACATTGCTGTGGCGATTCATTACATCCAGTAACTCCATCGGGAAATCGGAGGGATAGGCATAGTGAAGCCGAATCCACTCTACGCCCTTGATTGAAGCAATTCTATCAATGAGCTCCGGGAGCATTTTCTTGCCATATAAATCCACACCGTAGCTCGACAAATCCTGAGCAATGACATTGAATTCTTTGACTCCTCGCCCAACAAGCGATTTCACTTCCGATTCTATTTCTTCGATGGT
>CAYUYQ010000122.1:5137-6752 GCA_964449335.1 uncultured Bacteroides sp. | reverse complement strand
AAAGCCAATGCCTCCGATATGCAGATTGTCAACTCCAACCGTCCGCGCGGAGCCAACATCTACGGCAAAGCCTTCATTGACCTCGACGCCACCGTAAAAGGCAGCATGCGCTTCCTCAACGTCGACGCCAGGCTCAACGTGCTGCCCGGAACCAACGTGACCTACGTAGTCACCGATGCCACCAACACGCCCCTCGTGTCGAAAAACACCGGATCGATGGTGCATTTCGTTCAGTTCTCCGACACCACTCAGGTTGAACAGGCCGACAGCATCGTGCAGTCGGAAATGATGATGAATCTCGAAGCCGGCCTCACCATCTCGACCGGCACCACAATCAATGTCGATCTTTCGCCCGACGGCAAAAACAAAGCCTCAATCGAAGGCAACGGCACCCTTCAGTTCACCATGACGCCTATGAGCGACGGACGTCTGACCGGACGCTTCAATATCGACAAAGGCTTTGTGCGCTACTCGCCTCCCTTCATGTCGGAGAAAAACTTCAGCTTCGAAAGCGGAAGCTACGTGGCTTTCAACGGCGATATGCTTAACCCCACACTCAACATCAAGGCCGTTGATCGCCTGAAAGCCAACGTCACTCAGGAGGGCCAGAACTCCCGTCTGGTCAACTTCGATGTAGGTCTTTCGGTGACCAATACTCTGCAGGATATGGACGTGGCTTTCGATCTCTCGACCAACGACGACCTGACCATTGAAAACGAACTCTCGTCAATGTCGCCCCAGCAGCGTGCCAACCAGGCCATGAACATGCTTCTCTACAATATCTATTCCGGACCCGGCACAAAAGCCAACGCCAACCTTTCGGGCAACCAGCTGTTCTCGTTCCTGGAGTCACAGATTAACTCCTGGGCAGCCAACAACATAAAAGGTGTAGATATTTCATTCGGTATAGACCAGTACAACAAAACCACCGATGGCTCCAGCTCGACGACCACAAGCTACTCCTACCGCGTGAGCAAATCGCTCTTCAACGACCGCATCAAGATTATCGTCGGCGGCAACTACTCCACCGACGCCGATGCCGACGAGAATTTCTCGCAGAATCTCATCAACGACATATCGTTTGAATATATGCTCAACCGCAGCGGGTCGATGTACGTGCGTCTGTTCCGCCACGTAGGCTACGAAAGTATTCTCGAAGGTGAAGTCACCCAGACCGGTGTCGGCTTCGTGCTCCGCCGCAAAAGCAACAGTCTGCGCGACATCTTCCGTTTTGCCCGGCCGCCCAAAAATCTCCCGCCGCTCGACCGCGAGCTCTCCGCCACACCGGCCGCATCATCAACTACTGAAGCAAACGCAAAAAAATGAAGGCATCATCAACCCTAACCTCCACTATACTGCGCTGCAGTCTGGCGCTGCTGGTCGCCGCCCTGGCAGTCGGCTGCTCCACCACGCGCCGTCTCGGCCCCGACGACGTGCTCTATACCGGTGTCAAGAAAATCAACATCATCCCTGAAGGCAAAGAGAAAGTCGCGCCCGGCATCAGCGCCGACGTGAAAGCGGCTGTCAACGTCAAGCCCAACAATTCGCTCATTTCGCCCTACATCCGCTATCCGTTTCCCCTCGGACTGTGGGTCTACAACAACTGGCCCAATCC
>CAYUYQ010000122.1:0-5037 GCA_964449335.1 uncultured Bacteroides sp. | reverse complement strand
CCTGCGCATCAACATAGCCAACGCCGTGCGCAACCGCGGATACTATTTCTTCCGGCCCGAATACATCGAATATCTCGCCGACAGTACCCTGGAAGCCAACCGTATAGCAATGAAGCTCGTGACGGTCAAAAACATGCCTGCATTCGCATCACGCAGCTGGACCACGGGTGACATCACTACCCGCATATACCGCAACAACGGCGGCGGAACGCCCGACACGCTTGTGACGCGCCGCGGTACCATCATCCGCATGACTCCTTCGCGGCTACGCGACCATCTCATACCGAGCTGTATCGCATTCCGCGAGGGACGCACGTTCACCGTGCGCGATATGAACCGCACGCAGACATACCTGTCGCGCCTCGGCATATTCAACAGCATCGAAATCAGCGCCATCCCCGACTCGACGCGTCGCGACGTGCTCAACGTCGAAATCGAGTGCACGTTCGACGCTCCGCTCGAGGCTATGCTTGAAGTCAACGCCACATCCAAGAGCAACAGCTATATCGGTCCGGGTCTCAATTTCCGCATCACGGATAACAATGTGTTTGGCGGCGGTGAAAAACTCTCCGTAGGCGTCAACGGAAGCTACGAATGGCAGACCGGTCACGGCAATTCGTCAGTGTTCAACTCCTACGAATTCGGACTTCAGACCTCGCTCGCATTCCCGCGCCTGCTCGCACCGCGCTTCATCCCGCGCACGCGACGCGAACTCAACTGGACTCGAATCACTCTCGGAGCCAATGTGCTCAACCGTCCCCACTACTTCAACATGGCCCGCTTCGAGGGATCGTTCAACTACGACTGGCGCGCTACCCGCCACGTCAACAACACCCTCACCCTCTTCAAGATTACCTATATCAACCTCATTCACTCCACCGAAGAGTTTGACTCGATAATGAACGCCAACCAGGCCATAGCCCAGAGCTTCCGCAGCCAGTTCATACCGCAAATAGCCTATAGCTATGTCTACGACCGCATGATTAATCCCGACAATGGGCTCAACTGGCAGTTTACCGTTCAGGAAGCGGGCAATCTCTTCTGGGCCATCTATCGCCTTGCGGGGCAGCGGGGCGAAAAAAGACTGTTCGGCATACCGTTCTCGCAGTTCATCAAGGGCACGACACAGCTCGTCTACAACCGTCGCATCGGTTCGGGCGACCATTGGCTCGTGACGCGCGCCGCCACCGGCGCCGCGCATGCCTACGGCAACGCCACGCAGGTGCCCTACAGCGAGCAGTTCTATGTAGGAGGTGCCAACTCTATCCGAGCCTTCACCGTGCGGTCAATCGGTCCGGGTAGCTACCGCGTGCCCAAAGACCAGATTAACGGTTACTTCGACCAGACCGGTACATTCAAATTCGAGTTCAACGTCGAATATCGCTTCCCGATCTACGGGCCCCTCCATGGCGCCGTGTTCTTCGATTCGGGCAACGTCTGGCTACTCAAAAAAGATCCCTACCGTCCCGGCGGTGAGCTGCAGGGCAAACGTTTCCTGCGCGACCTCGCCACCGGCACCGGAGCCGGTCTGCGCGTCGATATCGGCATGCTCGTAATCCGCGGCGACCTCGGCATTGGCATCCACGCGCCCTACGCCACAGGCCACGGAGGCTATTACAACATGGAATCCTTCCGCAAATCGCTTGCATTCCATCTCGCCATCGGCTACCCATTCTAAAAAATTGGCTGATTAGTCCAAATGGCCCCATTGGTCCATTTATTCCTGACCCGCAAAAAAAAATTCGATTTTTTTGCGGAGCTAAGTAAGAAATGTTATAACTTTGCGCCTTGTAAAAAACGTCGGATTTTAGATTATGCAAACGCAAGGTGAAAACGGACGGCAACTGCTGTTCACCAAAATGCACGGCATAGGCAATGACTACATTTATATGCATTGCCCCGATGGGACTCCCCCCGATATCAACCGGCTCGCTATAGAAATGAGCCGCCCCCACACTGGCGTGGGAGCCGATGGCATAATCCTCATGCTACCCTCTGAAATAGCCGATTTCCGTATGCGCATCTTCAATGCCGATGGCTCGGAGGCGCGGATGTGCGGCAACGGAAGCCGCTGCGTGGCCAAATATGTCCACGATTACTGCCTTACCGACAAAACCACCATCACACTCGAGACGCTGTCGGGAATAAAGACACTGATTCTTCACCCCGACGAATCGGGCCGCGTAGAGAGCGTCACCGTCGACATGGGTCGCCCCTCGCTCCTTTGCTCCGAGATTCCCGTCAGCCATTCCGAAGCCGAAATGATCGAGCACGAAGTCGCCACTTCGGCCGGCCCGCTGCGACTCACGGCCGTCTCGATGGGCAACCCCCACGGCGTAGTGTTTCTCGATTCGCTCGAAGGCTTCGACGTCCATGGCGTAGGCCGCGAACTTGAGACGCATCCGATGTGGCCCGACCGTGCTAACATCGAATTTGCCGTAGTCACGGCCCCGGGGCGCATAACGATGCGCGTGTGGGAGCGCGGAAGCGGCGAGACGATGGCCTGCGGCACCGGAGCCTGCGCCACAGCCGTAGCCGCAATCACTACCGGGCGGGCACCGCGTCACTGCTTCGTGACGCTTCCGGGCGGAACCCTCGAAATCGAGCTGACCGACGATGGACGGGTGATGATGACCGGACCGGCAGCCACCGTCTACGAAGGGCGATACTTCACGACTCATTAACCCCCACATAACACTTAACGCAATGATACGAGTCAACGACAACTTCACGCTTCTCCCTCAGTCTTACTTATTTTCCGAGATAGCAAGAAAGGTGTCGGACTTCACCCGCGAGCATCCCGATGCGAGCATTATCCGCATGGGTATCGGCGACGTGACTCGGCCAATATGCCCGGCGGCTATCGAAGCAATGCACCGGGCCGTTGACGACGAGAGCTCCGAGACGACTTTCCACGGCTACGGACCCGAGCAGGGCTACCTCTTCCTGCGCGAAGCCATAGCCGAAAACGACTATCGCGCCCGGGGCATCAACGTCAGCGCCGACGAAATTTTCGTTAGCGACGGCGCCAAGAGCGACACCGGCAACATCGGCGATATTCTGGCCCGCGACTGCCGCGTGGCCGTGACCGACCCGGTCTATCCCGTCTACGTCGATACGAACGTGATGGCCGGACGGGCCGGCCGCCCGCTCCCCGACGGTGCGGGCTGGAGCGACATCGAACTGCTGCCCTGCACCGAAGCCAACGGCTTTGTTCCGGCCCTCCCCTCGTCGCGACCCAACATAATATATCTCTGTTTCCCCAACAATCCTACAGGCACCGTCCTGACTGCCGACGAGCTGAAAAAATGGGTTGACTACGCCCTTGCCAACTCAGCCCTCATTCTCTTTGACTCGGCCTATGAAGCCTACGTGCGTACGCCCGGCATACCCCGCAGCATCTACGAAATCGAGGGTGCGCGCCGCTGCGCCATCGAATTCCGCAGTTTCAGCAAGACGGCCGGATTTACCGGCGTCAGATGCGGCTATACGGTCGTGCCCTCCGAGCTCGAAGGCATTGACGCCCGTGGCAACAAAGTGAGTCTGCGCCAGCTGTGGAACCGCCGGCAGTGCACCAAATTCAACGGCGCCTCCTACATTTCGCAGCGTGCTGCCGAGTCGCTCTACACCGCCGACGGGCGCCGACAGGTAGCTGCCGTGCTCGACTACTACCGCCACAACGCCTCGATGCTCCTCCAAGGCCTGTCTGAAGCCGGACTGAAAGCCTATGGCGGCGTCGACGCACCATATATATGGGTAAAGACACCCGACGATATGCCATCATCGTGGCAGTTCTTCGACTATCTGCTGCGTGAGGCCGGAATCGTAGGCACGCCCGGCGCCGGTTTCGGCCACGCAGGCGAGGGCTACTTCCGCCTGACGGCCTTCTCCTCGACCGATGCTACAGAGGAGGCGTGCCGACGTCTTGCCCGGCTGAAATTATAACACAATCTGTCTTACTTCACCAAATATTAAAAAGTAACAGTCTAAACTTTTTTAATTAATCTTTAACCAATAACTAGCGTTATGTCACAGTTAAGATTCAAAGTAGTTGACGAAGCCTTCAACCGCAAGGCCGAACCCGTGGCCATCCCCAAGGATCGCCCCGAAACTTATTACGGCAAATATGTCTTCAACCGGCAGAAAATGTTTCAGTATCTGCCCGCAGCGACATTCGATGCCCTCATCAACGCCATCGACAACAAGGAACCCCTTCCGCGCGAAGTGGCCGACTCCGTGGCCGAAGGCATGAAGCGCTGGGCCATCGACAACGGTGCGCGCCATTACTGCCACTGGTTCCAGCCGCTGACCGAGACCACGGCCGAAAAACACGATTCGTTCGTCGAACACAACGGCAAGGGTGGTGTAATCGAAAAATTCACCGGCAAGCTGCTCGTGCAGCAGGAACCCGACGCGTCGAGCTTCCCCAACGGCGGTATCCGCAACACCTTCGAGGCCCGCGGCTACTCGGCATGGGATGTCTCCTCCCCCGCGTTCATCATCGACAATACCCTCTGTATCCCCACAATCTTCATCTCATACACCGGCGAGTCGCTCGACTACAAGACCCCGCTTCTCCGTGCCCTCTCCGCGGTCGACAAGGCCGGTACCGCCGTGGCACGCTTCTTCGACCCCAAGGTGAAGCACGTCGTCTCCAACCTCGGATGGGAGCAGGAATACTTCCTCGTCGACGAGGCCCTCTACGCAGCCCGTCCCGACCTCGTGCTCACCGGACGCACCCTCATGGGCCACGAGTCGGCCAAGAACCAGCAGCTCGAGGACCACTACTTCGGCGCAATCCCCAAGAGAGTCGAGGCCTTCATGCTCGACCTCGAGATCGAGGCCCACAAGCTCGGAATCCCCTGCAAGACACGTCACAACGAGGTTGCACCCAACCAGTTTGAGCTCGCGCCCATCTTCGAGGAGACCAACCTCGCCAACGACCACAACATGCTCCTCATGTCGCTCATGCACGAGGTGGCCCGCCGTCACAACTTCCGTGTGCTCCTCCACGAGAAACCCTTTGCAGGCATAAAT
>CAYUYQ010000121.1:1737-6760 GCA_964449335.1 uncultured Bacteroides sp. | reverse complement strand
CGTGCCGACGGCGCGCAGATGATAGATTTCGGCCAGAATATAGCCGGACACTGCGCTCTGAGGGTGAAGGGCGAGCCGGGCCAGAGGATTGTGCTCCGCCATGGCGAGTGGCTCGAAGCCGACAGCACGCTCTACACGCGCAGCCTCGGTTATGCCGTCGCGACGGACACGTTCTATCTTTCGGGCAACGACGACTATTTCGAGCCCGATATGACCTACCACGGATTCCAGTATGCCGAACTGACCGGTCTGAACGACGTCCTTTCGCCCGACGCTCTCACGGCTAAAGCAATATCGTCGGGAGCACGCGCCGCAGGGCGATTCAGCTGCTCCGACGAGGCTTTGAATCAACTTTACCGCAACATAGTGTGGACGCAGCGCAACAACATGCTGAGCGTCATAACCGACAATCCGTCGCGCGACGAGCGTACCGGAGCCTTAGGCGATATCCAGATATTCTGCCAGGCCTCGATATTCAACATGGATATGGCGGCGTTCTACACCAAAATGCTCGGCGATATACAGGACACGGCTCCTAACGGACAATTTTTCTCAATGGTGCCGTCGCTGCGCAACGCCGGGCTGTGGGAGGGCTGGATCGGCGCTCCGGGATGGTGTGAGGCCGGTCTGATAGTGCCGTGGCGAATGTATGTCAACTACGGCGACACCCGCGCACTGGAGCGGCTCTACGGTGAGATGCGGGGCCACATTGACGCTACGTGTGCTGAAAATCCCGACCTCGTTTGGCGCAACCGTCATAACCACAATGGCGACTGGCTCAACGCCAATACCATTGCTCCCGAAATCGACCCGACCTATCCGACCACGCGTGGCGCGACGCCCGACGACGCGTTTGCAACGGCTTTTCTCGCCTACTCGACGCGGCTGCTCGCCGATATAGCCGGTGTGCTGCGGCGCGATGCCGACCATGACCGCTACTCGGCTCTGGCCGATAGCGTGAAAGCGAAGTTTATCGAGATGTTTGTCGATGCTGACGGCCGGGTCGACGGCGACAGTCAAGGTGCGTATTCGCTGGCGCTGTTCTACGACCTTGTGCCCGATTCGCTGCGGGAGAAGGCTTTCGGCCATCTGCTGCGATGCATCGAGGAATACGACTACCGTCTTTCGACAGGATTCATCACCACCCCGATGATGATGCAGACCCTTACGGATTTCGGCCGGAGCGATGTGGCCTACCGTCTGCTGACATCAACGCGCTTCCCGTCGTGGCTCAACATCGTCAACAACGGAGCAACCACCGTCTGGGAGCGGTGGGATGCGTGGAGCCCTGAAGGAGGATTCCAGAATGCGACCATGAATTCGCTCGACCATGTGGCGTTCGGGGCCGTCTCGGAATGGATGTTCCGCAACATACTTGGCATAAACCCCGACGAAGAGCGTCCGGGCTATGAGCACTTCACGCTGCGTCCGCAGCCCGGGGGCGGTCTGACTTGGGCCCGAGGGTCTTACGATTCGATACGCGGGCAGATTGCGTCGGAGTGGGAGAGCGATGCCGCCGGACAGACATATACGTTCACCATACCGGCCAACAGCAGCGCTACGGTGATTCTGCAAGCCGATGATGGGGCTGACATCAATGCCGTGCCGTCATTGAGTTTCGAGCGTTCGGGCGACGGCGAGGTAAGAGCCGAAGCCGAGTCGGGCACTTATCGAGTGACAGTGCGTCGGTAACAAATGAACAGGAAGCAGCCCTATCAGAAAAGAAATTGCTAAATTAGAGTTGCAACTGAAATCAACAGAGCGGTTGCCATCCATTAGATATACCCGCCAAAGATATGGAAAAAACAAAGATATGGAAAAAACGAGAACATGAAACATGACAAGATAGAAATCCGAGGCGCCAGAGTCCACAATCTGAAAAATATAAGCGTCGATATACCGCTGGGTGAAATCGTAGGGATAGCCGGCGTGTCGGGCTCCGGAAAATCGTCGCTTGCTCTGGGTGTGCTTTACGCCGAGGGCTCGCGCCGCTATCTCGAAGCGCTGTCGACCTACACCCGCCGACGCATCTCGCAGGCCACGCGCGCCGACGTGGAGGAAATCCGCTACGTACCCGCAGCCGTCGCGCTCCATCAGCGGCCCGGCGTGCCCGGCGTGCGGAGCACGTTCGGCACCGGAACCGAGCTGCTCAACAGCCTGCGCCTTATGTTCTCGCGCCTGGCGAGTCACCGCTGCCCGAACTGCGGACACTATCACGCTCCGTCGCTCGACGTGGCGGCTGAAAAAGAACTCGTGTGCGAAAATTGCTCGACACATTTCTACGGCCCCGGCGCAGAGGAGCTGGCGTTTAACAGCACCGGAGCGTGCGAGAAGTGCGGAGGTACGGGCGTGGTGATGACGGTCGACCGCAGCACGCTCGTGCCCGATGAAACGCTGACAATCGACGAGGGAGCCGTAGCGCCGTGGAACAGCCTGATGTGGTCGCTGATGACCGACGTGTGCCGCGCGATGGGCGTGCGTACAGACGTGCCGTTCAATCAGCTGACGCCGAAGGAGCGTGAAATCGTGTTTGACGGCCCGGCCGAAAAGCGGACCATACTCTACAAGGCCAAGAAAAGCCAGACAGCCGGAGAACTCGATTTTACCTACTACAACGCTGTCTACACCGTGGAGAATGCGCTGGCGAAAGTGACCGACGAAAAGGGTATGAAGCGCGTGGAGAAATTTCTGAAAAGCGACGTGTGCCCCTGCTGCCACGGAACGCGGCTTTCCGAGCGAGCCCGTGCCCCGCGCATTGCCGGCATCGGTCTCGACATGGCTACGGCCAAGACGCTCACCGACGCTATAGAGTGGGTGAAAGCAGTGCCCGACAGCCTTCCGGAAGAGATGAGACAGATGGCCGTCAACATCGGCGAGGCGTTTCTGCTGACGGCGCGCCGTCTTGTGGACCTCGGGCTGGGGTATCTGAGTCTGGACCGCGCTTCGGCCACGCTCTCTACGGGCGAACGCCAGCGCATGCAGCTGGCGCGGGTGGTGCGCAACCGGACTACGGGAATACTCTATGTGCTCGATGAGCCTTCAATCGGCCTCCATCCGGCCAATATCGTCGGCCTGAAGGGGGTGATGCATGACCTGATTGACGACGGCAATTCGATAGTGCTCGTGGACCACGATACGCAGATACTCCGCGACGCCGACTGGCTCGTAGAACTTGGACCCGGAGCGGGAGCTAACGGCGGCCGGATAATTGCCGAAGGAACAATCCGGGACGTAGAGCATAATCCCGAGTCAAAGATAGGCCCGTTTCTTTCGGGCGATAAAGAGCAGCGCGTGCGGCCCGTCACGGCGCCGGATGAAATGTTTGCCGAAGGAAGCATAACGATGGAAACAGACCGGATTCACACGGTGAAGCCGCTTGAGGTCAGGATACCGAAAGGGCGCCTGACGGTGGTCACCGGTGTGTCGGGCTCGGGAAAGACCACGATGGTGCTCGAAAGTCTTGTGCCCGGACTGCAGGCTCATCTCGACGGTAGGCCGCTGCCTGACCACGTTAAGCACGTCGAAGCTCCCGGCATCAAGCACGTGAAGCTGATAGATTCGACTCCAATAGGCGCTAATGTGAGGTCGACCGTTGCAACCTACGCCAACATTCACGACGAGCTGCGCAAAATCTTCGGCCGTTCGCCCGGAGCTAAAGCCGCAGGCTATAAGGCGGGCGATTTCTCCTACAACACGGGCAGCCTGCGGTGTCCGGTGTGCGACGGCACGGGCACGGTGAGTCTCGACGTGCAGTTTCTGCCCGACGTCGACATTCCGTGCCCCGAATGCAAGGGCTCGCGCTACGGCAAAGCAGCGTGGAGTGTGCGCATAGCGAGTGCGGCGGGTTATCCGGTATCGCTCCCGCAGCTTATGGACGAGGATGTGGAGCAGGCAATCGAGGAGTGCGCGGGTCACAAGACGGTGGCCGGGCGCCTGTCGACGCTCAATAATCTCGGTCTGGGCTATCTGACTTTGGGTGAGGCCACGCCGAGCCTGTCGGGCGGCGAGGCGCAGCGGCTGAAGCTGGCCACGGAGATGGGCCGCGAGCAGAGCGACACGCTGTTTGTGTTCGACGAGCCGACAATCGGCCTGCATCCGCTCGACGTCAGGAAGCTTCTCGAGGTGTTCGAGCGGCTGATTGGTCTCGGGGCTACGATTGTGGTGATTGAGCATGACCTCGACGTTGTTCGCAATGCCGATTATATCATTGATATGGGTCCCGGAGGAGGAGAATCAGGCGGCCGTATAACGGCTGCCGGCACTCCCGGAGAAATCTCCGAAAGTGCCGACAGTATAACCGGACGGTTTATACGATAAGGCTTGAGTCTCAGCCCTCGGTGTGGAAGCTTGTGAACGCGGCGCGTTCCTGGACGGGCACGCCCTCGCTTGCGGCGGCCATATCGATTGCGCGAATCATGAACGCCATATTGTGACCGAGATTGCGCATGGTCTGGAGTCCTTCAAGGTCGGTCTCGACATCCTCGGCCGTGAAACCGTGGACTTCATTCCAATAAGTACTTGAGACGACAGGCATAGCGCTGATGGTGAAATATTTGTTTATTTCGTCGAAAGCCGAGGTAGATCCGGCACGACGCGACGAGACAACGGCTGCACCAACTTTCATCTTTTTGTCGACGGTGGTCGACGAGCTGTAGAACAGACGGTCAAGAAACGAAAGCACCTGACCGTTGGCTCCGGCATAGTAAACCGGGGTGCCGACAACCAATCCGTCGGCCTCGGCCAATTTGGGCGCTGTTTCGTTGACAAGGTCGTTGAACACACAGCGGCCGTGTTCGCGGCAGTAGTTGCAACCGATGCAACCGCGGATGTCTTTGTTGCCGACGTTGACGCGCTCGACTTCTATGCCGTCGGCTATCAGAGTCTGCTCTACTTCGCGCAGTGCGCGGTCGGTGCACCCCTTCAGGTGGGGGCTTCCGTTGATTACCAATACTTTCATATAACGGATTTATAAAGATGTTTCTTCAGTTAGAAACAGCGAGGTCGGCCGGATGGTTTACGCTCG
>CAYUYQ010000121.1:0-1637 GCA_964449335.1 uncultured Bacteroides sp. | reverse complement strand
TGTGATTTTCATGCTTTGATTGTGTCGGAGTTCTGATTATAGGCTTTAGCGACGCATCGCCACTCGCCGTCGAGCTTGAGCAGGAGAAGGAAGTCGGTGAAGTCGATGCGGCCACCCCATTTCTCCTCGAGCACACGCACCACGGCAACCGTCTCTTCGACGGCAAGCACGTCGATACGGGCCTTGAAGTCGGAGCCGGCGCCGACGGTGTCGACGTTGTGGTAGAATTGCTCGATCGAGCCGTGCTCAAGCACGCCGTCGAGCATGCCGAACAATACGGCATCGTCGGTGAAAAGGGTTTTGGCATAGGAGCTATTGCCCTCGGCCACGCTTTTTACAAACTTTTCGGCGGCTTTTGCAACCGCTTCATATTCTTTAATCGAGTCTCTCATATAGTTTACGGTTTAGTTTATTTTTCGTCAGCAAAGTTAGCAAGGTATAACAGACGCATCAAGTACCGAAAAATTATTCCGGTATGGAAAAATTTTTCAGTACTGCACGTTATGGCGATATTGATTACCTTTGCCCGATGAAACAATTAAAACGATGGCATACGAAAAGAAAATACCGGTCGACCTGGACTGTCCGCTGCGGCTGACGATGAGTCTGATAGAGTCGAAATGGAAATCATGTCTGCTCGATGAGCTGCGCAGTGGCGCGGAGCTGCGACCGAGCGAGCTCCACAAATGTCTGCCCGAGGCCGCCCCGCGTGTGCTCGACCTGCAGCTGAAAGAGATGGTTGAGGATGGTCTGGTGAGCAAGACTATATTTCCGGAGCTGCCGCCCCGCTCTGTCTACCGTATAACGGATTTGGGCAAAAGCCTTCTGCCGATTATCGACTCGATGCTCAGATGGGGCGAGGAACACATGGATATATTCGAGCGGAAATACCGCAGGTAAATAGTTGTCGGATGAACATCCGTGTGGGCGAGGCGTTGTGATGTTAAAGATATGTTATGAAACAGACGTTTGAAATAGAAGGACTGCGCTGCACGTGCAGCGGAAATGGCGTACAACGAATTGCCTACATACTTTATCCGATGGACATCCTGACCGATTGGGTAGAACCGGCCGCGAAGCGCTACGGCGTGGATATCGCCGTGATAACGGGCATGGACTGGGAGAGAGCGTTCAGTCCGTGGCCGGCTCCGGGAGTGCCGAAAGGGAGCGCTGATTTCAAAGGCGGCTCGCCGGAGTTTCTTCAGCTATTGCAGTCGAAAGTCGTGCCGCAGATTGAGGCATGTCTGGGCGTGAGTGGCGCCGTGGAGCGCACGCTCGTGGGTGTCTCGATGTCGGGACTGTTCGCGCTGTGGCAGTGGATGGTGTGCGACACGTTCGCTAACATCGCGTCGCTATCGGGTTCGTTCTGGTACGAAGGTTTTGTCGACTGGATTAATTCACGACCCGTGCCTGCAAAATCGGGCCGGGCGTTCTTCCTGCTCGGCGACCAGGAGGCGAAATCGAAAGTCAAGGCCTTTGCTACGGTTGCTGACGCAACGGACGCCATTATAGCCCGTCTGCGCAGCGGCGGCATCGACGTCGGATTTGAAAGCGTGCCCGGTAATCATTACTCCGACCCGCTCGGCCGCCTCGACCGCGCCTTCACCGCATTGTTCCTCTCCGGCCCGACCCGGTAG
>CAYUYQ010000120.1:0-6767 GCA_964449335.1 uncultured Bacteroides sp. | reverse complement strand
AATGCAAATTTCTGATAGCTGACCAGGTGTCAGACCTTATTTCAGGGCGCTGCTCCGGTGCGGAGCGGCGCCCTGCGCCTTTTTGTTTCGTCAAGTGACGGAAATATTGTACATTTGCAGAAATAAATCGAAAAGACAGAATAATTGCGCAATGGATAAGAAATTCAAAGTCTACAATAACCTTAATCTCTCCCAAATCAATAAGGAAGTGCTCGAGCAGTGGCGTGCCGCCGACCTCTTCGGCCAGAGCCTGAAAGAGCGTGAAGGTTGTCCTTCGTTTGTGTTCTATGAGGGTCCGCCTTCAGCCAACGGTATGCCCGGTATCCACCATGTGATGGCGCGCACCATCAAGGACATTGTATGCCGCTATAAAACAATGAAGGGCTTCCAGGTTCACCGCAAGGCCGGTTGGGACACTCACGGTCTGCCTGTTGAGCTCGGCGTGGAAAAATCGCTCGGCATAACAAAGGAAGACATCGGCAAGAAAATCTCGGTCGACGATTACAACGCCGCATGCCGCCGCGAGGTGATGAAATATACCCGCGAATGGGAAAACCTCACTGACATGATGGGCTACTGGGTCGACATGAAGAATCCATATATTACCTACGATAACCGCTATATCGAATCCGTATGGTGGCTTCTGCGTCAGCTCTACGATAAAGGTTTCCTTTACAAAGGTTATACCATCCAGCCTTATTCGCCGGCTGCCGGCACCGGCCTGAGCACCCATGAGCTCAATCAGCCCGGCTGCTATCGCGACGTGAAGGACACAACCTGCATAGCACAGTTCGAAATGACCGACCCTAAGCCCGATATGACAGGGTGGGGAACTCCATATTTCCTTGCATGGACCACAACTCCGTGGACGTTGCCGTCGAATACGGCTCTGGCCGTAGGTCCCTCGATTGTCTACAACGTGGTACGCACCTACAATCCCTATTCAGGCAAGCCTGAGACCGTAGTCGTGGCCGATGCCCTTATGGGTTCGCTGTTCAATGCTAAAGCCAAAGACTTGGCTCTCGAGGACTACAAGAAGGGCGACAAGCTCATTCCCTATCAGGTAGTCGGACAGTACAAGGGCTCCGAGCTCTGTGGCATGACCTATCGTCAGCTTATTCCGTGGGTCAATCCGGGTGAAGGAGCGTTCCGTGTGATTCCCGGTGACTATGTGTCGACCGACGATGGTACGGGCATCGTGCATATTGCCGGTACATTCGGCGCCGACGACCTTCGCGTGTCGCGTCAGAACGGTGTGCCGCCGCTTCACCTCATTGACCGCGACGGCAACATCCGACCGATGGTTGATCTTACAGGCCGCTTCTATCTCCTCGACGACCTCGATCCTGAGTTTGTCAGCAAGATGGTCGATGTAGAGGCTTACACCCCCTGGCAGGGAAAATATGTCAAGAATGCCTACGATGCAACCAAGACCGAGGCCGACGAAAGTCTCGATGTGGAAATATGCATGATGCTCAAGCAGCACGACGGTGTGTTCAAAATCGAGAAACATGTGCACAGCTATCCCCACTGCTGGCGTACTGACAAACCGGTGCTCTATTATCCGCTTGACAGCTGGTTTATCCGCACTACCGCCGTGCGTGAGCGCCTGATGGAGCTTAACGACACCATCAAGTGGAAGCCGCAGTCGACCGGCAGCGGCCGATTCGGTAAATGGCTCGAAAATCTTCAGGACTGGAACCTCTCCCGCAGCCGCTATTGGGGTACGCCGCTTCCCATCTGGCGCACGGACGATGCTTCCGAAGAACTGTGCATCGACAGCGTCGAGACGCTCTACCGCGAAATAGACCGCGCTGTCGAGGCCGGATTTATGAAGAGCAATCCATATCGCGACCGCGGCTTCACGCCCGGCGATTACTCGAAGACAAACTATGAGAAAATCGATTTGCACCGTCCGTATGTCGATGACATTGTGCTCGTTTCTCCTTCAGGACGCCCGATGCGTCGCGAGACCGACCTGATCGACGTATGGTTCGACTCCGGTTCGATGCCTTACGCTCAGATTCACTATCCGTTTGAGAATAAGGAGGCCTTTGACAACCGCACTATTTTCCCCGCTGACTTCATTGCCGAAGGTGTTGACCAGACCCGCGGCTGGTTCTTCACGCTCCATGCCATAGCCGGCATGATATTCGATTCGGTCGCTTACAAAGCTGTAATTTCCAATGGTCTCGTGCTCGATAAGGATGGCAACAAGATGTCGAAGCGTCTCGGCAACGCCGTCAATCCGTTCGAGGCTATAGAGCGCTATGGTTCAGACCCCCTTCGCTGGTATATGATTGCCAACTCGGCTCCCTGGGACAACTTGAAATTTGACCCGGCAGGTGTCGAGGAAACCTCGCGTAAATTGTTTGCCACGCTCTACAACACTTATGGCTTCTTTGCTCTCTACGCCAACGTAGACGGATTCGACAATTCACAGCCGCAGATTCCGCTCGCCGAGCGTCCGGAAATCGACCGATGGATTATATCGCTTCTCAACTCTCTCATCGAGACAGTCGAAACGGCGATGGAAGACTATGAGCCTACCCGCGCCGCTCGCGCTATCAGTGAGTTTGTCAACGACAATCTTTCTAACTGGTACGTTCGCCTCAACCGCAAGCGTTTCTGGGGTGGTGAGATGAACGAGAATAAACTCTCGGCCTTCCAGACACTCTATCAATGCCTCGAAACGGTGGCTCTGCTGCTCGCACCAATAGCTCCGTTCTATGCCGACCGTATTTATGCCGACCTTACTGAGGTGATAAAGCCCGGCAGCAAGTCAGTGCATCTGCAGCTGTTGCCCGAAGTCAATCGTGAAGCTATCGATAAATCGCTTGAGGAGCGCATGGCTCTGGCGCAGACCATCACTTCGATGGCCCTCTCGCTGCGCCGCAAGGCTTCGCTCAAGGTGCGTCAGCCGCTGCAGCGGATTCTCGTGCCTGCGGTCGACGATGCCCAGCGTGCGGCTGTGGAGTCAATGAAGGATTTGATTCTAAGCGAAATCAACGTCAAGGAGATGCAGATTGTCAGTGGCGACGACGGTGTGCTGGTAAAGCGCGTTAAACCCGACTTCAAGAAACTTGGCCCGAAATTCGGAAAGACCATGAAGCAGGTGGCAGCGGCTATTCAGGCGATGGATCAGCACGCTATAGCTCAGCTCGAGCGCGAGGGCAGCATCACTCTGACGGTTGCTGACGCTCCCGCCGTAATCGATCTGGCCGATGTAGAGATTATTTCCGAGGACATTCCCGGTTGGCTCGTGGCCAACGAAGGCAGCGTCACGATTGCCCTCGATATAACCGTGACGCCCGAGCTTAGAATGGAAGGTATAGCCCGCGATATCGTCAACCGCATACAGAACATCCGTAAGAGCCGTGGATACGAAATCACCGACCGCATCAATCTGACGTTTGCTCCATCAGCTGCTACCGACGACGCGATTGCGGCTTTCGGCAGCTATATTGCCGGTCAGGTGCTTGCCGACGCTCTCACCGTTGGCACTGTCGATGGTGATGACGTGGAGCATCTCGAGCTTGATGACCTCACGGTCGACGTGAAGATAACGCTGAGCAAATAAACGCTTAAAAAGAAACCACCTCTTAGAAATAAATATGGCTGAAAAAACACGATATTCCGATGAGGAACTTCAGGAGTTCAAGGAGCTTATACTTCAGAAACTCGCCAAGGCACAGGCCGACTACGAGCTGCTGAAAGCAAGTGTGAACAATACCGAAGGCAACGATGTGGCCGACACGTCGCCCACGTTCAAGGTGCTCGAAGAGGGTGCTACGACTCTCAGCAAGGAGGAGAGCGGCCGTCTGGCCGAGCGACAGATGAAGTTTATCCACCATCTGCAGGCTGCTCTTGTGAGAATCGAGAACAAGACCTATGGCATTTGTCGCGCAACGGGTAAGCTCATTCCCAAAGAGCGGCTCCGTGCCGTGCCTCACGCCACCCTCGGCATCGACGCCAAACTCAACAATAAAGACTGAGCCGGTATGAAGATTTCTAAAGGAGTGCTTGCACTTATAGTGATTTTAGCCGTAATAATCGCTGACCAAGCTCTGAAAATATGGGTTAAGACTCATTTTTATCTCGGCGAAGATTTCCGGATTGCGTCGTGGTTTCAGTTGCTTTTCATCGAGAACGACGGCATGGCATTCGGCATGAAGATGGGAAGCAAACTGTTTCTCAGCCTGTTCAGGATAGTACTTGCCGGTGCGCTGATATGGGTAATAGTAAAACTGAAAGACCGTCAGGATGTGAAGCGTGGTTTCCTTGTGTGTGTAGCGCTCATCACGGCCGGAGCTGCCGGCAACATTATTGACTGTCTTTTCTACGGTTTGATATTCAACAATCCTATGCCGCCTGAAGTGGCCGTGCTCTTTCCCGACGGAGGTGGTTACGGCGCGTTCTTGCATGGGCTGGTGGTCGATATGCTCTATTTCCCGCTGTTCAGTTTCCAATGGCCGGCGTGGGTGCCTTGGGTCGGTGGACAGGAGTTTCTGTTCTTTCAGCCTGTGTTCAATCTGGCCGATGCAGCCATAACGGTCGGTGTGCTTGTGATGCTCATATTCTATTCCAAAAGCCTTTCAGAGCAGATGTCTGACCGCGAACCGGCGTCGACGTCCGAGGACGAGGAGTGAATCGTAACTATCCATCAATGAAAGTCATCAAGTTAATCGGATTATGTGTATTGGGTTTGGCAATCGGGTGCAACCGACCGCCGAAAGGAGTGTTGTCCCACGACGAAATGGTCGATCTTATGATTGACATTCATAAGGGCGAGAGTGTTGTCGATGCAAATCCCCGATCGTTTCCTACTGACTCTACCCGCAAGGCGTTTCGCCAAAGCCTCTATGCCAAGCATGGTCTGACTACGGAGATGGCCGATTCGACTTTTGCGTGGTATGGCTACCACATGGAAGAGTATATCGAGGTGTGCGACGACGTAGTTAAGCGCCTTGAGGAAGAATTGGCCCAGGCTCAGGCTACGGCCGGAGCTTCGGCGGGCGGCCTTAACAACACTTCGATTTCTATTGAAGGCGATTCGGTCGATGTGTGGCCCGGCGTGCGTTTCCGCGATTTCGGCCCGCTGACACCGACAGACGTTGTGCCGTTTACAATTGAATCCGATGCCAACTGGGAGCTCGGCGATGTCTACATACTCCGTTTCAAGCGTCTCAACGGCAACGCCTCGCTCAATGTGGCTATGGCCGCTGAGTATGGCGACAGCCGACGTGAATATGTATCGACCACCGTGTCGGGCGACGGCTGGCAGACGTTGACCTTCCCCCTCAATCCAGATATTGGCGCGCGCACTGTCCACGGCTATATCCTCGCTCCGGCAGCCGATAGCAATGCCGGGTCGATTGACTCGCTGTCGCTCGTGCGCATGCGCTGGTCGGAGAAGTTCCGCCATCACCGCAACAACATCAAGGAATTCCGTCGCGAAACCAAGCATAACGTCGAATAAAGCTGATGGCTGAGCGCGTACTGGCCCACATAGTTATCTACGAAGGGATTGAATATCCACTCCATATAGCCGAACTCACCGATTCCGGTACGATAAAGCTCTATCCATTTGAGCAGGAAATCCATTCTACCCGGTTCATCCCCGGACGCGTCGTAGTCTCCGTCGATTCCGCGGGGCATATGGTAGTCGAACCAATCCCGAAGCAATAGAAAAGAAAGGGTAGCCTCCAGGCTGCCCCTTTTCCGCGAGGGGCCGTCAGAGACAACCCCTCTATACGTCGTCTCCCGGTTGCCCCCTTTTTCCCTAAAGTGGATGGTCAGTCAGCTAATCTAAATGTTATCGGAACCGTAAACCAATAATCAACGGCTTTTCCGTTGAGCTTTGCAGGATTGAACCTTGGTAAGGTGCTGACTACACGCAGAGCTTCTTTATCGAGGTCGTCAGAAACCATCTTTATAACCTTTGCTTCGCCCACTGTACCGTCAGCTTTAATCAGAAACTGAACTATAACACGGCCTTGTATATTTGAGTCATAAGCATTTTGAGGGTATTGAATATGTTGTGAAATCCATTCCAGCAGTTTTTGATCTCCTCCTGGGAACGAGGGGCGAGCATCTACAATGACTTCATATATTGAGTCTTTTCGTTCGTAATCTATGATTTCACCTCCGGTATTAAACTCAGCATCTTCGACTTCACCTTGTTTGATGGATTCAAGAGCTTCAATTTCTCCTTCCTCCTCTACCTCCCAATCATTAATCACCATTCCCACAAGCAACTCCGTAGGCTCCTCTTGCTGCGTATCACTATCGTTTGTCGTTTGATCTGAAGAACTGCCGCACCCTGAAAATGCAATCATACCGGCCGATAATCCGGCAAGCACAACGGCTTTACCCATGATTTGACGTGAGCGAAGTTGTTGCTCCAGATAACGCACCTCAGCCTCGCATTTGGGACACGTTCCGAGACAGTCGCCCTTGTAGCGACACTCCGACGTTACAAACTCTATATCGTTTGCCTCAGCTATCTGCCGGCGAATATCCTTCAATATCTTGCAGGTCTGCTTTTCTCGTGGCATAACTAAGTGAATTTTACGGTTGTTTGAAAATAAATTTAGATGGATTTTTTCGGATATATGCCATCATTAAAGTCCCAATCGCATCGCCGTATTTATCCAGATTATAAAGAGCATTATCGTCTTCTTCAAAATCAATTCCAGAAGCATTAATAATATCGCTGCGGTCTTCTGTGTCATAGACAGGATGATTAATGCCATCAAATTTTTCTG
>CAYUYQ010000119.1:0-6806 GCA_964449335.1 uncultured Bacteroides sp. | reverse complement strand
CGAATCCGGGAGCTTTGACAGCACAGATCTTGAGGCTGCCGCGCAGACGGTTTACAACGAGTGTGGCAAGGGCCTCATTGTCGACATCCTCGGCTATGATGAGCAGAGGACGGCCTGATTGTGCCACAGCTTCCAGAATGGGAAGCATATCCTTGAGGTTAGAGATTTTCTTATCGTAGAGAAGAATGTAGGGAGAATCCATCTCACACTCCATTTTCTCCGAGTTGGTAACGAAATAGGGGGAGATGTATCCGCGGTCAAACTGCATACCTTCCACGATGTCAACAGAAGTCTCGGTGCCTTTTGCCTCCTCAACTGTGATGACGCCTTCTTTCTTTACCTTCTCCATTGCCTGGGCGATGAGGCGGCCGATCTCCTCGTCATTGTTGGCAGAGATGCGGGCAACGTTCTCGATCTTTGTGATGTCGTCGTCCACCTCCTGAGCCTGTGAGCGGATGCTCTCGACTACGCATGAAACCGCCTTGTCGATACCGCGCTTAAGGTCCATGGGGTTAGCACCGGCAGTGACGTTCTTGAGACCGACGTTTACGATAGCCTGTGCAAGAACGGTTGCGGTAGTTGTTCCGTCGCCGGCCTGATCACCGGTCTTTGAAGCAACTTCCTTTACGAGCTGTGCGCCCATGTTCTGGAAGGGATCTTCGAGTTCAACCTCGCGTGCCACGGTCACACCATCCTTGGTGATGTGGGGTGCACCGAATTTTTTCTCGATGATGACGTTGCGGCCTTTGGGGCCGAGGGTTACCTTTACGGCGTCGGCAAGAGCGTCGACGCCTTTTTTAAGCTCTTCGCGAGCCTTTATTTCAAATTTAATTTCTTTTGCCATAATGTTACTGTAAATTCAGGTTATGTGTGTAATTAAGAGTGTTTCGGTCAGTGACGTCGGTTTTCAGCCGATAACGGCAAGCACATCGCTCTGACGCATTATCAGATATTTGGTTCCTTCGAGTTCAACCTCCGTACCGGCATACTTGCCGAAAATCACGGTGTCGCCCTCTTTGAGGAGCATTTCTTCGTCTTTGGTGCCGTTACCTGCGGCTACTACTGAGCCCTTCAGGGGCTTTTCTTTTGCTGAATCGGGAATGATAATGCCTGTTGCGGTTACTTCCTCAGCGGGAGTGGGAAGGATGAGCACGCGGTCGGCAAGCGGTTTGATGTTCATGATTCTTATATTTGGTTAAGAGTTTATATATGTTGTTGTGTGAATAGTCACAGCATTTTTCGTGCCAGACGGTTTTTCTGTCACCGGTCTGCCAAAATGTCCGCTTCCGGGTGCTCAGGCAGTAGCGCTCCGGAGCGTTCATCCGTCAATAACAACAATTCTGCGCGCAGAAAGTTAGAGTGCCGCTCACTGCCCGGCGGGGAGAGCCGAGGCTATGGCGTCGCGCGACTGCTTCATCAGCTCCGGTATGTCGGTGTGGCCGTCAGGCCCCGGATTGATGGGCTTGTGGATGGTGAGAGTGATGTGGCCCCAGCGCGGCAACGACTGATAGCGCTGAAGCACATTGTAGGCGCCGTCGATAGTCAGCGGTACTACCGGCAGCCTGAATTCGTCGGCCAGCATGAAAGCTCCACGTTTGAAGCGGTGGAGGCGTCCGTCGGGGGTGCGCGCTCCCTCGGGGAAGATGACGAGCGACATTCCGTGGCGCAGCAGCGACTCGGCGCGCTTCATAGTGGTCATCAGCGCCGACGGAGTGGAATTGTCGACGTAGATCTGATGCGACTTCTCGCACGCGAAGCCTACCAGCGGTATCTTGCGCAGCTCTTTCTTCATCATCCAGCGGAAATTGTGGTGGAGCAGGGCATAGACGGTGAAGATGTCGTAGGCACTCTGATGGTTGGCCACAAACACGTAGCTCGTCGACGGATCGATGTTCTCGCGCCCTTTAACCTTGACCTTGACAAGGGTCATGGCAAGGAACAGACGCGACCACAGCACCTGCGGATAATAGCCTCCCCATCGCCCCAGACCGATGGCCGTGGCGAGGATTACTGTTAGAGCGGTGAGCACCGTGGCAACGAGCACTACCGGTGCCATTATAAATAACTGGTAGATTCTGTAGAGTATCATCATAGCGTGGCAAAATTATATAACAGAGCTTTTCCCTGCAACACTTTCAGCAATTTATTTTCGCTTGCCGCACGGGAAGCCGGACGGAGCTGAATTTTTATTTGGGGGTGTGACGAAAAAACATTAACTTTGCATGCAATAAATTTTTCAGACTAATCATCGATAGCCCTATGTCATTTATTGCAGAAAAAGTTAAGATGGACGGTCTTACGTTTGACGACGTACTGCTTATTCCGGCCTATTCCGAGGTGCTCCCTCGCGAAGTGAATCTCCAGACAAAATTTTCGCGCAACATCACTCTCAACGTGCCTCTGGTCTCTGCGGCCATGGACACCGTGACGGAGTCGGGTCTTGCCATCGCCATTGCCCGCGAGGGTGGTATCGGCGTGATTCACAAGAATATGTCGATTGAAGAGCAGGCCCGTCAGGTTCATGCCGTGAAGCGAGCCGAAAACGGCATGATTTACGATCCCGTGACTATTAAAGTCGGGAGCACGGTTGCCGATGCTCTCGCCATGATGAAAGAATATCATATAGGCGGTATTCCCGTGGTCGACGATGACCGCAAGCTCGTGGGTATCGTCACCAACCGCGACCTCCGCTTCGAGAGCGATGTCAATCGTCCTATCAACGAAGTGATGACGATAAAGAATCTCGTCACTACATCGCAGACTACCGACCTCGAAGAAGCTGCCAAGATACTTCAGGAACACAAAATCGAAAAACTTCCTGTGGTGGACAGCGACGGCCGTCTGGTGGGCCTCGTCACATATAAGGATATTACCAAAGCCAAAGATAAACCGTTTGCCTGCAAGGATAAGCTCGGTCGTCTGCGCGTGGCTGCCGGCGTCGGTGTGACGGCCGACAGCATGCAGCGTGTCGATGCGCTTGTGGCAGCCGGTGTCGATGCTATCGTCATCGATACGGCCCACGGTCACAGCCGCGGTGTAGTAGGCGTGCTTAAGGACGTCAAGGCCAAATATCCCGAAATTGATGTCGTTGTCGGCAATATCGCTACCGGCGAAGCTGCCCGCTATCTCGTCGACAATGGAGCCGACGGTGTGAAAGTCGGCATCGGCCCGGGCTCGATCTGCACTACGCGCATCATTGCCGGTGTGGGTGTGCCGCAGCTCTCGGCTGTCTACGACGTTGCCAAGGCCCTCGAAGGTACGGGCGTTCCCCTGATTGCCGACGGTGGTATCCGTTATTCGGGCGACATCGTCAAGGCTCTCGCTGCGGGCGCCTACAGCGTCATGCTCGGCGGTATGCTTGCCGGCGTCGAGGAGTCGCCCGGCGACACTATTATATATAATGGCCGTAAGTATAAATCATATCGCGGCATGGGTTCGCTCGAAGCGATGGAGAAAGGCTCGAAAGACCGCTACTTCCAGGGCAACGTGTCAGATGCCAAGAAACTTGTGCCCGAAGGTATCGCTGCCCGCGTTCCCTATAAGGGCAACCTCTATGAGGTGGTCTATCAGATGCTCGGCGGTCTGCGTGCCGGCATGGGCTATTGTGGCGCGGCCGATATCGACAAGCTCCACGGCGCCATGTTCACCCGCATTACCAATGCCGGTGTGGCTGAAAGCCATCCCCATGATGTGGCTATCACAAGCGAGGCTCCCAACTACAGCGCCTCCAGCCGCTAATCACTGCTTGACAACTTAGAATTAAGGCGATGTGTCAAAAAAACGTTTCTCTTTTTGACGCACCGCCTTTGTCTATTTTAATTACCTGAATGTAGCCGAAATGCCGTCACGACGTCTACCGATTGTGCTTGTGATTGTAGCGCTGCTCATGGCTCTGCCTTGCAGCGCCGGGGTGCGGCCCGATACCTCTGTCGTCATGACGGTGGGCCCACGCCATTTGACGGCCGGTGAGTTCGAGCGCCTTTATGCCGGCAATTCCGCAGCCGATACCGTCGCCTTGTCTCGCCGCGATTACGCGCTGTTGCTGGCTGACTATCTGCGCAAGGTCATAGCCGCCGAAGCCGCGGGCCTCGACACTCTCGCCACCGTGCGCGCCGAGGTTCGGGGTTATGCCGCGAGCCGTTCGCTGCCGCTGACCGACCCGGAGGTTACCGATTTCCGCGACGGGCTGCTCGTCTACGAGTTGACACAGCGCATCGTCGACATCCCTGCGCGCACCGACACCGCTGCACTCCGCCGTTACTTCATCGCTCATCGCGTTGATTTCGGTTGGGAGCGTCCGCGCCTCAAGGGGTGCGTGCTGGCTGCCGTCAGCGATTCGCTGGCCGATATGGCCGTAGCGTGGCTCGATACGGCCAAAGCGGAGCCCGATTCCGCAAATGCCGCTCTGCGCCGCCGCTTCGGTAAGGGCGTGAAGGTGGAGCGCGTGCTGGCTCCGCAAGGAGTGTCGGCTCTGGTCGATTCGCTCATCGCTTTCCGTCGTGCTTCCGACCCATCGGGACTTTGGCGCGCTTTCCGCCTTGTCGACGGACGCCTGATCGATGCGCCCGAATCGGTGGAGGATGTGCGCGGTCTTGTAGCCGAGGCCTATCGGCGCAGTCTCGAACGGCAGTGGCTCGACGAGCTCCGTAGGCGCTATCCGGCATTTGTATTATTCGACTAAGTAATGGATATATCGCTTATGCAGTCGCATTATTGACCCTTAATAACTAAATTTGACCTAACCAAAATACGCTATCATGAAAAAAACTCTTCGCTTTCTCCTGCTTCCTCTCTTGGCTGTCATGGCCGCTACGGCCGTTGGCGCTGAAATAAAGTGGTATAACCCGCTCGATGTCGCTCCGGGTCAGACCTACGTCCACAATCAGGCTTGGAATGAAGACGGTGGCAATTTCGCCCGTCTGCCTATGCGCGCCAAAGACAACGTCCGTCAACCGCTGTGGGACCTCTCGCGCAATTCCGCCGGATTGCTCCTGCGCTTCCGCACCGACGCTAAGAACATCGACGTACGCTACACGGTCAATGGACCTGTGGCTATGCCCCACATGCCGGCAACCGGTGTCTCGGGAGTGGATCTTTATCGCGACCGCGACCGTGGCTTCTGCTTCGGCGGCTATTCGTTTGGCGACACCGTCCGCTACTCCTATACTCCCGACCGCGGTTCGCGCCCCGGCGAAATGGAGGCGTACACGCTCTATCTCCCGCTCTACAACACCGTCACCTCTATGGAAATCGGTGTTCCGGCCGACGCCCGCTTCGAGTTCGTGGCGCCGGAAGAGCGCAAACCTCTCGTGCTCTACGGCACATCGATAGCTCAGGGTGCTTGCGCCTCGCGCCCCGCTATGGCCTGGGGTAACATTCTGGCCCGCAATCTTGATATGCCTCTAATCAATCTCGGCTTTTCAGGCAATGGCCGACTCGAACCGGAAATGATTGCGCTGATTAATGAAATCGATGCCGAGGCAATCATGCTCGACTGCATGGCCAATCTTATCGGCCGCTCGTCGGAGGAAATCGAGTCGCTTGTCACCGAGGCCGTAAAGCAAATCCGCACCGTCCATCCCACGACGCCAATCATCATCATCGAACACGCCGGCTACAGCAACGCCCCGACCAATGAAGTGAAATTCTACGAGTACGACCATTCCAACGTAGCCCAGCGCGCCGCTTACGAAAAACTAGTCCGTTCGGGTGTAGGCAATCTCCACTACATCGAGCGCGAGGTGCTCGGGGTGCTGCCCGAGGGTATGGTTGACTACGTTCATCCCTCCGACCTTGGCATGATGCGTCAGGCAACAGCCGTAGAGCGCAGCCTCCGCACGATTCTCGACATCGAATAGACACAACATACCAATCCAAATAAAAATCAGTCACAAAACGCATGAAAAAAGCATTGCTTATCGCGGCCTGTCTGCTCGGCGCCGCAACGCTGAGCAGCTATGCTGCCAAACCGAAAGCCGACCACGTGATTCTCGTCGGCTACGACGGCTGGGGCGCCTACAGCCTCCCAAAAGCCGATATGCCCAACGTCAAGAAACTTATGGCCGAAGGAAGCTACACACTCGACAAACGCACCGTCCTGCCCTCATCGAGTGCACCAAACTGGGCTTCGATGTTTATGGGCGCTCCCACCGAAATCCACGGCTACACCACTTGGGGCTCCAAGACCCCCGAAATACCTACCCGCTGGGCCGATAAACACAATATCTTCCCTACGGTCTTTCAGGTTGCGCGCAATGAGCGCCCGACGGCCGAGATTGGCGTAATCTACGAGTGGGACGGCATAAAATACCTTGTCGACACCCTCTCGCTGAGCTACAACGGCCACTCCGTCGACGCTCCCACGCGTCCAGAGGCCACCGTCGAAATGGCCGAGAAATACATCAAGGAAAAAAAGCCGCAACTTCTCGCCGTGTGCTTCGACGAGCCTGACCACATCGGCCACAGCGCCGGCCACGATACTCCGGAATACTACGCAACGCTTAGCGTCATCGACTCATATCTCGGCCGGATTGTCAAGGCTGTAGAGGATGCCGGCATTGCCGACAACACCATTATTATCGTCACCTCCGACCATGGCGGTATCGGTACCGGCCACGGCGGCATAACCCTCGAAGAGATGCGCACGCCCTTCATCATCGCCGGCAAAAACATCAAACCCGCCGGCGCTTTCACCGAAAGCATGATGCAATACGACGTAGCCTCCACCATCGCCTACGCCCTCGGCCTCACCCAGCCCCAAGTCTGGACCGGCCGCCCCATGACCCAAGTCTTCAAGTAACCCCTCC
>CAYUYQ010000118.1:0-6822 GCA_964449335.1 uncultured Bacteroides sp. | reverse complement strand
TGCTGTCGTAGAACATTATGAGGTTCGACAGGCCCAGATAGCCGGCTATGCGGCCGGCACCCTGGCTGATTTCTTCCTGAATACCACCGTCGGAGATGAAGGCGTAGGTCTTGTGGGCAAACAGTTCGCCGAAGCGGGCGGCGATGAAGCGTTCGGCTATGGCTGCGCCTACGGCCATTGTGTGGCCCTGACCGAGAGGACCGCTCGTGTTTTCAACGCCGCGCTTGGTGTCAAGCTCCGGATGGCCCGGGGTGACGCTGCCCCACTGGCGGAATTGCTGCAGCTCGTCGAGCGTATAGTGGCCCTGAAGTGCCAGCACGCTGTAGAGCATCGGCGACATGTGGCCGGGGTCGAGGAAGAAGCGGTCGCGCGAGAACCATGTGGGGTCGTCGGGGTCGGTCACCAGAAAGCCCGAATAGAGCACATTGATGAAGTCAGCGCCACCCATGGCGCCTCCGGGATGGCCTGACTTGGCCTTCTCAACCATTGATGCGGCGAGCACTCTGATGTTGTCGGCTGCCGAATCCAGAATCTTCCTGTCCATATCTTAGTCGGTAAGTTGATGCGTTAATTTATGTGAGGACGTTTCACGCTGCAAAAGTACTCAAACCGTGCCACAATTGCAAGACCACGCAGAAAAAGACGGCTACCGTCGGCGCCCCGGATGCGGGACAATCGACGGTAGCCGTTGTTAGTAGTTCTCTATTGACTTGAGTCTCGCGCGAAGATTATTCGCCTACGGGAATGTCGGTGTTGACGTTCTTCGAGCCGATGAGGGCGTAGTAGAGGATATAAGCGGCGCATGCCAGGGGCACGAAGTAGCTTATCAGGTAGTTGCCGGTCCAGTCGGCCACGAGAGCCTGGATAGCTACCATCACGGCGCAACCGAACACCATGGTCATGAACGCGCCCGATGCGATAGCGGTGTACTTGCCCAGACCTTCTACGGCCATGTTGAAGATACCGCCCCACATTACGGAGGTGCAGAGACCGACGAGAATGAATGCGAAGATGCCTACGGGAACGCTTGCCCAGATTACTTCGACGTTGGCCCAGTCGATACCGGGAATGTTGACCATCCAGTCGGTGGGAGCGAACATGCCGAAGAGAATCAGCACGATGCTTGCGCAGGAAACGGCCGTGATCATCTGACGCGATGACACCTTGCCGCCGATAGCACCGCCTACGAAGCGGCCCACGAGCATCATCAGCCAGTAGACGGCCACAATCAGACCTACGATGCCGGCGTCCATGCCGAAGCCGGGAGTAGCGGCGGTGGGTTCAGCCGTGAGATACTGAAGGATATAGGTGGGAGTGCCTACCTCGATACCCATATAGAGGAAGATGGCGAGGATACCCAGACGGAAGTGGCGGAACGAGAATGCGCTGTATTTCTTGCCTGTAGTGTTGGGCACGGCGTGCTCGGCTTCTTCGATTTTCTTTTCGGCGGCCTGTTCGGGCTCGTCGATTTTGGTGAAGAGAATCACGAAGAATGCGATGATGAAGATGCCCATTGCGATGAAGAGAGCCGGGGTAGCGTCGGCCACGTGAGCCTTGGCTGCATCGCCGATAAGAGCACCCATGAGGATGTAGACGGCAACCGCTGCTGCGCTGTTGAACACACCGCCGATCTGAATCAGCTGGTTGCCTTTGTTGCCGCCGCCACCGAGGATGTTGAGCATCGGGTTTACAACCGTGTTGAGCATACACATGCAGAAGCCGCCGATGAATGCGCCTACGAGATAGACGGCAAACGCTGCGCTTTCCATGCTTTCCCAACCGCTCATCCACTGCACGAAGATGCCTACGATGCCCACGATGAGGGCGAGCATGGCGGTCATTTTATATCCGAATTTCTTGATAAGCATACCTGAGGGGATACCCATGAGGAGGTATGCGATAAAGTTGCCGTAGTTACCGATCTGCGATTCCAGGTTGGTAGCACCGAACTGGTTTTTAACAATGACGGCCATCGGTGAACAGAGGTTGGTCACGAAGGCAATCATGGCGAAGAGTGCTATCATTATGATAATGGCACCCCATTTTTTTCCTTGGTTACTCATGATAAAGACTGGTTTTTTATTTTGGTTAGTATTGTTTCTGTTGTTTCGTTTCGGCACATTCGAGCCTCAAAAACTGATTTGAGCCTTAAAATTAGTGATTTTTGCAATATCACGCGCTTTTTGGTGCGGATTTTTTTGCGTTCAGTATTCGCGGGGTCCGAAAATGTCGGTGCCGATGCGCACCATCGTCGACCCTTCGGCCACGGCCATGGGCCAGTCGTCGCTCATGCCCATGCTCAGTGCGTCGAAGCCCCGCAGGTCGGGACACATCGCGGCTATCCGCTCCTTGAGCGAGCGCAGAGCGGCGAAGTCGGCGCACACGTGGTCGGCGTCGTCGGTGTTGGTGGCCATGCCCATCAGTCCGCATATATGCGTGGCTTTCAGTCGCTCGAATCCGCGGCGGTCGAAATAGTCGATGAGTTCGTCGGGAGTGAATCCGGTCTTGGTTTCCTCGCGGGCCACGTGGGCCTGCAGCAGCACGCGCTGCACGATGCCCAGCCGCGCTGCCTCGGCGTCAATCATATCAAGCAACCGCTCGGAATCGACGCTCTCTATCAGCGCGGGCCGCAGGGCGATGAGCTGGCGCACCTTGTTGGTCTGCAGATGGCCTATGAAGTGCCAGCGCACGTCGGCCATCGTCGCGGCTGCCTCGGCGACCTTGCTTTTCAGCTCCTGCACGCGGCTTTCGCCAAACGCCCGCTGCCCGGCAGCGTAGGCCTCGGCTATCGCGGCGAGCGGATGGAATTTCGACACCGCCACAAGCTCCACGCCTTCGGGCATGGCGGCGCGAAGCGCCACAATGCGTGCGCCTATGCCGTCGGCGGCCGTCATAGAGCTTCTTTAGCGACGACTTCTGTGGCCGTCGGTGCCGGTTTCTTTCCTGAAAGATTGGCGGCGTAGACGTCCATAATAGGCGTTTCGGCCAGCGACACGAGGTCGAAATCGGCGAGCGTGCCTTTCATGCCTTCGTTGAAGTTGTCGTAGGCTCCCTTGAAGTCGCTGCCGGCCACGAGTATGGTCGTCACGGTGCGCTTCTCGGCTGCCGTCTTCTCATCGATGGTGATGAAGGCTACTTTTGCCAGATACCATTTGTCGGCGCTGTCGTCGCGGAATATTTCTGAGATTTTGGTGCGTTTCACGGCGCTGACCGAGAAATCGCCCGATATAAACGGGGTCTGCTCCTCGATGATGCGGGCTTCGGCCTCGGTAAACGAGAGGGCGTCAACCAGATACGGTTCGGTTACTTTTTTTACCACACCGTTTTCCATCATCTTGTCGTAGCGTACTTTACATTCAAACCAGTTTGCCATTTTTCTCTTTTTACTTTTTAACGTGTCATTTGTTTAGCCATGTGCACCGCCTGTCAGCGCAGCACGGCCTTGCGTGTGAAGCGACCGAGGTCTGTCGTGGCTTCAATCACGAATATACCGGTCAAGCCGTCGGTCGAGATGTCGGCGTTGTCGCCGTTCACTTCGACAGTGCGCAGCGTGCGTCCCTGAAGGTCGACGAGCTTGAGCGCCATCGTGTTGGCGCCGGCCACGTAGACGTTGCAGCTTCCCGATCCGGGCGTGAGCAGCAGGCGCTGCTCCTCATCCTCAAACACAGCTCCGATTGCTGCGTAGGTGTCGAGCACATATTTCATGCCGGCCAGAGCGTCGATTTTGCCGGCGCCCCACCGATCGGCGGCCGCGGTCTGGGCCACCGACGATTTCTTGACCGTGTCGAGCACCTGACCGAACGTCAGACTCGGGTCGGCCTGAAGCCACAGGCCGACTGTGCCGCTCACGTAGGGGCAGGCCATCGATGTGCCCTGCATCTGGCCCCAATAGTTTGTGGTGCGACCGCTTGTGACTTTGGCCGTCATCATATCGGCGTCGTCTGCAGCGTCTACATAATAGCGGCTGTAGCTCGACACGATTGCTGCGCCGGGAGCGCACACCAGCGGCAGACGTGTGCCCTGGAACGATGTGCCGTAGCTCGAGAACGGTGAGATTTCGCCGACAGGGAAGTCCGACGAGTAGCCGTAGATGTTACCGCCGTCGTTGGTGCCGAGCACGCCCCAGACGTTGCGCGTGGTGAACGAGCCGACCGACAGCACGTTGTCGGCGCAGCAGCCGTCGCTTATCGAGTTGGCGGGCGATCCGTCGCTGTAGCCTACGACCGACGACCCGGTCGAGCCCATGCGGCGCGAGAACGTGGCGTCGGAATTACCGTAGAGATAGAGCGTGTTGCCGCTCTTGCTCGTGGCTTCGATTGCGAGATATTGGGTGCCGGTCGTCTTACGGCTGACGCCGCTGAACTGCATATAGACTTCGTAGCGGTTATTCTCCTCGCTCAGACCCGAGTAGATGGTGACCGAGCCGTTAAACTCGTTGGTAAACGCCGTTTTGCCGTTGGTGCTGAGCGATTCGCCACCTTTGGTGGTGGTGATAATCGGAGTGAGCGTTCGTGTGGTCGAGCTGTAGAGGCCGAGTGTCAGTGTTATCACTGAAGCGTCCGAGCCCCAGAGGTCTACAACACCGTCGGCTTCGTTACCGGCAAGGAATGTGCGCAGATATGCGTCGTTGCCGCTCGAACCGAGTGTCTTTTTTATCGATATGTTTTCGTTGCCCTCGTTGCCGGCGGCCATCACGATTATGCCGCGCTGTCCGAGCGCCGCGAGCGCCTGCGAATAGGCGTCGGAGCCGTCGTGAGGACCGGAATTGCTGCCGAGCGACAGATTGACTACGGCCGGTTTACCCTGCGATTCGGCATATTCGATTACATTGGATACTCCCTGCACGATATTAGCCGTAGTCAGCGAGCCGACGGCGAGCGCCAGATCAGCATTGGTGGCCACGCCGTAGTAGGGCACATCCATCTTCTTCACGCCGAATTCGCGCGAGGTGAATCCGCTGCTCGGCGCCTGATCGACCGAAAGATATGCTACGGTACCCTCGCCTTTGTAGCTGCCGCCCATGATGCCGGCCACGTGGGTGGCGTGTGATCCGTTCTTATTGTCAGTAGTGAAGGCGCTTAGATTCGCGGGGGTGTATTCCGACACGGCTGTGCCATCGCTTCCGGTGAAGTGCCACACGCGCTGCACGCGCGTCTGCCCGTCAGCGCCCAGAAAGTTCACATGGTTGGCGTCTAGGCCCGTATCCATCATGCCCACCACTACTCCGGTGCCGTCGTAGCTCAGCGTCTCGCCATTGTAGTCAAATCCGTTCTGAACCTCGCTGACCGTGCCGGCCGGACGGGCGAAGTCGAGAGTCGGCTTCAGTTCGTCGCCGAAACTGATTGACTTAACCGCCTTGAGTTCGGCGAGTTCTTCGGCGCGGTCGAGCGGAAATACGGCCACACATATGGTTCCGAGGTCAGCCGTGACCTCAACGAAGCCAGTAGCCGTCAGCTCCGAGGGAGTGAAACCGGGGTTGAGCGACACAAGTGCACGCACCTGAGCTTCGGGCTGCGAAGCCAGAGGGTGCATCACGCCCGGCTGCATCTGCTGTGCCTTAAAAGCGCGGCGTTGGTCGAGGATTATCCTACCGGCGGGATTAATTTTCTGAGCCGACGCAGTCACTGCGCTCATCAGCAGCACGACTGCGGCAATCGGGAGTAGAAGTTTTTTCATAAAATCAAGCTTGATGTTTACGTGAATTGCAATCGGCTTCAAAATTAATCATTATCCCGCAAACCTCAAACCTCGCGCCCCGAAAAACGAAGCGCGCGTCCTCCGTTGTGCCGGAAGGCGCGCGCTTTCAGTCTTTATGAGTGATATTGAGGATTGCTCCTCAACGTCGGGTTATCAGCGGGTCAGCTTGATGTTGGTGTAGCGACCCCAACCGCCGAGAATCTCATTGAGTGCCGGATAAGGCATTACGGCGAGAGTAAACGGAGTGTTGGGTTCAACTGTGATGTTGTTGAAGTCTGCCGTACAGGGGATGTCAGCACCGAATCCGTTGGGATATGCACTTGAACCGACAACAACACACTGGCCGATATCGGTGAAGTTGATGATTGAGGTCGTACAGAAATTGGCTGTCATAAGCGTCATAGTGATTTCCTCAGTATCAACGTCGTACTCAAACGAGAACGGAAGATAGATATAGCTGAGGCCACGGAAACCGAATGCATCAAGTTCGGTACCATAGTAATCATCATCAGCCGGGAGGGTCTGCATATCGATTGTCCACTGCTGTTCTTTGCCGGTCTGATCGGTACAGGTCAGTGTCCAGGTACCGGCCATCATGGTGTAAGCATCGTCGACATTCTCGATATTTACGGTGCAGGTAGCCTGTGAGCCGATTGTGGCGCCTTCGGCTTTTACAATGGTGATATCAAACAGACGGTCATTGTTGATTACACCTGTCTCCCAATTGTTGGAAATTTCGAGAAGACCGGTGGTCTCACCTTCGGCGATGTTGATGGTCTTTGAGGTGACAACGTAGTGTTCGCCCTCTTTGGCTGCTTCCTGATCGGCGCCGAGAGTAGCTTCGCGTACTTCAACGGTCACAACAACCTTACCGTTAGTCTCGCCGTTGACTGCAATAGGAACATAGAAGAATTCTTCACTTTCCTTTGTGTTGAAATTTGAGCTGCCCATCTCGACGGTCACTCCGTTTGCGGTGTTGACACCGCCGAGGAAGTTCTGATCGTCATCGTCCGAACAAGCCGTCATTGTGAGGGCGGCCAGCGCAATGGCAAATATTTTGTTAAGTTTCATTGTTTTTCAGAATTTTGATGGTTAGCTAATTAATAACCGGGGTTCTGCTGACCT
>CAYUYQ010000117.1:0-6826 GCA_964449335.1 uncultured Bacteroides sp. | reverse complement strand
GGCCGGAGCATTTGCCGCAGTCGCTGCAGCCGTTGCAAATCATGCGGCTGCCGCATTTGGCGCATGAGTCGCGATAGTGGGGTTTATATAGGTTTTCTTCTTCGATTTCGAAGCCGAGGTAGTCGCGCAGTTTGAAGACAATCGGCCGACCGCAATGATTGACTCCGGCTTTCAATGCCATCTCTGTCTGAATGCGTTTGTCGGGAAGACGATACAAGCGGCCGTCTTTAATGAAGTTGGTGCCGGTTTCGATGAAGCAGAAGCGCACGTCATGGGCCCTGCACTGACGGGAGAGCGACGTAATCCAATCGAAGTTGCACGGCCGGCTGCCGTCGTAGTTCTCTCCCCCGGCTATGACCTGTTCGATTTTCCCGGTAGCGAGATATTCCTCAACATCCAGCCGCCCGATGAGAGGTGCAGCCATAAATCCTTTATGGCGAAACGGGAGCTGAAGAAGCAGCGGCAAACGTTCATCGGCATTGCGCTGATTCTCACACGAGACGTTGAACCACACGTTTTCCCAGCCGTCGCCCCAGTCAGCCGGCAAGGCATCGGCCACACGCTGCGGTCGCTTGGTAAGAAGAAAAAACTTTACGTCGGGGCGCTGGCGGATGATATTCCACGCGTCAGGTCGCCACGCGTCAGCCTCTGGAAGAAAGAAGTCCGAGGTCATGCACACTCTGATGAGTTCGCCGCTTTTGATTCGGTAGCCGCCTGAACGGGTCTTCTGCAACGGATAGTTGAATGACTGTGTGCGATAGATTTCCTCTCCGCTTCTATCCCTGCGGCTGTCAAGAAAATACATATAACAGTGCCGGCAGCCCTCGCTTATCTTGCGGCATCCGTGCCATGGATTCCATATATCATGCATCTGCTTAAACTTAAGGGATTAATAGAAAAGCCTCAAACGTATCACAAAGATATAAAATTAAGCTTTATGAAACGATAGCTTTTCATGAGGACATAAAATGATTGTTGGGCGATTCGGGAGTTTATCGCTAACTTTGCCGTCGGAAAATGAATGACAGCTCATGATGGATATGAGTACACGAAAATCCACGACCGACGGCGGCGCGAAGCCCGCGAAACTATGGAACAGGGAATACGTCAAGATAATGACGTGTAATTTTCTGCTTTTCTTTGCATTTTATCTTCTGACCCCGCTCCTGCCGCTATATCTCGACGAGCAGTTCAAGGCCGATAAGGATACGATAGGGCTGGTGCTGTCGGGCTATGTGATTGCAACGCTTCTCGTCAGACCTTTCAGCGGTTTTGTGGTGGATTCGTTCGACCGCAAGACGGTGCTTACGATATGTTTCTTTGCTTTTTTCATCTGCTTCACGGGCTATGTGGGCGCGGGAACGTTGCTGATGTTTGCAATCGTGCGCACGCTCCACGGAATACCGTTCGGCGCCACGACGGTGGTGAACAGCACGGTGGCTATCGATGTGCTGCCGTCGGAGCGACGCAACGAGGGTATCGGTTTTTACGGACTGAGCAACAACCTGGCTATGGCTATAGCTCCGAGTGCGGGCATATATATCTATCACGCGACGTCTAACTTCATGCTTCTGTTCTGGTTGTCGCTGCTGCTCGCCTTGGCGGGATTCGCTTGCTCGACGATGGTCAAACTCCCCCGCAGGAGCAAATCCGCCAATAAGCCGGTGCTGAGTCTCGACCACTTTTTTCTGGGCCGCGCATGGCTGCTGGCGGTAAATATCTGCTTTTTCGGGCTATGCTGGGGTGTGATGAGCAATTATGTGGCTATCTACGGCAAGGAGCAGCTCGGGATAACGGACGGTACGGGTGTGTTTTTCATGCTTTTGTCAGGCGGACTGATTGTGTCGAGGCTTTTCGGCTCGAAGAGTCTGCGCGCAGGCCGGATGACGCGCAATGCCACCGTCGGTGTGCTGCTTTCGCTAATCGGCTACTCGATGTTTGCTTTCGTGGTGACGCCATGGAGCTACTACGCTTCGGCGCTGCTCATCGGTCTGGGCAACGGACAGATGTATCCGGCGTTTCTGAATATGTTCGTCAAAGTGGCGCGCCACGACCAACGGGGCACAGCCAACTCTTCGATACTCATCTCATGGGACCTGGGAATGGGGCTGGGCATACTACTGGGCGGACTTATCGCCGAAAACATAGGATTCTCGGCAGCATTCCGCGTCGTTGCGCTTATGCAGGGAGCCGGCGTGGTATTGTTTATAGGCGCTACGCGGCAGTTTTTCAATCGCCGCCGACTTAATGAGAATTGACCTCCTGAGCGTCGGTCCGGATATCCCCGATTACTTTTCGAGATCGGCAAGGATTGCGCGCAACTCCTCGTCGGTCGCCTGAAGGCGGCTGCGACACTCACGCAAGAGCTCCATGGCCCGACGGGTGTAGACCGTCAGCAGGTCAATGTCGCAATTATCGCTCTGCATCGTGCGCAGTATGGCGTCGAGTTCACCGGTCGCTTCGCGGTAGCTCAGCTCGTTTACGGGTTTGAATTTGGGTTGCTCCATATATCTTGATTTTCTTTTCTATTTATCGGTTGATTCGGTTGATTTTACGGTTGAGACGAATGAGCCGGAAGCCACACGCGTCACGACTTCTGCTCCCTCGGGAAGCTGAGAGGCATCTGTAACGGCGCGTCCCTTCCACGTGGTGAGCGAGTAGCCGCGGCGCAGCGTGGCTTGTGGAGAGATAGCGTCGAGAAGCTCGGCCTTAGCCCGCAAACGGTCAGATGTCCGCGCAATAATGGTAGATGCAGCCGTAGCCAGGGCCATGCGCTTCATTTCGAGGCGCTCGAGACCGGGAGTGATATGGCGCGCGACGGCGTTGCCTATTATCGCGGCATCGCGGTCGAGCGCATCTTTGGCTCGCTGCCACGCAGCCTGTGGCGCGACAGCGAGCGAGCTGGTCTGATAGGCAATCTGCATGCTATAGGCTCCTATCTTGTCTGAGGCGGCACGCACTATGGCATTTGCAGCTCGGTCAAGCTCGTCGAGCGCTTCCTGCCCCTGAGCGACAAGCCATTCGGCCGCGGCCGTCGGAGTCTTCACACGCATATTGGCTACGTAGTCGAGCACAGTGACATCGCGCTCATGACCGATACCGACGATTACAGGCAACGGAAACTGGGCCACGTTAGCCGCCAAATCATAGTCGTCGAAAGCCATGAGATCGCTTGTGGCGCCACCGCCGCGGATTATCACAACGCAATCCCAATTATCGACATCGGCGGCAATGGCTTCGAGCGCCGCGATGACGGTGGGCGATGTGCGGTCGCCCTGCATGACGGCGGGGAACAGTCCGGTGCGAAACCGCAGACGCGACGGATTGCTGTAGAGTTGATTCATAAAGTCGCCATAACCGGCCGCTCCTGCCGCTGAAACGACGGCGATACGCAATGCGGGGACAGGCCACGGCAATTCGCGGTTGAGGCCGATGACGCCCTCGGCTTTGAGGCGCTGCAATATTTCGCGGCGACGTCGCTCTGCCTCTCCGATGGTATAGGCCGGATTAATCTGCGAGATGACGAACGACATGCCGTAGGAGGCATGAAAACTGACCGAGCCGCACACCATCACTTTAAGGCCCGAGGTAAGCCGCTGTCCGGTGACGGATGCAAACAGGGCGTTAAGCCGCGCAAATACATTGGCCCAGATTGCACCGCGCATCCTGGCAAGAACAGCTCCGGTAGCAGGGTCTTTTTCGAGCAACTCGAGATAGCAGTGGCCGTTGTTGACGCGTACGTCGCTGAGTTCGGCCACCACCCAACGGCTCTGAAGCTCGGGCATAGCAAGGCAGCGGCCCACGAGCGAGGTGAGCTGCCGCAGAGTCATGGCCGAGGGCGCTGAGGCTGAAGGTAGAGGCTGGCTCATCGGCGCAACTCGAATTTATGACCGTTCCACTGATACTGAAGCTGCGGCTTGAGACATCTGGCGAGGTCGTCGCGAATGTCGGCCGACAGGTTTTGGGCCGTATTGTCAGAAAGCGTCAACGTGCGCGTAGCCGTATCGTAGTTATAAGCCACAAGCATGAACGGCACGGCCGCTTCAACGTCGGCCATCCGTGTTCGGCCCGCGTCCGTAAGCCAGTCGCGGAGAGTCGGCTGCGTAAACACATCGTCTGTCACCGTCTGCTCCCAGTCGGAGGAGTAAACCTCGAGGCGGCTGTCGGGGATGGGGGTGGCTATCGTTGCGATTACGGCGACAAGCGTGTCGCTACCGCTTTTGGGCGGCAGAATGGCTATGGTGTAATCGGAGACTTCGGTCATATCAATGTCAATCGCCTCAGGCGAAACGCTCTTCAGGGCGCTCTTACCGCGCAAGGCATTGGTCGACTTGACATCCATTCCGCTGGAGTGATAGTCGAGCATGTCAAGACGCGTATTGTTGTCAAGCATCGGAAGCACCGTATGAGGCGCCGACACGAATGCCTGGGTAGCCGTCAGCTGTGCGCGTAGCGGCTGAGCGGCGGCAAGGATGAGCAAGGCGAAAAGCGGCAGTAGCTTTAATTTCATTCGCTTCAATTGATTATTCTGGATTTGTGGGCAGAAGAAGCGCACTTGATTGATGCGCGCCTCCCGCCGACGTAGTTTGTCAAGCAATGTCAGGAGCGTTTTTTTCGTGCTCCGCTTTTAGCCGACTTCGTTGATTTCGAAGATGCCCGTGATTTCGATGTCGCGCGACTCTTCTTGCGGAAGTAATCGGCCGTAGTCTCTTCGTCAGTGTCGGCTCCGCCGGATGATTTGCGGCGTCCGCTCGCGCGCTGATAGTCCTTATCGGGCGAGGCAATCTCACTGTAGAGGCGTTCGCCCATCCAGTCAGTACCTGTCAGTCCGTCGACCACGCGGCGTGCCTCGGAAGCAGGCACATCGAAGAGCGTGTAGCCGGGCAGCAAATCGATACGGCCTACATCGACGCGCTTGCCGGGCACATTGTGGTTGAGGGCATCGATAAGATTTCCGGCGAAGAAACCATCGGCTTTGCCGACGTTGACATAGATTCGCTCCATACCTTTTTCGGCCGTGCGACGGTCTTTTTCTTTATCGGTGCGCGGCGCACGGTCTTTATCCTTGCGGCTCTTAGATGGTTTTTCGTCGATGAAATCGATAGTGGGAGCATCGCGGTAGTAGTCAAGCAGTCGCTGGAACTCGAGCGACACGACGCGCTTCAGAAGATCCTCGCCCGAAAGCCATTCGAGCTTGCGCGTAACGCCGGGCAGATATTTTGCTATTTCTTCCTCGTCGACTTTCACCTTCTCGATACGATCGGCGAGACTGTAAAGCTGTTTCTCGATGATGTGTTGTGGCGTCGGCACTTCGCGACGTTCGAACGTCTTGCCTATTTTCTTCTCAATCTCACGCAGTTTGCCTTTCTCGCGCGAGTGGATGATAGCCACGCTGACACCGGTTTTTCCTGCACGGCCGGTTCGGCCCGAACGGTGGGTGTAGACGGCCGTATCGTCAGGCAGACCGTAGTTTATGACATGGGTGAGATCGTCGACGTCAAGGCCGCGGGCAGCCACATCCGTAGCTACAAGCATCGTAATCACACGGTCGCGGAATTTACGCATCACCAAATCGCGCTGCTGCTGCGAGAGGTCGCCGTGGAGCGCGTCGGCGTTATAGCCGTCGGCAATCAGTTTGTCGGCAATCTCCTGCGTGTCGCGGCGCGTGCGACAGAAGATTATAGCGTAGATATTGGGGGAATCGTCCGCGATACGTTTAAGAGCCAGATACTTGTCGCGGGCGTTGACCATATAGTAGATGTGCTTCACGTTAGCTGCGCCTTCGTTGCGGTTACCAACGACGAACTCCACCGGATCCTTCATGTATTTCTTGGCGATGCGGGCTATCTCGTCGGGCATCGTAGCCGAGAACATGAGCATCTTGCGGTCGTCGGGCACATGGCTGAGAATATCGTCAATCGAATCAAGGAAGCCCATATTGAGCATCTCGTCGGCCTCGTCGAGCACCACCGTATGGACATGGTCGAGCTTAACCACTCCACGGTTAATAAGGTCAATCAGTCGACCGGGCGTAGCAACAATAATCTGCACACCGGTCTTAAGTGCACGAATCTGGCTCTCAATACTCGACCCACCGTAGACCGGAAGCACTTTGACATGGGGCATATATTTCGAAAAATCAGCAAGGTCACTGCCAATCTGCAGACACAATTCACGGGTAGGCGAAATAATCAACGCCTGCGGCTGATGCAAATCCGGGTCGATGCGCTGCAACAACGGCAGACCGAAAGCCGCCGTCTTACCCGTTCCGGTCTGGGCCAGAGCAACCACATCGGCCGACTCCGGGTCCAACAAATGAGGGATAACCTTCTCCTGCACAGGCATAGGCATTTCAAAGCCCAACTCCTTTATGGCTTTAAGCAAGTCGTCGCGAACGCCAAGCTCTTCAAAATTCTTCATATCTCAATTTTTTATGTTTACAAATATACGTAATATAACTGCTACTATAACAACGAAACAATTAAAACGGCTCACTGATGCCGTCAAAAACCTTCCGACCGCTCATTAATATGATTAAAAATGCACCTTAATCGACCATATCTTTCCATCGCATAAAACACAGGGGCCTTAGAGTATCGACACACAGTAGAGTCCTATAGCATAGACATTAAGGATTTTTGCAGAGCACTGCATTATTATCCTATTATTATCCTATTTTCACCCTGCAAGCATAAATAAAAAGAATAATTTGCTTTAAAAACTTGCACAATAAAAAAAAACGTTCTACCTTTGCAACGCAAAACCGCAAAAGGTACCATAGCTCAGTTGGTAGAGCAAAGGACTGAAAATCCTTGTGTCCCCGGTT
>CAYUYQ010000116.1:0-6853 GCA_964449335.1 uncultured Bacteroides sp. | reverse complement strand
AGTACGTGATGCTCGATTTCTGGGGCTCATGGTGCGGATGGTGCATCAAGGGTATTCCCCAGATGAAGGAACAGTACGAACGCCTGAAAGACAAAGTCTACTTCGTCAGCATCGCATGCAACGACTCAAAAGATGCATGGACTGCAGCCCTACGGAAATACGACATGCCCTGGATTCAACTCTGGAGTGACCCCTCGACCCCGGCATCCGAACAAATCACCACGCTCTATGCCGTCGAAGGATTCCCCACTAAATTTATTATCGACCCCGATGGAATCATTGTCAACAAGGTAGTAGGTGAAGACCCGACTTTCTACGACCTCTTCGACAGTCTGCTTAAATAATTGCCACTCACGAATATTTTGATTAATTTTGCATGGATGTTTTGAAGCGCTTTTATGCGCCGAATTCAAAACAGCCCTTCAAATGTTTAACTCACAATTATTTTAAACAAAAACCATGACTCGTCTCTCACAATATTTCGCGGCTGCTGCCGCTCTCTTACTTGCAGTTTCATGCTCCCACTCTCCGCAGTGGAAAGTTAAAGGCAACATCGAGGGTGGCGCCGACAAGAATATGATTCTCGAAGCCTCGTCAAACGGTCGCTGGTATCCAATCGACACGGTGAAGATTAACGCCAACGGCTCTTTTACGATTACTCAGCCCGCCGCCGGCTATCCCGATATCTACCGCCTCAATCTCGACGGTAAGACAATCTATTTCCCCATCGATTCAATCGAGACGGTGACCGTCGACGCCAAAGCCGCCGCATTCGACACCGACTACAATGTGAGCGGAACCGCATCGGCCGACATGCTTATGGCTGTCGACAACCGTATACAGCAAGCTCTCAACGCCTACAATGCCGGCGACCTCAACGCCGACGCATCGCTCAAGCGCGACCTCACTGAAACCCTTCTTTCTGACCCGTCAGGCATCGTGGCTTACTACATTATATGCAAGAGCGTCAACGGCCAGCCGGTTTTCTCACCTTCAGTGAAGTCCGACGTCCGCATTATCGGAGCTGTAGCCAACGCTTACAATGAACGCCGACCCGCCGACCCCCGCACTACCTATCTCAAAAACCTCTTCCTTGCCAACAAGACCCGCAACGTTACTCTCACCGACACAATCGCGGCCGACGAGATAGGATTTTTCAACATCGACCTTTTCGATGCCCGCGGACAGAAGCAGTCGCTCGAAGCACTGACCCGGAAATGTCCTGTGGTGCTCCTCAACTTCACTTCTTTCTCCGAATCATTCTCGCCCGGCCTCAACGTCACCCTCAAAAATCTCTACGACCGCTATGCCTCTCAGGGCCTCGGTATATATCAGGTTGCGCTTGACTCCGACGAATATCAGTGGCGTCAGGCTGCCAAGAATCTGCCGTGGGTTTCGGTCTACAACTCCGTAGCCGAAGGCACAGCCGCCATCACCGATTATAATGTGTTCATGCTTCCCACGTTCTTCATTATCCGCAACAACACGGTTGCCGAGCGTATCGCTGATCCGGCAACTCTCGAAAAGTCCGTGGCAAAATACTTTTGATACTTGACTTAACGCAATCTAAATCCTATAAGGCTTTTAAGCCACGCGATGCTCCGCTGCCCGACACGGCTCCGGAGCATCGTTTTATATATGCGTGATTTCAGCGACAAATCTGCGCCAGACGCACTGCTGACACTCACCGCTTCGTCGGCAATCCGGGCGTCGGCCGCCGCAGCGGCGCAAGCAAGCATATAACCGCACATATCCTTCAACCCTGTCTTTATCGGCTGTTCAGCATCGAGACCGTAGCGACGCGCCAAAGCGACCGAGGCGCGGCACAATCCCGCCGCATACTCAGCCCGGCGTCGAGGGTCGTGGGTAGCGGTCACCGAATCGACCGACGGAGAATATTCCACAGTAACGTCATCGGTATATATAATCGGTCCGGCATCAAGCAGAGCCAGCATCACCGGGAGATCTTCACAACCGAAAGATTCGTTACACACCAGCGACCGCTCACGCGCCAGAGCATCGTCTATTACCGACCGCCTGTACACTACGGCCGAGAGCATCATTGGCTGAGGCTTGGCAAACGATAGCAACCTAATCATCATCTCGCGCCTGTCATCGGGCATATTTTGGGCCCCATAAATTGCGCCATCGGCAATCCACCGAGAGCTGACCGCCACCACATCAGGCCGCGAATCAAGCATGGAGGCAAAACGAAGGATAGCTTCAGTATTAATACGCCGGTCGTCGCCGGCCAAGTCGGTTATATAACGTCCTCGGCACCGGCTCAGCGCATAGAAATAATTTGCAGTCAACCCAATATTACCGTGGCGCGGGAGAAGGCGGATTCGGCCCGGATAATCGGCGTCATATCGTTCGAGAAGTTCGCGCGTGCCATCAGTCGACCCATCGTCCGACACTACAATCTCGCAATTTTCCCCCGCAATCGCGGCCACGCTATCCAAAGCCCTCAGGACAGTACAGACCTGATTATACGTCAGCACAATCACCGACACTGCGGGCACACGGTTTTTTGCTCCGGTCATTCTATTGATGCTAACCGTTCCACAAAATCGGTGCGCAATTTCCGCGCGTCAAACCGCTCTACCCATCGCTCATGCGCTGACGCACGCATAGCTGCGCTACGCACATCGCTGTCGAGATACGGTGCGATACCTCTGACGAATTCTTCGTCGGTGACGTCTGTCGGCAGAAGCATCCCGCAATCATCGTCGACAACCTCATTGAGTCCAGGAATATCGCTCGCCACAACCGGCACGCCGTAGGCCAGCGATTCGCATACTGCTATCGGACGTCCACCCTCCTGCAGGCTTAGCAGCATGGTCCAGTCTATCTTCTCATCGCGATAAAGTTTCTGAACATCTTCATTAGTCAGCGCACCGCGAAGTTCCACCGTCAGATTATCAGGCTTAGGCTCCAATTCGGCAATCACCTCACCCATCTCCGGGCCATCGCCCACATGAATCCATCGTATCATCGCATCAGGGCGCGCCACTGCAAGCGCCTTTAAAAGTTTTGCGTTAAGCGCCACTCGCTTGTTGGCGTCAACGCGCGCCACCGAGAGAAAAGTCCATTGGCGGTCGCTTCTTACGTGTCGGTCAGCCAATGCTTCAGGGGAAAGTTTTTCACATCCCAGTGTCTCCGCGATAGCCTTGTCGCCTTCATCCGGAGACGGAAAATGCTTTCTTATATACTGCGCTCCCGCTTCGCTTGCCGCAAACACGCATTCAGCCTCCCGCAACATCTTTCGGCGCAGGTGGCCGCCGAGCGTCGTAAGCATATCGTGGCCGTGTGCTCGCGCAACGTATCTTATATCCCGGTTTCTCGTTTTCAGAAGTGATAACGCGGCGGCCGGAAAGTCAAACCAGAATGTATAGAAGAGCGTGTCGGTCCATTCCAGTCCCCGACGTCTCATCATTCGCCTTAAAAATCGCGCGAAAGCGTGAGCCGCTACACCGAACGCGAGCCCTCGTCGCGATAAGTCGCCCCGGCTGTCGAGCCACACCCTCGGTCGAGTCAGGTAGCGTGCCCGGCATATACGCCACCGCCAGTCGGCTCCGAGGGCCCACCCCATTTCGGTCTCAATTCCGCTTAGCTCTGCCTGGAGGCCGTCACCGACCGTGGTTGTAGGCACGATAATCACCTGCTCAAATCGCTTTTTCAGCGCTTCAAGCTCGGGCGTGACAAATGATGGTTCCGTGGCTGTAGGCTGCGGAAAAGTGTCTGTCACAAGCACAAGGGTTCGGCGTTTCGACATCTGATAAAAAGGATTATGACTCACAGACCGCTAAGTTACAAAAAAATGCGTACATTTGTCGAATCAACTCCACGGGTCGGCTCGTGCAACCCCGAATACAACGCAACAATGGACACCACCAGTTTCATACCCGACATCATCATCCCCGTGCGCGACCGCAGCGCGATGATTGTCACAACACTCGACTCTATCCGTCAGCAGACCCTGCGCCCGCTGCGGGTTATCGTGGTCGATAACGGCTCCACCGATGAAACTCCGGAAGTGGTGGCAGCGTGGATTAAGCGCAATAGTGCCCCCGATTTTTCACTCACACTGATTCAGGAAAACAATCAGGGAGCCGCAGCTGCCCGAAATGCCGGACTGCGACAGGCCGAAAGTCCTTACGTGATGTTCTTTGATTCCGACGACGTGATGATGCCCGATCACATGGAGCGCGTGGCCCGTGCGCTTTCCGAGCGCCCCGACGCCGATATGGTCCGCTGGGAAATAGCGCGCGTCGATAGCGACGGCTGGCTTTCGCGCACCGAGCACAACGATTCCGATCCGCTGCGTCTCCACATGATGCACTCCACCTACGCCACTGCACGTTTTGCCGTGCGCACCGCTCTGCTGCGCGAAGCAGGCGGTTGGGACGAATCGCTCACCACTTGGGACGACCTCGAACTCGGCACTCGTCTGCTCTCCCGCCGTCCGGTCACAGTCAAACTGACCGGCGAGCCCACAGTGCGCGTCACCATCCATCCCGATAGTCTCACCGGCCCATCGTTTGCCTCTCGCGCCGAAGCCGAAATAGCAGCTCTCGACGTGATGGAGCGCGACCTGCGGCTGGCCGAACGATCGGAGTATCTGCCGTTGGTAGATGCACGCCGCATGATACTCAGCGCCAACCTGGCTCGCGAAGGCTGCCGCGACCTTGCGCTCCGGCTGCGTCGCACTACCGCGCGGGCCGACTGTCCCGCCGGCCGCTCGCTCCGGCTAATGGCCGTCTACTCCGCACAACGTCTGCTGGGCTGCGGAGGCTCCGCCATTGCACTCGCAACGCTCTCGCCAGTCAAACCGCGCGGAGCCAAAGCCTTCAAGGCAATGTCCGAACAAAAATAGCTTATAACCAAAATAACACTATACCTCATGCCCAACGTTCTTACGGAATTAGTTCACAGGCAAGCCCGAACCTACGGCTCGCGAAAGGCCGTCAGCCACAAGGTAGGTAATCGATGGATTGACACGTCCTGGAACGAGTTCCGGGCCAATGTCGATGCAGCAGCCGCCGCGCTTGAAATTCTCGGCATAAAGGAGCAGGAAGCAATAGCTATCTGCTCCCCCAATCGCATCGAAACCCTTTATACCGATTTCGGAGCCTACGCCAACCGCGCTATACCCATCTCCATCTACTCCACATCATCGCTCGAACAGATTTGCTACATAGTCAACGACTCGGGTGCAAAAATTTTCTTTGCCGGCGACCGTCGTCTCTACGAACTTGCCCGCAAAGCCCTGGAGTTCTGCCCGAATATGCGGCAGATTGTGGCCGTTGGCGACTACGACATTGACGAGGACGATGCCAATACCATAACTTTCGGCCGTTTTCTTTCGATTGGCCGCGGTGCTTCCGACCTTGACCGCCGGGAGATTGAGCGTCGCACGGCAGCCGCCACCCCCGACGACATCGCCACCATCATCTACACCTCAGGTACCACCGGCGAGCCAAAAGGAGCCGTGCTCCCGCAGTCGTGCTTCACCGCTGCGATTGAGATTCACAAGGAGCGACTGTCGACACTTAGCGACAACGACGTCGCCATGTGCTTTCTGCCGCTGAGCCACATCTTTGAGAAGGCGTGGAACTATTTCTGTCTCTACCGCGGAATGGTGGTGGCCATCAACACCGATCCACGCGAAATTCAGGACACAATCAAGGAGATAAGGCCTTCATGCATGTGCTCCGTACCACGCTTCTGGGAGAAAGTCTACACGGCTATTCAGGACAAATTCGCCACAATTCACGGCCCGCGCCGATGGTTTGCCAACTGGGCGCTGAAGATTGGCCGACGCCGCAACATCGACTACGTACGTCTGGGCCAAAAAGTCCCACGATGGCTTGAAATGCGCTATCGCTTCGCCGAGCAGCAGCTGTTCAAACCGCTGCAGCGCGTGATAGGCGTGGAAAACGGTAATATATTCCCTACAGCCGGAGCACCTTTGTCGCCTAAAATCACCGAGTTCTTTCATATCTGCGGCATAAACGTAATGATAGGCTACGGATTGTCAGAGACCACCGCCACCGTCACATGCTTCCCGCGCATCGGCTATGAGTTTGGCACCGTCGGAACACCAATACCCGATGTCGACGTGCGCATTGCCTCAGACGGCGAGATTCTCGTCAAAGGCCCGACTGTCATGAGAGGCTATCACAACAAACCCGAAGCAACGGCCGAAGCATTCACACCCGACGGATGGTTCCGCACCGGCGATGCCGGCTATCTCAACAAATCAGGCGCCCTCGTTCTGACCGAGCGAATAAAAGACCTCTTCAAAACTTCCAACGGAAAATACATTGCTCCCCAAGCGCTTGAAAGCCGCCTCGGAGAAGACAAATACATCGAACAAGTCGCTACTATCGGCGACCGCCGGAAGTTTGTTTCGGCTCTTATTGTGCCCAACTTTGTCGAACTACGCAAGTATGCCCGCGAAAACGGCATGACCTTCAACACCGACGCCGATCTGGCAGCTGACCCGCGCATCCACCGCCTGATTGAAGAGCGCATCGAAGCACTCCAATCCGACCTTGCCTCCTACGAAAGAATCAAGCGCTTCACTCTGCTTGACCATCCGTTCACGATGGAAGACGGAGAACTGACCAACACCTTGAAAATCCGCCGCCCCGTCATAGCCAGCCGCTATGCCAACCGTATTGAGCAGATGTACAACTCCTGACCCCGCATCTGAAGTCGTGAGATGAAGATTGACCGATTTTTACTAACTTTGCAGCCGCAAAACCGAATATTAACCCGTCACCAATAATCGATATGATTACTCAGGAACAATTAAAAGAGACTTTTGAGCGCAAGCTGGCGCTGAGGA
>CAYUYQ010000115.1:0-6914 GCA_964449335.1 uncultured Bacteroides sp. | reverse complement strand
GATCATTGTTGAATTGATTTTTAATCAGCTCGCATACTGCCATATTCTCGAAAATTGCTCCTTTCAAAGGATGGGACTCCAATTGTTCATAACTTGCAATCTTTAGGAGATAGCACAAAAGTCCTGTGTCATAGAAATAGACCTTAGGCATTTTGGTGAGTCTTTTAGCAAGGTTATTGAAATATGGTGGCAACTGAAATGCAATATAGGAAGTGGCCAACATAGAAAACCACTCTGAAATTGTCTTGGAAGTGACACCTACCTCACGTGCCAAGGACGAGGCGTTGAATTCTGAACCGACCCGGGTTGCCAGTAATCTTACAAACTTGTCAAACTCGAGGAGATTCTTAATCCTTAGTAGGTCACGTAGATCCCTTTCAATATAAGTATTATAATAATTCCTGTAAAAACGACGTGGAGCATCGTGATTTACAAGAACTCCGGGATATTGACCTTGCCACAAGAGCATTTCTATAGAATTGTCAAGCTCACTTTTATCCATCTCCTTAAAAGAGAAGGGGAGTAAGGTAAAGAGAGCTGCCCGACCCGCCAATGACTGTGTGACGGTTTTCAATAACGAGAAATTGCTGCTTCCGGTAAGGATATAACGGCGGTTTCTATTTTCATCCACGCGGACTTGAATCATGGAGAGTAATTCCGGCACGTGTTGTACCTCATCGATGACAACATGAGCTCCGAGGTCCTCAATAAAACCAACCGGATCTTCAATTGCAGCCGTTCTGGTTACAATATGTTCCAGACTCACGTAGTGATAATCGGGATAAAGATGCCTGCAAAGACAGGTTTTGCCCGATTGCCTCGGACCTGTAATCAATATTACGGGGTAAAAAAGCTCCGCATCCTTTATTTGTGAAGAAAGTAATCTCGGTTTATAATTCTCCATGTTGATAATAGATTTCGAAGTGTTACTTTAATTTATTCAAGGTAGAACTTTAAATTAACCGGATTTGTAATCCTAATAATCTATAGCGTTTGTCCGAATATTTTGGAGTGTTACTCCGAATTATTAAGCTGGGTCTAAAAAAGAGAGGATTGTGTCCTCTCTTTTGCGGAGCGAGCGAGATTCGAACTCGCGAGCCGCTTTTGACGACTACACGCTTTCCAGGCGTGCCTCTTCAGCCACTCGAGCATCGCTCCTAATGCTGATTACATTTAGCGAGTACAAAGGTAGGCTTATTTTTTTTAATTTGAAAGTTATTGGCGGAATTTTGTTTTTTGATATGTTTATCGCAGGATTGTGGAAGCACGGTGTCTGCACCGATGTCAATAGGAATAATCAGAAACCGAATCCGACGTTGTCGACGTAGACAGTCAGTCCGGGACATCCCACATAGGCCTCACCGTTACCCGATGAAAACATCATGACCACGTGGGTAGGCTGTGCATCGGGGCTATCCCATCCTTCTTCCATCACTTTGCGCATCTCTCCGCGTGAGTTGCGGGCGTAGTACGCGTTTTCGCCGTTTCGGAGTGCCAGCCAGGGGTAGGGAAGTGAAGCCGAAATATCACCGTACATCAGCGGCAGTTTATGGCCGTTGACCCATGGCGTGCTGCGGGTGAAGGCTTCGCCGGCGGTAGCCACGCGCTTAGCATGTATGTTTCCATCCGCATCTTCCCACCTACGCTGCAGGAAAAGAAAAACCACGCCTTCATCGCGACCCGGAATTTTTTTGGGCGACCCGAATCCACTTGCTTTTATGCGATTGTCGTGGAGCGGGATATCAGCCATGTAATCAAACACGAGGTATTTGGGCCGCTTTGTGTACGGCATACCCATTTCCATCTTTGCGTATGGATTTTTCGTGGAAGTGACCGGCTCAATCATTTCGCCGAGAAATATAGAGCCTGATACCATCACATCCATATTTATGAGACCGAGCACTTTTACACGCTCAATGCGCGATGTCAGTTTGGCACACTTATTGTCGGCGCCGCGACCCGACGGAAATACAGAGGTTGAGACTTTGGTGATGCCCGAAACTTTCGCATAGACATTGCTCGTGCCCCATGGCGAATCACCGTTGCTATACGGCTTCGCACCCACTATTGTCTGGGTCGGTCCGATTTCATATAATGCAATCGTTTCACCGCCAATGATGGCAGATTCCTTAATCTCACGGGTTACCCAATTGTTGAAATTGCCGTAGCGAATCATTTCTACGGTCTGTGCCCCAGACGACAGTGCAGCGGTCGAGGCGAGTATGATGCTTAAAAATTTTCGCATATATACACTGATAGGCTTGTAAAAAAAATCTCTGTTTAATATGTAACAAATATAACGAGCAAATTTCTTTTTTCAAACACGACAATAATTATCCGAATTTGCAATCACGATGAAAATGAGTAATTTTGCATCGAAATAATATTGACTTTCGTTTCATTGTTGCGAGTAGGCCGTGACGAATTTGTTGCGTTGCGAGAGCCAAATTTATCCTGATTATGCTTATAAAGAAGATTGTCGTAACTATCATAACCTTCATAATCGTTTCATTTTCAGCTGAGGCCGCAGTGGATTACGCGACATTGCCTGCTTCAGGTGCGGATGTCGGCACTTCGGATACATCATCGGTTAGGAAAGGAGGAGTGGTAGCTCGGGTTCTGGAGTATTTTAAGGACTCGAACAAGGAGAAGCAAAACAAACGGTTTGATTTCAGCGTAATCGGTGGACCGCATTATTCGTCGGACACAAAGCTCGGACTCGGACTGGTCGCTGCGGGGTTTTACAGGAAGAATCTTGCCGACACAGTGACGCCTCCGTCAAACATTTCGCTCTATGGCGATATCTCTACCGCCGGTTTCTGGATGATTGGCCTGCGTGGAGATCACAGATTCACCGGCGACCGCCGCCGTATCGACTATAATGTATATTTCTATTCTTTTCCCCGGAGGTTCTGGGGCATAGGTTACGATGCGGGAAATAATGCCAAGGACTACACTGATTTTCGCGAACTTTACCTGAAAGCCAGTGTGGATTTCCTGTTTCGTGTCGGGAAGAGTTTTTACGTAGGGCCTGCATTGGAGTTCCAGCGCACGGTTGCCGAAGCTATCGAGCCGGAGCAGTTCTATCGCTGGCAGGGAGAAAAACTCAACACCACGACGGCCGGAGCCGGATTCAGACTCCAATATGATACACGCGATAATCTGACGGCTGCTACCCGTGGCGTCTATGCCGCATTCGAGCAGCGTTTCTATCCGTCATTCCTTTGCAATCAGTCGGGTGACTTCGGGTATTCCGACGTGCGCCTGTATGGCTATCGACCTGTCTGGAAAGGAGCCGTACTTGCCGGCGCCTTTCACAGCCGTCTAAGCTACGGTCGGGTGCCGTGGAGTCAGCTGTCGACGTTTGGTGGAAGCAGTACGATGCGCGGTTACTACGACGGACGTTTCCGCGATAAAGGTGAGTCTGACGTGACGCTCGAACTGCGTCAGCACGTCTGGCGTCGCAATGGCGTGGCCGTATGGCTTGGCGCAGGCACGGTCTATCCGCGTCTTTCGGCATTCAGGTTCCGTCATGTGTTGCCCAACGGTGGCATAGGTTATCGTTGGGAGTTCAAAGCGCGTACAAATGTGCGCGTCGATTTCGGTTTCGGCCGGGGTGAAACATCATTCATATTCAGCATTAACGAAGCATTCTGACAATGAAACGCAATTCAATAGGCTACCTATCTTTCCTGATGGTATGGATTATCCTCTCATGCCTTATTCCCAACATACTGCTATCGATAACCGAAAATCTGTCGGTCATGCAACGCATTACTAATATCGTGTTGCCGGCCGGAGTCTACTGGTTGCTGATGTCGATAAGCCGCAACGTCGGACGTTCAGGACTGTGGATGTTTATTTTCAGTTTCTTTGCCGGATTTCAGATTGTATTGCTCTACATCTATGGTCGCTCGGTGATTGCCGTGGATATGCTGCTCAATATGGTGACGACCAACGTGGGCGAGGCTACAGAATTACTCGACGCTATGCTTCCGATACTTATTGTAGTGTTCGTCGTCTACCTTACTCCGCTGGTCATGTCTGTGATAGCCTGCATAAGGAAATTCCGCCTTCCGGCAAAGACAGTGCGCCGCAACCGCCTCTACAGCCTTATCGTGATATGTTTAGGCCTGATATGCTACATGGCTTCCTTCTTTTCATCGCGTCCGTTCCGCCCTCTCAACGACATATATCCACTCAACGTAGGGTATAATCTGTATCTCGCTGTCAAGCGCACGTATCTGACACGCAATTATCATAAGACATCGGAAAGCTATAAATTCAATGCTGTCTCGACGCATCCTTCGGAGCTTAGCGAGCTCTATGTTTTGGTGATTGGTGAGACATCGCGCGCCGATAGCTGGCAGCTGACAGGATATGACCGTCGTAATAACATTAGGCTTGCGGCTGATACGGGATTAGTGGCCTTTCCAAAGGCATTCAGCCAGTCAAACACTACGCATAAAAGCGTGCCGATGCTCATGTCGCCGATAGATGCAACTACATTCAACGACAGCATATATTCGACTAAAGGCATTCTTGCCGCATTTAAAGAGGCCGGTTTTTCAACTGCCTATATATCAAACCAGCGACGCAACCATTCGTTTATAGATTTCATGGGCGAGCAAGCCGATACGGTGATATTTCTCAAAGACAATCTCAGCGTGAGCGATGACCGTACGGCCTATGATGAAGCTCTTCTCGCACCGCTGACCTCAATACTCGCCGGCAAACCCAAAAAGCAGCTGATAGTGCTGCATACCTACGGGTCGCATTTCAATTACAATGACCGCTATCCCGAAGAAACGGCTATGTATCTGCCTGATTCGCCGGTGAAAGTCGACCGCGATTGTCGTGAATGTCTCGTAAATGCCTATGATAATTCGGTTGCTTACACGGCCGATGTATTGGCCGATATAATCGAAGTGATGAAAAAACGTCCGGGTATTTCGGCAATGCTCTACACGAGCGACCACGGCGAGGATTTATTTGATGACGATAGAAATCTATTCCTGCATGCGTCACCCGTTCCGAGCTATTATCAGGTCCACGTACCGCTTCTGGCGTGGGTGTCGGAAGGCTACGGAGATGCACTGCCCGGCAGAGTAAAGGCTCTGAAGACCAACAGTGACAAACAGGTTGCGACAAGCGCATCGTTTTTCCACACGGCTATGGATCTCGCAGGCATATCATGGCCCGGCCGCAAAGGATGGCAGTCGGTTGCTTCTGACCGCTACAAGCCCTCGACACTGCTTTATCTCACCGACCACAATGAAGGTGTAGACCTTAAAGACAGCGGCATCACGGACCACGATTTCGATAAATTCGACGCTGCCGGGATTAGTTTGTGATTTATACGGTTTCACGGCCGATAAGTCGGTGCGATAATGTTTGTCGGTAAACCGATAATTATTTATATTTGCAATGACAACGTTGCCGCTTCGAAGCAGGTTGCGGGAAATGTTGTGCAACCGATAGTCTCAAATTTTAATAATCAATAATTTATTGCTATGGCAACGAAACCGTTTAAGTATCAGAAGATGTTTCCTATGTCGCCCGACACCACGGAATATTATCTGCTGACATCGGACTATGTTAAAGTTGAAAACTGGGCAGGCCACGAAATGCTCGTGGTAGACCCCGAGGCTCTTACCGTACTCGCCCGTCAGGCTACCCACGACAACGCCTTTATGCTCCGTCGCGAGCACAATGAGATGGTGGCAAAAATCCTGAAAGACCCCGAAGCGAGCGAAAACGATAAGTTTGTAGCGCTGACAATGCTCCGCAATGCCGAAGTAGCTGCAAAAGGTCAGCTTCCTTTCTGTCAGGATACCGGCACGGCAATTATTCATGGCAATAAGGGTCAGAATGTATATACCGGTGGTGGCGACGAAGAGCGTCTGTCGAAAGGTGTCTACGATACGTATACCGAAAACAACCTTCGTTATTCACAGAATGCTCCCCTGAACATGTACGATGAAGTGAATACCGGATGCAACCTTCCCGCCCAGATTGACCTGCACGCTGTCGACGGTAATGAATACAATTTCTTATTCGTAGCAAAGGGAGGTGGTTCGGCCAACAAGACATATCTCTATCAGGAAACAAAAGCGCTCATCAATCCCAAAACGCTTGTTCCGTTCCTCGTAGAGAAAATGAAGACGCTCGGAACGGCCGCTTGCCCGCCCTATCACATCGCGTTTGTCATCGGCGGCACATCGGCAGAAATGAATCTGGCTACCGTAAAGAAAGCCTCGGTAAAATACTACGACAATCTTCCCACCAAAGGTAACGAGTTGGGTCATGCATTCCGCGACATCGAACTCGAGAAGCAGCTGCTTGAAGAGAGCCGCAAGATTGGTCTCGGCGCGCAGTTTGGCGGAAAATACTTCGCCCATGATATCCGTGTGATCCGTCTTCCACGTCACGGAGCGTCGTGCCCCGTCGGACTCGGCGTTTCGTGCTCGGCCGACCGCAACGTGAAAGCTAAAATCAATGCGCAGGGTCTGTGGATTGAGAAACTTGATGCCAATCCCGGCGAACTTATTCCCGAAGAATACCGCAAGGAAGGCGAGGGCAACGTTGTGACGATTGACCTCAACCGCCCGATGGAGGAAGTCCTCGCCGAACTTACAAAATATCCCGTATCGACCCGTCTGTCGCTCAACGGCACCATTATCGTAGGTCGTGATATAGCCCACGCTAAAATTAAAGAGCGTCTCGACCGCGGCGAGCCGATGCCCCAGTATCTCAAAGATCATCCCATCTACTATGCCGGCCCGGCAAAGACACCTAAGGGAATGCCGTCGGGTTCGTTCGGCCCGACGACTGCCGGACGTATGGACTCCTACGTCGATCAGTTCCAGGCTGCCGGAGGTTCGATGGTGATGATTGCAAAGGGCAACCGCAGC
>CAYUYQ010000114.1:0-6932 GCA_964449335.1 uncultured Bacteroides sp. | reverse complement strand
GAGAACAGTGGTGTGGACATGACGTAAGATGTATGGAAGTAAATCACAAATTTAACAAATCTCTTTTACTTATCCTACAGCCTTATATAAAAATTAGCTTCCCGAAATGGGGAAGCTAACATCGTGTAGCGAATTCGGGATTCGAACCCGAGTCTCCACCTTGAGAGGGTGGCGTGCTAGGCCTCTACACTAAATCGCCAAGCTGAGCATCAGATTTTTCTCTTTTGCTCTGCAAAGGTAAGGACTTTATTTGACTTGTGCAATATCTCCCGGAAATTTTACCGAAAAATCTCCGTTCGTGAGTCAAATTAGGTTGCATATTCACGAAATCCTTACTCCAGAATGATGGGGCGGAAGAACTCGGGACGATGGAAATCGGGCTGCGGTGTGTCGATGGGCGCCCAACTCAGGAAGTGGGGAGCAGCCGTCAGGTCGGCACACTTATAGAAGTTTCCACGCATCTCAATTGGCTTACCTTCATAATGTAGACCAATGAGTTCGAGCGGTATTGCCACCACGAGATTCCACGAGAAAAGACCTTCCACTTCGTTGAACGGCTTTGTGCCGCATGAAGCAAAGCGTGCAACCGAAGCAAGCTGCTCGTCTGTCAGCGGAGTCCCTTCGTGGCGGTTCATCCGCCGGGCGGCATGGATTGTGCCGATGCAGTTGAATTCGAAGTTATAGTAGGGGAGTTCGCCGGTAGGCTCGACGAAAAACTCCACACATGAATCCTGATGTACCGGGCCGTTATTTTGCGAAGTCACAGCGCGGAGATAGTTGCAGCGCACGAAGAAATCGATATAGATAAACTTGCCTGAATGGGCAATCGAATATGAGGCCAGCGGATGGTACGGAAACTCTTTTTTCCAGTTGATACATTCTACATTGAAGCGAGTGCCACGGTCGGCGAGCACCTGCGACATTTCTTCAAGAGCGATATTGTCGAGTTCGGGCACGTAGGGCACTGACAGGCTGAGGTCATTTTTTTCCGTCATGGTTGTATTATAAAAGGTTTCTTATTCCGGTGAATAATCCTATGAGGGCAATCAGCGTAAGCAGAAGTGCAATCACGCGGTTGATAATCCACATGGAGCGGACATTAATGTGCACTCGTAGCTTATCGATGATAAACGTTATCATAAACCACCAGCCCACAGCACCCAAGGCGATACTGAGATACCCGACGATGTAGTGGTAGTACTGATAGTGGGTATCCATGAAGTTGAACCGGGCAAACAGGCCGATGATAAAAAACAATATAAGAGGATTGGAGAAAGTGAACAGAAATCCGGTTGCGAAATCGCGCCAGTAAGTATTGGCCGAGACGGTAGCGGGGGAGAGAGCGCGCGACGGATTGCATCTGAATAGGTAGAATCCGTAGGCTATCAGCACAGCCGAGCCCAGAATCTGAAGAATGTTCTGATTGGCTTCGATGAAATCGGTGATGAAAGATAGACCGAGGCCGGTGAGCAGACAGTAGACAACGTCGGATAGCGCAGCGCCTATGCCGGTGAAAAGTGCTGCAAACCGTCCCTTATTGAGGGTCCGCTGAATTACCAACATTCCCACAGGCCCCATGGGCGCTGAAACAAGAATGCCGATAAGGACTCCGGTGAAACAGATGTAGAGCAAACTTTCCATTAAATGCAAAAATAATAATTGCTTCTGTCAGATGCAAATTAAAATTCTGTGTGACTGACTCGATGCATTGATTAACAGTCTTTTATCCGTAGGATGGATGGTCGCGTCGGGCAGCATCGATTCTCAGCAATATAAACAGGAGAATCGTGAAGCTCCAAAGCGATGAACCTCCGTAGCTGAAAAAAGGCAGAGGAATACCGATGACCGGACATAAGCCTATGACCATACCGACGTTTACCGCCAGATGAAAGATGAAATAGGATGCCACGCAGTAGGCATAGACTCGTCCGAACACGGTCGGTTGCCGTTCGGCAATATGGACAACCCTCATTATCAGAGTCATGAAAAGGAGCAGTACGAGAACCGAGCCAACAAATCCCTGCTCCTCTCCGATTGTACAGTAGATAAAATCGGTATGCTGCTCCGGCACGTACTTGAGTTTCGACTGGGTGCCGTTGAGAAAACCTTTACCGGTGATTCCGCCTGAGCCGATGGCAATTTTTGACTGGTTGACATTGTAGCCTGCTCCAAGGAGGTCTTCCTCAATGCCGAGAGTCACTCTGATGCGTTGCTGCTGATGAGGCTGAAGCACCTTTGTAAATGCAAAGTCAACGAAAAACAGAAACATAACCGACAGCACCGCGGCACTTATCGTGATAAGCAGTTTTCGCGCACGCGATCTGAGAGCCAGCAGCGCGAGATAGACACATCCTCCGGCTATCGCAACGAGAAACACCGGCATACCGGGAATATCGAGGCCGAGCGCACGCACACCGATAAGCAGAAGAATCACTCCAACATATCCGATAAACAGATTCCGCGCCTCAACGTAACGCTTGCAATAAACGGCTACCATGCACACCATGATAAACATGATCATCATGAATACGACGGCTTCACCCGTGGGCATGCCTAAAAGCATCGTTTCGGTATATTTAACCGTGACGACAAAGAACACAACGGCGCATAGTGCCGCTAAGAGCACCAGGCCACTCATTCCCTCACGGTAGAGAACGAAAAACAGCGATAGATATGCGAGTGCGGAGCCGGTCTCTTTCTGTGCCAGAATCAGCAGAATAGGCAAGAATATTATTCCCAGAGCTTCGGCATAGTTTTTAGCTGAGGCATTGAGCTTGAATCCATAGCTGCTGAACAGCTTAGCGAGCGCGAGTGCCGTGGCAAACTTTCCGAACTCTGCCGGCTGAATACTCATGCTTCCGATTACAAGCCATGATCGGGACCCTTTGATGTCGGGCGCAACGAAAATGGTGACAATCAGGATGAATATCATCAGGATATAGACCGGAACGGCATAATTCTCATATATCCTTGCGTCAAACAGTAGCAGCATCAGTGCCAGTGCAAACGCCAGGCCTATCCATCGGGCCTGTTTGCCGGAGAATTCGGCGAAATCGAGCACTGAAGCCTGATCGAAATCATAGCTGGCCGCATAGATGCTGAACACACCGGCTATCACCATTATCACATAGATGATAACCGTAGGCCAGTCCAGGAAGCGGAATATTGATTTGTTAGTGTTTCTTGACTCCACTGTAGATGATTGTATTTGATTCGAGCATGTGTTGCTCAATATACTTTCTGTTTTCAGCAATCTGTCCGGTGAGGTATTTCTCGATTACAAGACTACCGATGGGCACACCAAACGTAGCGCCGAAGCCGGCATTTTCAACAAACACGCAGACTGCAATCTTCGGGTCGTCGTAAGGAGCGAAGCCGATGAACACCGAATGGTCGCGTCCGTGAGGGTTCTGAGCCGTACCGGTCTTTCCGCACACTTCGATGTCGGGAAGGTTGGCTATGCGGCATGTGCCGCCGGTGACGGCCATTCGCATGCCTTCAGCCACTGACTCGAAGTGCTGCCGGTCGATTGACGGCTCATGACGTTCGAGCGATTTCTCAGGGAGGACGGTATCCTGTATTTCCTTAACGACGTGAGGTGTTATGTAATAGCCTCGATTGGCTATTGTGGCACACAGATTAGCAATCTGAAGTGGAGTGGCCAGTACTTCTCCCTGACCAATCGACACAGATATGATAGTGTTAGCGCTCCAGCGGTTCTGTCCGTAGACTTTATCGTAGAACTTGGCGTTGGGGATAAATCCTCGGCTCTCACCTGGCACGTCAAGACCGAGACGATAGCCGTAGCCGAGTTCAACCAGATAGTTTTTCCAGACTTCGAAGGCTTTATCGGGCGAGCCGTATTTGCTGCGGCGGTCAATCATATTTTTGAATCCCCAGCAGAAAAAGGCGTTGCAGGAGGTCTGCAATGCAGGTTTGAGGGGGATGGGCGACCCATGGCCGTGGCAACCGACCTTCAGTCGACCGTTGATATAACCGTGATAGCAGGGATAAGCTGTAGAGAGATTGATGATTCCCTCCTGAAGCAGTATGAGGCCCTGCGACGGCTTGAAAGTAGAGCCCGGGGGATACGCGCCCATTATCGAACGGTCAAGCAGAGGTTTGTATGGGTCACTGGTCAGCTTGGCGTAATTCTCGCCGCGCTTACGCCCGACGAGTAGTGCCGGGTCGTAGGATGGTGCGGTAACCATTGCGAGAACTTCGCCGGTGTGCGGCTCGATGGCCACAATCGCACCGATTTTGTTGACCATAAGACTTTCGGCATACTCCTGCAGCTTGATATCGAGACTAAGCGTAAGGTTCTTTCCTGATATAGCCCTTTTGTCGCGTGCGCCGTCCTCGTAGTGGCCTTTGATACGTCCGCGTGCATCGCGAATGAGGATTTCCTCGCCCTTGACGCCGCGCAGATACTCCTCATAGCTTTTCTCGACGCCGAGGTCGCCCGTGTAGTCGCCACGCTTATAGTAGGGGTCGCGTTCGATGTCGGCATTGGACACTTCGCGTATATTTCCAAGCACATTGGCGGCAACCGGACGCGAGTATTCACGCAGTATTCGCTTTTGAATGTAGAAACCCGGAAAGCGATACATCTTCTCCTGCAGACGGCCGTAGTCCTCCGAGTTGAGATGACGCATGAAAGTCTGGGGAGAGTATGACGAGTAGCCGGGATTGAGACGCTTGTCGCGCAAATCGCGCATGCGCTTGTCGAACTGCTCGCGTGTGATTCCGATTGTCGAGCAGAAATCGAGTGTGTCCATGTCGTGGACCTCACGCGGTATGAGCATGATGTCGTAGGCCGGCTGATTGTAGACAACCACTTCGCCGTTGCGGTCATAAATGATGCCACGGGAAGGGTAGATGGCTTTGCGGAGGAATGCGTTGGAGTCGGCGTAGTCCTTATATTTGTCGTCGAGCACTTGCAGGGTAAAGAGCCTGACTATATATAAAAGCACTATGACGATGACAAATCCGCAGATTACATATTTTCGTTTTTCGAGATTATAATCTTTTCTCACGGTGGCTAACGGTTAAACTGTCAATGCCTATCAGTAGGAGTGAGGTGAGCACGGTGCTTGCTACAATCCGAAGAATCAACTGCACCGGATTCAGAAACGTAAAAGCTTCGATGGTGAATATGAATATGCAGTAAATGAGCGACATTGTCGTGGCATATTTCACATATGTAAAGAAACCGAGGGAGGCACTGCCGGGGCAGGGATTGGTTATCTCTTCATCGCGGAGAACGTAGAGCCGGAGCACGGGGCGACGCAGGGCCATGAGAAGCGTACACGAAAGTGCGTTCATGCCAAGCGTGTCGGAGCAGACGTCGATTGTCAGGCCGATAAGAAACGCTATGGTGTAGCACCATTCACGCGAAAGAGTGACAGGCAGACGCAACAGGACGAAAAGAAACACAAACGGCACGCCGACTCCGAACAGACACACGTGGTTGAACACGAGCACCTGAGCAAGCAGCAATGCCAGCGTGAACGCCAATAGCTCAATGAAGGTCTTATTCATATCCGATTATGCGTTTAGTCTTTACCGAGGTCCTGTTCGGTCTTTTTGAGTTCTTCTTTCATGTTGTCGGCAATAATCCTCACGGTCGAGAGTGTCGACAGGTCGGTAAACAATTTCACCCGCAGGGCAAAAAAGTTTTCGTCGTAGTCATCAAGGCTACGCTCGACAATGCCTACGGGTACACCCTCGGGGAAGACCGTGGAGTAACCGCTTGTCACAATCGTATCGCCGGGATTGAACACCGCATGGCGTGGCAACTCCTCAAGTATGGCTTCGTCGGGGTTCTTGCCGTCCCACACAAGCGATCCAACCTGCTCGTAGCCCTTGACTTTGCATGATATGCGCAGATTGCTGTTGAGAACACTGATGATTCGGGCGCTGTGGGGGCCGACAACGTTGACTATTCCCACTATGCCGTTGTGGTCAACGACACCCATTTCCGGGCGTATGCCGTCGAGCTCACCGCGGTCAATCGTGATATAGTTGTTCGGGCGGTTGACGCTGTTGTTGATTACGTGGGCCAGATAGAAAGAGTAGCGCGAGAGTGAGGAGTCCACGGGCTGTGTTGCGGCATACTCCATATCGGCATAGTGACGGAGCTGATTTTTGAGATTTAGGATTTCAAGTTCCAGCATCGCATTGCGGCGATAAAGGTCCTCGTTAATCTCGCGAAGTTTGAAATAGGAGGTCACTCCGCTCGACGTGTTGTAAAGCGATGCGCTCACGGCGTTGGCCGATGTCTGCCACACCGAGTGCTGATAGGGATTGTTTCTGAAAAGCAAAGTAAGACCTGCAACCGTGTAGATAATCAATAGAATCCACGGTCGAGCCTTTACCAGAAAGTAAATCAGACTTTGCACCTCAACTATTAAAATTTAGAATACGATGTCCGCAGAACAACCGGAAACGTCCGGTCGACGATTCCGGTGTGTCCTGCGGAGCAGTTTTATTTTCAGCGGATAAGGAACGGGAACTTGTCGATATTCTTAAGCGCAACACCGGTGCCTTTTGCAACTGCCAGCAGCGGGTCTTCAGCCACATGGAACTTGATACCGATTTTATCGGTCAGACGTTTGTCAAGGCCGAGAAGAAGAGCGCCACCTCCGGCAAGGTAGATGCCGTTTTTGACAATGTCGGCATAGAGTTCGGGCGGTGTCTGCTCGAGAGCGCCAAGCACGGCAGCTTCGATTTTCGATATCGATTTTTCGATACAATGGCTGATTTCCTGATAGGAAACCGGCACTTCCATAGGCAGGGCTGTCATCACGTTGGGGCCATGGACGATGAAATCGGCCGGAGGATTTTCAAGGTCAGTGAGGGCGGAACCGACGTTCATCTTGATGCGTTCGGCCATTCGCTCGCCTACACGGACGTTGTGCACGCGGCGCATG
>CAYUYQ010000113.1:5013-6994 GCA_964449335.1 uncultured Bacteroides sp. | reverse complement strand
TCCTCAAATATCTCGAAGACCACGATATGCTCAAGAACACGCTTGTAGTCTACACTTCCGACCAAGGCTTCTACATGGGCGAGCACGGCTGGTTCGACAAGCGCTTCATGTATGAGGAGTCGCTCAACACCCCGCTCGTGATGATGCTTCCCGAAGGTCTCAGCGCCCGCGGCGACATCAACGAGATGGTTCAGAACATCGACTATGCCCCGACATTCCTCGAACTCGCCGGCGTTGAAAAACCGGCCGACATGCAGGGTGTGTCGCTCGTGCCGCTTCTCAAAGGCGAGCATCCCGCCGACTGGCGCAATTCTATCTACTATCGTTTCTATGAATATCCCGCCGAGCACATGGTTAAGCGCCACTACGGCGTTCGCAACGACCGCTATAAACTCATGCACTTCTACAACGATATTGACCATTGGGAACTCTACGACCTTAAAAACGATCCGATGGAGATGAACAACATCTACGGTCAGCCCGGAACCGAAGAGCTTACCGCAACTATGATGCAGGAACTCAAACGACTCCAGGAAGAGTATGACGATCCTATCCGTTTCACATATCCCATTGACTGATAATTACCAAAACAATAAACCATCATACTTATGACTGTTTCATATTCAAGACTGATTACAGCTGCTGCCGTTATGGCCGCATTGTGCTGCTCGTGCGGTGAAAAAGAGAAGAAATACGAAAAGGTTGTCACCTTTCCGGATGATGCCTCTCTCGAGCAGCGCGTCGAAATGGCTTCCAATCTCGTGCCCGCGCCCAAACAGCTTGCATGGCAGGATCTTGAGATGACCGCATTTCTCCACTTCGGAGTCAACACATTCACCGACCGCGAGTGGGGCGACGGTACAGAAGATCCCAATGTGTTCAATCCCACTAATCTCGACACCGACCAGTGGGTCAAGACGCTCAAGGATGCCGGCTTCAAACTCGTGATGCTTACAGCCAAACACCACGACGGCTTCTGCCTCTGGCCAACGGCTACGACCGACCACAGCGTGAAATCGTCGGCATGGATGGACGGACAGGGCGACGTAGTCAAGGCCCTCCGTGAGTCGTGCGATAAATATGGCATGAAACTCGGTCTCTACCTTTCGCCATGGGACCGCAACGCACCCGCCTACGGCGATTCGCCTCGCTATAACGATATGTTTGTCGAGCAGCTTACCGAGCTCCTCACTAACTACGGCAAGGTCGACGAAGTGTGGTTCGACGGCGCGTGCGGTGAAGGACCCAACGGCAAGAAACAAGAATATGACTTCGTTCGTTTCCGCGACGTTATCAGCCGTCTGCAGCCCGATGCAGTTGTGGCTATCACCGGCGAGGACGTGCGCTGGGTCGGCAATGAAGCCGGTCAGGGCCGCGAAACCGAGTGGAGCGCCACTACCCTCACCCCTCAGACTTATGCCGAAGCTGACAGCGCTAACCGTGCCCTCGGCATCGACGCCATGAGTGCCGACATGGGCGGACGCGACATGCTCGCAAAAGCCAAGAAACTCCACTGGTGGCCTGCTGAAGTTGACGTCAGCATACGTCCGGGATGGTTCTTCCATGAAACAGAGCAGCCCAAATCGCTCCGCGAACTGGCTGAAATCTATATGCGTTCGGTTGGACGCAACGCTGTGCTCCTGCTCAACATTCCGCCCAACCGCGAAGGCCGCATCGAAAGCGCCGACAGCGCCCGCCTTATGGAGCTTAAAAACTGGATTGACACCAGTTTCTCCAACAATCTCGTCGAGGCTCCGGCCGGCGACCTTGCATGGAAACTGAAAGGCGATGCCGAAATCAACACAGTTGTGCTCGCCGAAGATATCGCCAAGGGCCAGCGCATGGAGAAATTCGACGTTGAGGCCAACACCTCCGATGGCTGGGTGAAAGTAGCTGAAGGCACGACCATCGGTAAGAAACGTATCCTTATGTTCCCGGCTGTTAAAGCCACCGAAATCAGAATCGTCATCAATCAGAGCCG
>CAYUYQ010000113.1:0-4913 GCA_964449335.1 uncultured Bacteroides sp. | reverse complement strand
TTCTCGACGTCGGCCGACGGACAGACCTGGACTCCCGCCAAGACCTCGGGCGAATTCTCCAATATCGTAAACAACCCGATACCGCAGCGCGTATATCTAAGCGCCCCCGTACAAGCTAAGTTCGTGAAACTCGAAATGCTTGATAATGTGAACGGCGACGATGCATTCACGGCTGCTGAATTCCACGTGCTCATTCCCCAGACCGGAGGCAAGTAACAGCAACTTTATCTGACACCATCGGCGGACGCTCTCACATCCCGGTCAAGGGACCACGGAGCGTCCGCCGCTTAACTATCATAGCGATGAAAATCCTCCACACAAGCGATCTGCATCTCGGGCACACACTCTATGGCTACGACCGCACCGAAGAGCACGAAGCGATGCTTCGGGCTATCGAGGCGGCCGTTGCCACGCACCGGCCCGACGCACTGATAATCAGCGGAGATATATTTCACATCTCGCAGCCGTCGGCAGCCGTACAGCGGATGTTTTCGGAATCAATAGCTCGGATTCACCGTATGTCTCCCGACATGACAACCATTGCTATCGCCGGAAACCATGACAGCCCGTCGCGACACGAAGTGTTCCGCACTCCCTGGCGCGAACTCAATGTATATGCAATCGGTCTGCCCGACACTGAGTGCCCGGAAAACCATATTATTGAAGTGCCGGGAAAAGGATTCATCATTGCCGTGCCATACGTTTACAGCCGCAATCTCCCCGAAGGCTTCTATCAGAGTTTGCTTGCACTTACGGCTGAAAAGAATCGCGATAATCTGCCGGTGGTCATGGCTGCCCATACATCCGTAGCCGGATGCGATTTCAAGGGACACGAAGGCGCCACGCAGCTCACCATGGGCGGTGTCGATGCAATAACTCTTGAGGATATCGGCCGGGGATATGATTATCTGGCCCTGGGCCACATTCATCGCCCGCAGACTCTCAGAGGGAGTTCGGGTCGCGCACGCTATAGCGGCACTCCAATAGCTGTCAGCTTCGATGAGGATTATTCCCACTCGCTTTCCCTTGTCGACATCAGCGGCCACGGAGAGAAGCCGGAGATAACCCCTCTCGAAGTCGAGAATCCACACCCGCTAATCACCCTCCCTTCGCGCGGAGCGCTACCGTGGGATGATGTGAAAGCACTGTTTGCAGAGTTGCCCGACGACCGTTCGGCGTATATCAGGCTCTCGGTTCTTGTTGATTCGTTTCTTCCGGCGAGTGTCAGAAATGAAGCTGAAAAGCTTTGCCGCGAAAAAGGGCATCGATTTTGTCTGATTCGCTGCGAACGTCCCTACAGCGGAGGGACTCACGAACAGGCCATGACAGTCAGCCGGTTCCGTCAGCTAAACCCCGGTGAGATATTGGAGCTGTATGCCCGGTCGGAATCAATCGAACTGTCCGATGACATATTGAAAGCGTTCAAGGAAGCCGAATCGTTAATCCGAGAGAATGAGTAAACAATTGTAGATTATTGCACATCATACCATACCTTCCATCAGATGAAACTGCGAAAACTCACTATCCACAACATTGCTTCGATTGAAGATGCCGAGATTGACTTTCAGGCCTCTCCGCTGGCCGAGGCCGATGTGTTTTTGATTTCGGGAAAAACGGGCGCCGGAAAATCCACTATTCTGGATTGTATCTGTCTGGCGCTTTTCACCTCGACTCCGCGCATGGATCTCACGCTGATGGAGGGAAAGATGAACGATAACACCGATAAAATCAACATCGACAATCCACGTCAGCTCCTGCGCCGCGGCACCGGCGAAGGTTTCTCCCGACTGCTGTTCACAGGCAACGACGGCGTTGACTATGAAGCCACATGGACTGCCTCAAGAGCCTACAATAAACCTAACGGACGATTGAAAAAGACGCTTAATTGGGAGATACGCAATCTCTCGACGGGAGCCGTTACCAAAAGCAGCGAGGAAAACAAGGCTATCATCAGCCGCGCACTCGGAGTAGATTTCAATCAGTTCTGCCGTACAACCATGCTCGCCCAGGGTGAATTTACACGCTTCCTCAACAGCAAGGATTCTGAAAAAGCCCAGATACTCGAAAAGATTACCGGTGCTTCGCAATATGCCCTGATTGGAGCGAAAGTCTTTGAGATATACTCCGGAAAGAAAACCGCAGCCGATGACGCCCGCCGTAGAATTGCCGACATCAGGATTTTAACCGATGCGGAGCTGACGGCTATAAATTCCCGGTTATATGAAATTGACGCCCGAAAAAAACAGCTGAATATCGCGCTTTCCGAGATGCGCGCGTCTAAAGACTGGCTGTCGCAGCGTGACGCTATCGAAGCAAAAATAAAGGCAACCGAATGTGAAATGGCCGACGCTCGTAAGGTGGTTGATTCGCCGGAAATGGTTGCATTGAGGCTGACGATATCTCAGTGGAGCGAGACATCTGAGGCGCGTCCGGCGCTTGCTGCGGTTGAGAGCGCCAATCGGGAATTGGACGCTATTGAACAGGAATCTGCATCGTTTCCGCCACGCTTCGCTGCAATTCTTGCTGATAGAGACAACCTCAAAGAATTACGCAACGCCAAGGAAATGAAGCAGAACCGCCTTCGAGAGTTTATCGAAAATGAGGCTCCGAATAAATCGGTCTACGCTTCCGCTCCGCTTATCTCGGAACTTGTTGAGCAGATTTCACGCCAAAAAGACATCTGGCAATCTCATGAAAAAGAAGCCACCCGACTGGCACAATCCCTGACCGAGCGACTGCAACCATCGTTCGACAAAATCGCTCAGGAATGTGAAGCCACCGCAGACACCCTGAAGCAAGAATTGAAACAGTTGACTGATGGCGAAACAGCTCTTGAAGCTTTGCAGATTAATAAGCTTAAATCCGACTGCGACCGTCTGACGCAACAGAAAAACGACGCTAACGGCGCCCTGAGAGCACTTCGCATGTGGGTAAGCGAGCATGCTCGCCTCGAATCGCTTAAGGCTGATATTGTGCGTCGCGACAGAATTCTTGCAGAAAAGCGGAAGCAGTATAGCCACGCGCAGACAGAACTGACCGCGCTCAGAGACCGGCGCGATTCGCTAAAGGCGATTTATGACAATCAGAAAAACACGGTCGACAAGTGGGCCGTGGCTATGCGCTCGCATCTCCACGTCGGAGATTGTTGTCCGGTATGCATGCAGAAAGTAACCGAGATTCCACATCAGGAAGTCATCAATCAACTTCTACAGGCGGCTGAATCAGCCTTTAATACTGCCGATTGCGAATATGAACGCTTCGTTGCCGGGCATAACAGACTTGGAGCTGAGATAAAAGTGGCCGACGAGAGTATCCGCCGCGACAGAAAGTCGGCTGAAGATAGTGCCTTACTTAATAGTAGCGCATGCGAGGTATCAATGTTGACTCAAGCAGCATTCGGCGCAGATACCACGGTTAAACTGTCGGTCGACTCCGATGTCGTGCTGAAGGATATGATTGCCGATATCGAAAAGAAATTGGCCGTACTCGATTGCAAACTCAAAGACGCTCGCGCATCCGAAGCCGCTGTGTCCGCGCAGCGCAGAAAGGTCGACTCCATCCGGACTGTCCTTGAAAAAAATCGCCGACAGCTTGAGGATATCAGTGAGAAAGTAGCTGCGACTAAAGCTGCCCGCGAGAAGGCATTGAGTCTCGCCGCGACTGCTTCAGAGAACATCACCAATGCACAGAACAGACTATCCGCACTGCTTAATGGTTCGGCGTATGAGCGCACTGAATCCGGCCTCACAATTATTAATAAGGAGATAGCCGAGAAGGCTACCATATATAACTCGGCAGTTGAGCAACTGCGCACTCTTACATCCGACTTGTCGGCTTGCGATAAAAGCTTGTCGGAGATTAAGGCGGGAATCGAAACACTTGTCCAACTCTATGCGCCGCTTGGTGATGTCAAAGCCTTACGCCACACATCTTATAATGAAAGTCCGGGAGAGGCCATCAGTCAACTTCGTTCTCAGATTCAATCGTCGTCCGACCGTCGCACTCTTGCTATCAATCGTAAAAAAGATTCGGACGAAATCCTCCGTGCGTTCTTCGCTTCGCAACCCGACATCGACCTCAATCGACTTAAAGAACTGTCTATGCTTTCAACGCTTGAAATAAAGAAGACGTCCCAACGAGTTAGCGAAGCGATCGGGCGGGTTGCCGAATGTGAGACCATTCTCAAGCAATTCCACGCTCAGCTTGACGAACTTCTCGCTCATCAACCGGTCGAACTCGCCGATACTAACCCTGAGGAAATCATTGAGACCTTAGACGCCACCGAGCGCCAGTTGCGTCAGCTCGACGAGACCACCGGCTCTCTAAGGCAACAACTTGCCGATAACGACACGAACATGAAACTGCGTGCCGATCAGATAGAGGCCGTCAACCGCTTGACCGACGAATTAGCGCCGTGGGAAAAACTCAACGCGCTGATTGGCGATGCAACCGGTGCAAAATTCCGCAAAATAGCGCAAAGCTACGTCCTTGCTTCTCTCATCCATTCCGCAAACCACTACATGGCATCGCTTTCCGACCGATATCAGCTCAAGGTCGAGCCCGGCACATTTATCATCTCAATCGAAGACGCATATCAAGGCTACGCGTGCCGCCCATGCACCACAATCTCCGGCGGCGAAAGCTTCCTCGTTTCGCTTGCTCTCGCCCTTGCTCTCTCCGACATCGGCGACCGCGTTGCTTCCGACACAATCTTCATCGACGAAGGTTTCGGCAGTCTCAGCAGCGAATATCTCCGCAGAGCAATCAACACCCTTCGTACCCTCCATTCAAAAGTAGGCCGCCATGTCGGTATAATCAGCCACGTCGACGAGCTCCGTGAGCAAATCCCCGTCCAAATCAGCGTCAACCGCGACAGCCACAACTCAGCCGCCACCATTTCCATCATCGGCTAA
>CAYUYQ010000112.1:0-7029 GCA_964449335.1 uncultured Bacteroides sp. | reverse complement strand
GGTGCCGATGACCTGGTTGACGGGTACATTCATCATCGAAGCAAGATCGTTGGCCGTGACGAATTCGGTCAGCTTGAGCACCTTGCTTTCAGCTGCTTCGAGTTCGTGGGCTTCGCGCTCACGCGATGCGTTGGCTTCGCGTTTCTCCTTGCGCCACTTGACGCCTTTCTTCTGGCCCTTATCCTTGTTGGTGAGGCGGGCGAGGGTTTCTTTTACCTGCTTCTGTACGTCCTCTTCGTTGACTTCGGTGTGGACCGGTCGGCGCTGGCGCTCGCTGCGGCGCGAGCCTCCACCCTGATTGCGTTCGCCGCCACCCTGGTTGCGTTCGCCGCCATGGCCTTTCTGGCCGGCACCGCGGCGCGGTTCGTCCTGACCGAGGGTCTGGGCCGATGTCTTTTCGATGTCTACTTTCTCTTTGCCGCCGATGCGCTTGCGCTTCTTGCGGTCGCCTGAGGGCTGCTGGGCGCCGCCCTGACCGGGCTGCGAAGAGCGCTGCGAGCCGCGCTTTTCGTCTTTGGATTTCTTTTTGGGACGGGTCGACTGATTTATGGCTGAGAGGTCGATTTTGCCTACGACGTTGATCGACGGACCACCTTTGACGGAGGTGGGAATGAAGTTGTCGTCGGGAGCGTCGGCTTTAGGCTTTTCGGGCGCTGGGGCCTGTTTCTCGGCGACCGGTTTTACCGGAGCGGGAGCGGAAGCGGCCGCTGGAGTGGCGGGCGCTTTGGACGCTTCCTTGACGGGCTCTTTAGCCGCCGGAGCCGGAGCGGGCTGAGCCTGAGGTTTAGTGGCCTCGGGCTTAGGCTGGGCGGGTTTAGGCTGGGCGGGCTGGGGAGCTTTCTGAGGCGCCGGTTTCTCGGCTTCGGGTTTCTTCACCTCAACTTTTACTTCGATTCTTACCGGAGGATTTTCGGGTGCTTTCGGCTTCTCGGACTTGCTTTCGGCTGCAGGAGCAGGAGCAGGGGCGGGCTTGGCCGGAGCCTGCGGACGCGGTCTCGACAGGTCGATTTTGCCGAGTATGCGCGGTCCGGGAGCGGGCTTGACCTCCAGTTTGACCTCTTCGGGTTTCGCCGGAGCCGAGGCTTTGGCTTTCTCGCGGTCGCGCTCGGATATTTTCTTGTCGGCCTGACGTTTGAGTTCGAAGTCAGGCTTATATTCTTTTATGAGCAGACGGTAGGCGTCGTCGTCAATCCTTGTGTTGGGATTGTTGTCGACTTCTATGCCTTTCTTCTGCAGAAATTCCACCACCGTAGCTATCGATACGTTGATGTCTTTTGCTACTTTACTTATTTTAGTTCCGGCCATAAAGGGGTTTAGAGATTACTTGAGTGAGTTGATGATGTGTTTCAGGCTTCCGCGGGCTGGGAGTCGTCGGCGGTGTCGGGCGTTTCGTCGGCCTCGACCTCGGTGTCGTCGTCTTCGAATTCGGCTCTCACGACGCGGATAACCTGATCGACGGTGTCTTCCTCAAGGTCGGCCTTGTCGATAAGAATCTGGCGGGGAGTGTTGAGGACGTTCTTGGCGGTGATGCAGCCGATGTTTTTGAGTGCATCGATTACCCACTCATCAATTTCGTCCTTGAATTCGTCGAGGTAGATATCGTCCTCGTCCATTTCGTCGGAGTCGCGGTAGACGTCAATCACATAGCCTGTGAGCATCGAGGCGAGCTTGATGTTGAGGCCGCCTTTGCCGATGGCAAGCGAAACTTCTTCGGGACGCAGGAACACCTCGGCCTTGCGCTCCTCTTCGTCGAGACGAATCGACGAAATCTTAGCAGGGCTGAGGGCGCGCTGGATGAAGAGCGAGGGATTGTTGGTGTAGTTGATTACGTCGATGTTTTCGTTGCGCAGCTCGCGGACTATGCCGTGGATTCGCGAACCTTTGACGCCCACGCATGCGCCTACGGGGTCGATGCGGTCGTCGTAGCTCTCGACGGCTATCTTGGCGCGTTCGCCGGGGATGCGTGCAACGGCTCGTATGTTGATGAGGCCGTCGTGGATTTCGGGCACCTCAATCTCGAAGAGACGGCGCAGGAAGTTCTCGCTGGTGCGCGAAACGGTGATTTTGGGATTGTTGTTTTTGTTGTCGACGTTGCTCACGACAGCTCTGACGGTCTCGCCCTTGCGGAAGAAATCGCCGGGAATGGCCTCGCTCTTGGGGAGGAGGAGTTCGTTTTTATCGTCGTCGAGCAGGAGGGTCTCGCGCGACCATGTCTGATAGACTTCGCCGCTGACGAGCTCGCCTTCGAGCTCCTTGAATTTATTGTAGATGGCCTCTTTCTGGAGGTCGAGAATCTTCGACTGGAGGGTCTGGCGCAAGGTGAGGATAGCACGGCGGCCGAAGTCGGCGAAGATGATTTCTTTGGTGTGTTCCTCGCCAATCTCGACGTCGGGGTCGGAGTCAGCGCGGGCGTCGGAGAGGCTGATTTCCATGTTGGGGTCGGTCACTTCGCCGTCGGGCACAACGGTGAGATTCTGGAAAATCTGCACGTCGCCCTTGTCGGGGTTCATGATTACGTCGAGATTCTCGTCGGTGCCGAACATCTTGGCGAGCACATTGCGGAACGATTCCTCGAGAACGCTTATCATAGTGGTTTTGTCGATGTTCTTAAGCTCTTTGAACTCGGCAAAGCGCTCCACCATGTTGGGAGCTTCCTCTTTTTTAGCCATTTTGATGAAAGTATATTGTAGGTTGATTTAATTCGGAGATTATTTGAAGTTGAGGAGGTAGCGCACGGTCTTGGTGTCGGCTACAGCCATGTCGATTGGTCGGTCGACTGTCACGGGGCGCTTTTTGCCGGGCTCTTTCACCTTTTCCTTTACGGTCATGGTGAAGACGGTGCCTTCGGGGTTGATGGCCGTCAGCACGCCGGAGAGTTTGCGGCCGTCGCGTGTGAGCACCTCGATTTCGTTGCCGATGTTTTTCTCATACTGGCCGCGCACTTTGAAGGGCGCAGTGAGGCCGGCAGAGCCGACTTCGAGTTCGTAGTCCTCGACGTCGCGGTCGAATGTCTCCTCAATCTGACGGGTCAGACGGGTGCAGTCGTCGATGTCGACGCCGCGGAGGGAGTCGATTTCGACCACTATCGTATTGTCGCGGCTCACGGTAAGGTCGACCAGAAATAGGTCGGTGTCCGCGAGGACTTTTTCTATTTCCTGTTTCAGAAGTTGCTTGTCAATCATATTGAGGCAAATAAAATGGAGGAAGCGACTGCCCCCTCCGTGGAATTGATGCAAAATTACAAAATCCCGGGCGTAAAAGCAAATTGCGGGCTTCGGGTCATCGTTGCAATCACGAATCAGAGCGTCAAATTAACACTTGCGTCGATAAATTTATGTATTATTAACATATTGCCGATTGTGTAAACTATCTCGGGCGGGAAGCAAGCGGTCTATTTTGAGTACTTTTGCACCAAGTCAAATTATCAAGTATATCCATGAAGATTTCGTTAAGAAATGCCCTCGCCGCTATGGCGGTGATAGTTGCCGCCCAAAGTGCGACGGCATCCGTTGTGCTGGTTGATATGAGCCGTCACGGTGTGAAGCCGGGCGCGTCAGACCTTCCTCGCCGCATAACGTCCGTGCTCGAAAAACTGCCGGCCCGCGAGACCGACACCGTAGTGCTCGATTTCCCTATAGGCCGCTACGATTTCCGTCCTGAGAAGGCTCCGGTGAAAGAACTGTACATATCCAATCATGACCAGGACAACCCCAAGACGATAGGCGTGCTGGTAGAGTCGAAAAGCCACGTGGTGATAGATGGCAACGGCTCTGACTTCATATTCCACGGCCGCATGCTGCCCATCGCCGCCATAGGCTGCCGCGAACTGACGCTGCGCAATTTCACGATTGATTTCGAGAATCCCCACATCGGGCAGCTCCGCGTGGTGTCGTCGGGGCCCGACGGTATAACGTTTCGCCCCGAGGCGTGGATGAAGTGGCGCATTGACAGCAAGGGCGGATTTGAGACTTACGGCGACGGCTGGACGCTGAGTCCTCGCGCCGGAATAGCGTTTGAAGCCCGTACACATCATATAGTTTATAATACGAGCGACCTTTGGGTGCCGCTCGACAGTCTGGTGAAGCATCCCGACGGTACGCTGCGCGCCCCGCGCTGGGTCGACAGCCGGCTGACGCCGGGAACGGTCGTGGCACTCCGAGGCTACGAACGCCCAACGCCGGGCATATTTCTCGACGGCTGTACCGACACGCGCGTAGAGAACGTCAAAGTGCACTACGCCGAAGGCATGGGCCTGCTGGCGCAGCTGTGCAAAAATATCACTCTCGAAGAGTTCGGCGTGTGTCTGCGCGACGGTAGCAAGCGCTATTTCACCACTCAGGCCGACGCCACCCACTTTTCGGGCTGCGAGGGCCTGATAGACTCGCACGGCGGCCAATATGAGGGGATGATGGATGATGCCATCAACGTCCACGGCACATACCTTCGGGTGACGTCGGCCGACGGCCGAACGCTGACCGGCCGCTATATGCACAATCAGAGCTACGGATTCAAGTGGGGTGAGCCGGGCGACACGGTGCAGCTTGTCGCAAGCCGCACCATGGAGCGTTTCGGCCAGACGAACGTCATCGAGTCGATAGAACCCGTCGGGACTCCCACCGACCATGGCGCAAAAGAATTCAGCATCACGCTGCGCTATCCCGTGTCGCTCCCCGACTCGACGCCGGTGGGCATCGAGAATCTCCGCTGGACACCGCGGGTGATATTCTCCGACAATGTGGTCGAGAACAACCGCGCACGCGGAGCGCTGTTCAGCACGCCGCGCAGCGTGGTGTGTGTCGACAATGTGTTTGACCACGTGTCGGGCTCAGCCATTCTGCTTTGCGGCGACTGCAACGGATGGTTTGAGACCGGCGCCTGCCGCGATGTGCTGATAAGCCGCAATCATTTCATCAACAATCTGACGAGCATGTTCCAGTTTACCGAGGCCGTAATTTCGATTTATCCCGAGATTCCCGATCTCGAAGGGCAGCGCGAGTACTTCCACGGCGGCCCGGATGTGCCAGGCATCAATATCACTGACAATGTGTTTGTGGCGTTTGACGCTCCGCTGGTCTACGCTAAATCGGTCGACGGCCTGCGAATCACCGACAACGAAGTGAGACTTTCGTCGGACTATCCCGCACTCCACCCCAACCGCTACAACTTCCGGCTCGAGCGCGTGCGCAACGCCATTATCGAGCGCAACACCATTCCGACCGACCTGTCGGTGCTCGTTCAGTAAAAAAGAGGGTGTGTCATAACGGCCCGTCTGGGTCGTTGGCGTAGATTTCGGCTTCGGTCACATACTAAGGTATGCTCCCATCAGCCTCAACCTCCGCCGCCTACCATCCGAACCATTCTGACGCTCCCTCGCCATACGGATATAAAACAAGCCGGTGTGTCAAAATTTTGGTTTTGGCACACCGGCTTCTCAAGATAATTGTGTGTTATTTGAAGCTATCTAACGGGCAGTTGGTAGTATAGTCGTTTTATCGTTATAATCTTTGCTGCATGACGATTATTCGTCGGCCTCGTCGATGGCCATGTAGTGCTGATAGGGATGGTCGCAGCCGGGGCATTTGGGCATGGGAGGCTCGGTGCCGGTCTCTTCGTAGCCGCACACAAGGCAGCGCCAGGTGACGGGAGTGTCGCGTTTCCATACCGTGCCGTCCTGCACCTGCTTCAGATAGCGCTCGAAGCGGGCACGGTGACGGGCCTCGACGGTTGCGATTGCGCGGAAGTGCTCTGCGATTTCAGGGAAGCCTTCTTTGTCGGCAACCTCAGCTGCGGCAGTGTAGAGCTCTACGCCCTCATACAGTTCTTCTTTTGCAGCGGTGGCAAGATTCTCGGCGGTTGTGCCAATTACGCCTGCATCGGCCGACATGGGTACCTCAACCGAACCTCCTTCGAGGAACTTGAAGAACACTTTGCCGTGGTGGAGTTCATTGGCGGCAGTGTCGCGGAAAATCTGACCAACGGGAAAATACATTTCCTTATCGGCCTGCTGTGCGTAGAACGTATAGCGGGTATATGCCGACGATTCGGCGAGATAGGCAATCACAAGATTTTTCTCGGTCTGAGTGCCTTTAATGCTTTTAGTAGTAGTGCTCATAGTCAAAATGTTTTGTTAGTTGTTTTCTGCTACTAAAACGCCCCTGCCGCCGCATTTGTTCAGAGATTTCTATTTTCTAAGATGGTTCTTTTTTCTTGCGATTCAAGCGAAATAAAGATAGTGCGGACACTCCGGATGGTTATCGGAGTGTCCGCACAAGTGATGGTCTGCTTAAACTAAACTAAGCAGTAGATGTCAGATGGGATTAAACGTTGGCGTTTTTGCCGGTTTTGTTGCGGCGCATGTCGGTGAGGTAGGCGACGGGAGCTGCCACGAACATGGTGGCGAGGGTGCCGATTACTACACCGAAGATCATTGCAAAGGTGAACGAACGGATGGAGTCGCCACCGAGAATGAAGATACACAGCAGCACGAGCAGTGTCGATGCTGAGGTCATCACCGTACGGCCGAGGGTCGAGTTAATCGACTGGTTGACGTTGGTGAAGAAGCTCTGCTTGGGATAGAGTGCTATGTTTTCACGCACGCGGTCGAACACTACCACCGTATCGTTGATCTGATAACCGATTACCGTCAGGATTGCGGCGATAAACGACTGGTCGATTTCCATTGCGAAGGGGAAGAGGCCCCAGAATATCGAGTAGAAGCCGATAATCGAGAAGGCGGTGAAGGCTACCGCAGCGAGAGCGCCGACGGAGAAGGCGATGTTGTGGAAACGCACCAGAATGTAAAGGAACATTGCCAGAAGCGAAAGCAGCACGGCAATCACGGCGTCGGTTCGCATGTCGTTGGCCACGGTCGGACCTACTTTTTGCGAGCTCACCATGCCGATGTCCTCGTTTGTGGTCGAGAAGTCGGTGAGCGACATGTCGCCGATTTCGTTCTTCAGACCGTTGTAGAGAATTTCGGTGATTTCGTCGTCGACGTTCTCTTCGTCGGAGTTAATCTTGTAGTTGGTC
>CAYUYQ010000111.1:0-7086 GCA_964449335.1 uncultured Bacteroides sp. | reverse complement strand
GCTACGACACGGCGCTCAACACCATCATGGAGTGTGTCGACAAAATCCGCGACACAGCCACCAGCCACGAGCGCCTCTTCTTTATCGAGGTCATGGGCCGCGACGCCGGCTTCCTTGCTCTCAACGGCGCTATCGCTTCGGGCGCCGAAGCTGCCATTATCCCCGAGATTTCAACCGAGGTCGACCAGTTGGCCGAACTGATTCAGAACGGCTTCCGCAAGAGCAAAAACTCTTCGATCGTGCTCGTTGCCGAAAGCCCCGTTACCGGCGGCGCCATGGGTCTGGCTCAGCGCGTGAAAAACGAATATCCTGGCTACGACGTGCGCGTGTCGATTCTCGGTCATCTGCAGCGCGGCGGATCGCCTACGGCCCACGACCGCATCCTTGCCTCACGCATGGGTGCAGCTGCCATCGACGCTCTGCTCGACGACCAGCGCAACGTGATGATTGGTATCAAGAACGACAATATCGTCTACGTACCCTTCACCAAGGCCATCAAAAACGACAAGCCCATCAACCGTACACTGCTTGACACGCTCCGTCGTCTGTCGATCTAACCACTCTCAGTGATGAATCTCCCGGAAGGGTTTATCGAATCATTAAGTCAAGGCTCCGGCGCCACGCTATTCGCGGGGTTGCCGGAGGCTTTGGCGCTTGACCCCGTCACATCCGTTCGCCTCAACGCGGCCAAAGAGCCCGAAGGCGGATGGCGCGACGACGCGCGCCACGTCGCCTGGGCACCGCGCGGACGCTATCTCGAATCGCGTCCGGCGTTTATTTTCGACCCGCTGATGCATCAGGGTGCCTACTACGTTCAGGATGCTTCGTCGATGTTTATAGGCCCGGTGGTGCGCAGTCTGTGTGCCGACGCCGACGGTCCGGTAGCCTATCTCGACGCCTGCGCTGCACCCGGAGGAAAGACCGGTGCGGCTATCGACGCTCTCCCGCCCGGAAGTGTGGTATGGGCCAACGAATTTGTGCCGCAGCGGGCTGCCGTGCTTCGCGAAAACCTTGCCAAGCAGGGCTATCCGCTGACCATCGTGACCTCGGGCGACACCGCCCGCTTTGCTGCCATGGATGCGGCGTTTGATATTGTGGCGGCCGACGTGCCCTGCTCCGGCGAAGGGATGATGCGTAAAGACGTCGACGCCGTAGCGCAGTGGTCGCCGAGGCTCGTAGAGCAATGCGCGGCCCTTCAGCGCGAGATTCTCTCAAACATCTGGCCTGCTCTGCGCCCCGGAGGCTATCTGATTTACAGCACCTGCACCTTCAACCGCCGCGAAAACGAAGAAAACGTGCGCTGGCTCATCGACACATTTGCCGCCGAGCCGGTAGGCGTGGCCATCGACCCGGCGTGGGGCATAGCGCCGGCTCTTGATGCCGACTTCCCGGCCTACCGCTTCATTCCCGGCCGAACCGAAGGCGAAGGATTGTTCATGGCCGTGGTCCGCAAGCCGGGCGACGAGGCGTTTCACGCGCCATCGGCATCCCGCAACACCCGTCGTCGCTCCGACCGTCGCCGGCCGGCCGCCAAAACGTCGCCACAGACCGCCGCCCTCATAGCTCAGGCAGCCTCATGGCTCGCGCCCGAATGGGAAGCGGAAATTGAAGCCGAAGCCGACAGACTGACGGCCATCTTCCCGCAGCAGATAGCCGGGGAGCACCCGCGGCTCGAAGTCGCTACCGTGAAGGGGCGCGATGCCGTTCCCTCGCAGCAGCTCGCTCTGAGTCGCGCCTATCGTCGCGGGGCGTTTCCCGAGATTGAAATCGACCGCCGTCAGGCCCTCCGCTATCTTAGGGGCGAGGCTCCGGAGCTGCCCGCCGAGGCTCCCCGGGGCCACGTACTGCTCACCCACCGCCATCTGCCGCTGGGATTCGTGAAAAACATCGGCAATCGCTCCAACAACCTCTATCCGCGCCCGTGGCGCATAGTTTCGCCGCTCCCCGACGCGCTTCCGCCTGTGGCGCCGCTCTGAATTATTGCGCATTAGCGGGATAATAAGTAAATTTGCCATGATGAAACCGATTAGAAAACTCCTATTTCTGCTTCCGGTGTGCCTGACGCTAATGCTGGTCACCTACGGATGCGTGCCCCGCTACACTTTCAATGGCTCGGCAATTGACTACAGTATCTATAAGACAATCCACGTGGCAAACTTCCCGATACGTGCCGCACTTGTCTATCCACCGCTCCAGCAGACATTTGAAAACGAACTGCTCGACTACATCTCGACCAATACCAAGCTTCAGACCACCGACGGAAAGAGCGACCTCGTGCTCGAAGGCGAGATTACGCAATATTATCTCACGCCCCAGGCCGTGACCGAAGACGCATACGCATCGCGCACCCGCCTGACCATCGGCGTAAGAATAAAATACACCGACAACAAGGCCGAAAACAAAGACGTGGACCAGAGCTTCACGGCCTACCGCGACTTCGACAGCTCCCAGATGCTCACCGACGTCCAGGACGAGCTCTGCCAGCAGATTAGCGAGGAGCTCGTGCAGCTCATATTCAACGCCACCCTCGGCAACTGGTAATCACCCGCCAATCATCGAAACCATGGACGCCACGCTACAGCAATTTATCGAAACGCTCCGCTCCGATGCCGCCCCGACGCCGGAACTGACCGACGCCATGCTCGCCGCCTATCCCTTCTTCTCGCTGCCGGCTGCTCTGGAGCTCAAAAGATGCGGCGCCGAGATGGCGCCCGAACGCCGCGCCCGGCTCTCTGCTTGCGTGGCCCTAAATGCCCCCGACGGCGATTCGCTCATGCGTCTCATCGACCCCGATGGACAGCGTCTCGCCTCGCTCTATCCCCCGGAAGAAACCAACGTCACTCCTACCACCGACGACGCCATCTCGACTTTCCTCGACACCTACGGCAAAATCGATGAGCGTGAGCAGGCTCTCCTTGAGCGCTTAATATTCAATCCTGTGCCCGACTATTCGTCGGTGCTTGCCCGCGAGCACGACGACCCGTCTGCCGCTCCGGCCCAGCCACTCGGCGACCAGGACCGGCGGCTCGAAGCATTCCTCGACAGCCAGCGCACACCTGCAGCCGACGCACACACCGCTCCCGACCGCCGCTCCCGCGAACACCACGCTCCGCGCCCGGCTGCCGACTCGCCTCTGAGCGAAAGCCTCTCGAAAATCTATATAAAGCAGCGCCGATTCGACAAGGCTTACGAAATTATAAGTCAATTAAGTTTGAAAAATCCGGAAAAAAGTATTTACTTTGCAGACCAATTGCGTTTCTTGCAGAAACTTATGTTGAATAAAAAATATAGTAACAAATAATACACCTCTAAAAATGTACACGCTCCTTATCATACTCACCCTTGTGGCAGCCTTCCTGCTGATCGGTGCCGTGCTGATTCAGCGCTCAAAAGGCGGCGGTCTGTCGTCGTCATTCGCAGGCTCAAACCAGATCATGGGTGTGCGCCGCACCAACTCTTTTATCGAAAAAGCAACCTGGATTCTCGCCGGTTGCATTGCCCTCTTCGCAATTCTTTCTGTATTCGTGATGCCTACCGGCGCTGAGCGCATCGGTTCGCGTGTAAACGCTACCGCTACTCAGCAGCAGCAGATTGAAGGCGGCAACTTCGATACTCAGGCTCCCGTGCTTCCCGCCACTCCCGCTGCCCCTGCAGCCGAGACTCCCGCTGCTGAAGCCCCTGCCGAAACTCCCGCCGAATAAATTTCTCGTCGTCATAATGAACCGGAGCGACACCGCCTCACCGCAGTGTCGCTCCCGTTTTTGTATGTAGAGGTGACAGTGGTCAAGCCGTGGGCTTTAAATTTTTTAAGCAGGGATGTAACTTTTATGCGGATGGTGCGACTAAATGAAATAAACGCATTGAAACAATGGGAATCTGTGTAGAATATCCGATAGCGATGAGCCCGCGACGCCGTTTGATAACTGCCGTGGCCGCGTGGATTGGCAATTTATTTGCTACCGTGCAGCCGGAGATGACACGGCAACGCCGACTGGCGCTTTTCCGCACCGTGCTGGCTGACTTCGACGGACTCATCTCGCGAATCTGCTTCGGTTATTCGCGCACTCAGGAGGAATTCGAGGATTTGCGCCAGGATGTGATGGTGAATATCTGGCAGGGAATGGAGCGGTTTCGTGGTGAGGCGGAGTTAAAGACGTGGGTCTATCGTGTGACGCTCAATACTTGTGTGTCGACTCTTCGTCGTCGCCGTAGCGAGGGTGCAATCGTCCCGATAAGCGAATTTGCCGACCTTATCGACGAGAGTGACGACCGTCTGGCTCTGCTTGTCGGTCTACAGAGGGCAATCGGCTCACTACCGTCTCTCGATAAGGCCGTTGTATTGCTCTGGCTCGATGAGATGAGCTACGACGATATCGCGTCGGTCATGGGCATGACCCGAGGTGCGGTGGCAACACGCCTGCACCGTGCGAAAGATAAACTTAAAAAACTTATGATATGAACGACGAATTAAAACGTAGCTGGCAGGATATGAGATTCCGCCGTCCAAGCGAAGATATCATCAATGAAGTGACCGACGGCAGGAAGCTGACGGCTCTACAGAGCCTTGCGCGCCGCTACCGACGCTTTTCGATTATTGCGCTTGCTGTCATCCCGTGCAGTCTGGGCATGCTCAATCTGCAGTTCATGACCGAGCACACACGGCTCATACTCGTAATCGGTTATGCTGCCTTTATGTTTGTTTCATCGGTCATGGATTCGTGGCTGAGTCGCGGAATCTCGAGTATCGACTGCTCGCGGATGAGCGTCAGCGAGGTTGCCCGGAAGGCTATGTTCTACCGCAAGCGTCATCTGCAATTCATGATGGTGCTATTGCCGTTAGCTTTCGCTCTTGTGGGATATATAATCTTCAATTCCACTGCAAGCGTCTATCTGTGCGCCGGAATTATCGTCGGGGTGCTTTTGGGGGCGGCAATGGGTCTGCGCGGATTCTTCGATTTCATGGCCGATTACCGTACCCTCACCGACTGATTCCTGATACGGTTGCGCCACTATGCGTTTTTTCGCGATTGCGAGGCCTTGGTGACGAAGTAAACGCCGGCGAATATAAAGACTATTGCTGCGAGTTTCAGGAGGCCCAGAGAGCCTATTCCAAGCCAAACCGAGACTATGGCGGCTGCCACGGGCTGTACATAGCTGTAGATGCTGACGACCGTAGGTTTAAGCTGACGCTGAGCGTAGGGAATAGCGAGATAACCGAGGACTGTAGCGAATATGATAATAAATGCTACGCCCAGCCACGCCTGAAGGCTTACGGCCGCGAAATCCACGGCCACAATCGCGGGCGAGCAGAGAGGCACGTAGGTCACTGCCGAAATGAAAAACATCCATTTCATCAGTGTGAACGGGTGGTAACGGTTGATGAGGTTGATAAACAGCACGTAGTAGAGCGCGGCGGCCACCTGAGCGCCCAGACACATCAGGTCGCCCACGACGGGGTTGGAGGCTGTGGCTCCCGCACTGTTGCCCCAGACAAGCATAATCACACCCATCATGCCTATGAGGACACCCAGTAGTTTCAGCCTCGTCACCGGGTAGTGGAGAAACCAGGCCGCGAATATCATGGTGATAAGCGGGGTGACGGAGCACATCACTGCCGAGTCGATAGGGTTGGTGTAGCCTACGCCGACAATGTAAAGCCCCTGGTTGACGCTTATCATCAGCACCGAGGCGGCTATGATTTTCCACACGTCGGCCTTACGGATGCGCTCACGCGGAGCAGCCGAGGCCGGAAGAATGATGCTCAGTATCAGAAATATCACAGCTGCGCCGAATATGCGGATGGCGCTTAGGGCGAGCGGCGAGATGGTGCCGTCGAGCAGCACTGTTTTCGTCACCGGGGAATTGATTCCCCAGCAGATGTTGGCGCTAAGTATGGCCAGATGAGCTTTAACGACAGAGGGGCCCGTGAGAGCCCCTCTGTTATTCTCGGTAGTATTCACAGTGGATTACCGTTTTTTTATTGATGATTATCTTTGTCAGTGGTCCTCACTTCTTAAGACTCCATTCAAAACCGTTTTTGGTGTCTTTGACGTCGAAGCCTATGGCTGCCAGGCGGTCGCGGATTAGGTCGCTCGTCGACCAGTCTTTGTCGGCTTTGGCTTTGGCGCGCATTTCAAGCAGGAGGTCTACGGCGCCCTCGAAAGGCTTCATGTCAGCGCTGCTTTCTCCGCCGCCGGCCATCTCGGTGCGTATGCCGAGAATATCGACGAGGAATGTGTCGAAGAGCGTGCGGAGAAGGTCGATGTCGGCCTGAGTCGCACGCTCGGTGCCGTCGTTGATTTTGTTCACGAGGCTGCACGCTTCAAAGAGGTTGGCGATGACCACCGGGGTGTTGAGGTCGTCGTCGAGCGCTTCATAGCAGGTGTCGATAAGCGGCTGCACGCTCACGGTCGAATCGGCCGAAGGTTTGAGCGACTGCAGGCGGCGGTAGCCTTCGAGCATGCGCTGCAGGGCTTTTTCGGAGGCCTGGAGAGCTTCGTTGCTGAAGTCGACCGTGCCGCGGTAATGGGCCTGAAGGATAAAGAACCGGATAGTCATCGGCGAATAGGGCTGGGCCAGCAGCCGGTGACTGCCGGTGAAAAATTCGTCGAGCGTGATGAAATTGCCGAGCGATTTTCCCATTTTCTGACCGTCGATAGTTATCATATTGTTGTGCATCCAGTAGCGCACGGTGTCGCTGCCGTTGTGGGCTACCGACTGTGCGATTTCGCACTCGTGGTGGGGAAATTTCAGGTCCATGCCGCCGCCGTGGATGTCAAACGGCACCCCCAGATATTTCTCACCCATTGTCGAGCACTCGAGATGCCAGCCGGGGAAGCCGTCGCTCCAGGGCGAGGGCCAGCGCATGATGTGTTCGGGCGATGCTTTCTTCCAGAGGGCAAAGTCGGCCGGGTTGCGTTTTTCTTCCTGTCCGTCGAGGGCGCGGGTGGTGGCCAGCAGCTCGTCGATGTTGCGGCCGGAGAGCTTGCCGTAGTGGTAATCGCGGTTGAATTTCGGAACGTCGAAATAGACCGAGCCGTTGCTTTCGTAGGCATATCCGCTTTCGAGTATTTTTTTGATATATTC
>CAYUYQ010000110.1:0-7106 GCA_964449335.1 uncultured Bacteroides sp. | reverse complement strand
AGCGCGACGCCATCGTAGCTCCGGGTGCACCGTCGGAGACGCAAACCCGGAGAACTCCCCCACAATAGCCTAAAAGGAGCTTCGGAGATGCGACGCCACGCCGTGAGGGTGCGATATAGGCTGAAATTCTACCATAATTTTAACTACCGGTCGTCATTTGGAGCGTCGCCGTAGCTGTCTTGCGAATTTAGGACGATTCTTATTACGCCATAACGCTAAAAATTTGTAATTTTGCGGCATTGTAATTTTTAATGCACTTATTCGCGTGGAACCTAAGTATATCTTTGTGACCGGAGGTGTGGTTTCCTCCCTCGGCAAAGGCATAATTGCCGCATCGCTTGCCAATCTGCTCAAAGCCCGCGGTTACAGAGTCACCAACCAAAAATTTGACCCATACATTAACGTTGACCCCGGCACGCTAAACCCCTACGAGCACGGCGAGTGCTACGTGACCACCGACGGTCAGGAGACAGATCTCGACCTCGGACACTACGAACGATTCACCAACACACCAACCACGCGAGCCAACAACATCACCACAGGCCGTATCTACCAGAACGTCATCGACAAAGAGCGCCGCGGTGATTACCTCGGAAAAACCGTCCAGATTATTCCGCATATCACCGACGAGATTAAGCGCAACATGCTGCTGCTCGGCAAAACCGGCGACTACGACTTCGTCATCACCGAAATCGGCGGTACGGTCGGCGACATCGAGTCGCTCCCGTTTCTCGAAGCCGTCCGTCAGCTCCGCTGGGAACTCGGTCGCAACTCGCTTTGCATCCATCTCACATACGTGCCCTATCTCAAGGCCGCGAAAGAGCTGAAAACCAAACCGACCCAGCACTCCGTAAAAGAGCTTCAGCATCTTGGCATACAGCCCGACATCCTCGTGCTCCGCTCCGAATGCGATATTCCCGCTCAGATGCGCCGCAAGATAGCCCAGTTCTGCAACGTGCAGCCCGACGCCGTGGTGCAGTCGGTCGATTTGCCTTCTATCTACGAAGTGCCGGTAGCCATGCACGCCCAGCATCTCGACGACACCGTGCTCCGGCTTATGGGCATCAGCAATGCGCCGCTGCCCGACATGGGCCCGTGGACCGGCTTCCTCGACAAGATGCACCGCGCCGAAGCCACGGTCGAAATCGGCATTGTCGGCAAATACGTTGAGCTTCAAGATGCCTACAAATCAATCGAAGAATCGCTCCTGCAGGCAGCCGTCTACAACGACCGCCGCATAAAAATCCGCCTAATCCACAGCGAGAAAATCACGCCCGACAACGTCGCCGAGCAGCTCGCGGGTCTCGACGGAGTGATAATTGCTCCGGGATTCGGCCAGCGCGGCATCGAAGGCAAATTTACGGCCCTTAAATGGTGTCGGGAGACCGACATTCCCACCCTCGGCATCTGCCTCGGCATGCAGTGTATGGTCATAGAGTTTGCGCGCAACGTCCTCGGCATGCCCGACGCCAACTCTACCGAGATGAATCCCACGACACCCCACAACGTCATCGACCTTATGGAGGAGCAGAAGAGCATCACCAATCTCGGAGGCACCATGCGTCTCGGCGCCTATTCCTGCCGTCTGAAACCCGGAAGCCGTGTGGCCGAGGCCTACGGCAAGACCGACATCAGCGAGCGCCATCGCCACCGCTTCGAGTTCAACAGCAGCTACCGCGACCTCTTTGAAGCCGCCGGAATGAAATGCGTGGGCGAGAACCCCGACACGCATCTTGTAGAAGTAGTTGAGATTCCTTCTAAGCGCTGGATGATTGGCACGCAATACCATCCCGAGTATTCCTCGACCGTGCTATCGCCAAGTCCGCTTTTCATCTCGTTTGTGAAAGCAGCCATCGACTACGGCTGCGAACGTCGCTCCGACGAATCCTCCAACCTCGATTAATAACAAACAAATATATTCAACCAATCATTTATGGATAAAAACACCATCTGGGGCATACTGCTCATGGGAGCCGTGATATTCGGCTTCATGTGGCTCAACCAGCCCAGCGCCGAACAGCGCGCCCAAATGGAGAAAGAGCGGCAGGAACAGCTGCGGGCCGAACAGGAAAAATCGACCTCCACTGCAGTGCTCACCGTCGACTCCGTCAGCTCGGCTGAACGAGCCGGTATCATCAACACCGTAAAGACTCTCGGCACACGCGATTCAATATCCGGAGCCTACACCCTGCGCTCGGCCGGCACCATCGTGACCCTTTCGGCCGACGGACAGCTCTCCGGCACGGTCAAAGCCGCCGGTAAGGAAGTGCCCGTAACCGACATCCTTCACTCATCCTATTCCGGCCTCACGACTGCCGATGCTTCGGCTGCCGTGGCCGCTTTCCGCAAATCGATGGCCGACGCTGCGCGCTACGGCGGTTTCGCCCGCTACCTCAACGGCGACTCCACCACCATCCGCCTCGAAAACCGGAAATTAGCCCTCGAAATCTCCAACAAAGGCGCCATGATAGCTTCGGCCTCGCTCAAAGACTATCAGACGTTCGATTCGACCGCCGTTCAGCCCATGCCCGCCGGAGCCAACTCCTACGGCTTCACGCTCACCTCGGCCACACAGCGCTTCGACACCCGTGAATTCTATTTCACACCGGTCGAAGTGACCGATTCGAGCGTGACCATGCAGCTCGACCTCGGCGACGGCGCCGTATGGGCCATCCGCTACACTCTGCCCGACGACGGCTACCTCGTGACGATGGACATGCTCCAGCAGGGCATGCAGGCCATCATCCCTTCAAGCGTGGCCACGATGGATTTCAACTGGGACCAGCGGATGACACGCAACGAGTCAGGCCGCGTCTACGAAGAGCGTAACTCAGCACTCTACTACATGTTTGTGGGCGGCGACGTCGACAATCTCAAGGAATCGGGCGACCAGCACAAGGAGCTTTCCGAGCGCGTCAAGTGGATTGGCTACAAAAACCAGTTCTTCTCATCGGTCATCATTCCCCGCACCAATTTCACCGGCGCCGAGCTTTCGACCGCCGTGCTTGAAGACAATCCCGACTACCTCAAGAACCTGTCGGCACAGGCCGAGCTCGAATACTCTTCGTCGCTCGCCAACCCCGTATCGTTCACGTTCTTCCTCGGGCCCAACTCCTATCCGCTGCTGAAAGATATTGAAAAGACCGTTTGCCCCGACGAGAATATGCACCTGACCAAACTCGTGCCCCTCGGCTGGAGCCTCTTCCGTTGGATCAATACTCTGATTGTCATCCCGGTATTCACGTTCCTGAGCAAATACATCGCCAGCTACGGCCTGATTATCCTCCTGCTGACAATCTTCATCAAGATAATCCTCTTCCCCTTCACCTACAAGAGCTATATGTCGCAGGCCCGCATGCGTGTGCTCGCCCCCGACATCAAAGCCATCAACGAAAAGTATCCCGGCAAGGAAAACGCCATGAAGCGCCAGCAGGAAACCATGGCGCTCTACTCGCGGGCCGGAGCCAACCCGATGTCGGGCTGTCTGCCGATGCTTCTCCAGATGCCGATCCTCATCGCCATGTTCAACTTCTTCCCCTCGGCCATCGAGCTGCGCGGACAGTCGTTCCTCTGGGCCAAAGACCTCTCGGCTCCTGATGCCATCATCAGCTGGTCGACTCATATACCCTTCATCTCATCGACCTTCGGCAACCATATCAGCCTCTTCTGTCTGCTCATGACCATCGTCAACATCATTTACATGCGCATCAACATGCAGTCGCAGGCCAACGCCGACGCCATGCCCGGCATGAAAATGATGAACTACCTGATGCCGGTAATGTTCCTGTTCTTCTTCAACAACTACGCCTCTGGCCTGAGCTACTACTATCTGCTCTCGCTGCTCATCACCATCATCCAGACGTATATCTTCCGCCACGTCGTCAAGGAAGAGACCGTGCGCGAACTCATGCGTAAAAATGCCAAAAAGCCCAAGAAAAAGAGTGGCTTCATGGCTCGGCTCGAAGAGGCCCAGCGTCAGCAGAAGGCAATGCTCCGCGAGCAGGAGCGCCGCAAGAAAGGCTCCAAGAAATAACAACACTTTCACCTTAATAATATATAGCACGCATGCTTAACAATAAAATCCAGGACGCTCTCAACGAGCAGATCAATGCCGAATTTTGGTCGGCCTATCTCTATCTCTCAATGGGTATGCACTTCGAGGCCGAAGGCCGTTCGGGTATTGCCAATTGGTTCAAAATCCAGTTTCAGGAGGAGCAGGCCCACGCCACAATCTTCATGAACTACATCAATCAGCGTGGCGGACGCGTTGAGCTTAAAGCCATCGACGCCGTTCCCACTCAGTGGGAGTCGCCCCTCGACGCGTTCAAAGCCACTCTGGCCCATGAGCAGAAAGTGACCCAACTCATCAACAACCTCTTCGGTCTTGCCGAAGAGGAGCGCGACTACGCCACCCGCGACCGTCTCGCATGGTTCATCAACGAGCAGGTCGAGGAAGAAGACACCGCCCGTCAGCTCATCGACAAATTCAAGCTCATCGGCAACGACGGCATGGGTCTCTACATGCTTGATCAGGAGCTCGCCTCGCGCGTCTACACAGCTCCCTCCATCCTTGCCGGCGAATAATCGCCTCAACGTTTCAACTAACCGACAAAACGGCGGCTGCCTCTTACCGAAGAAGCAGCCGCCCATACTTTTAAAGCAAATTTAGTTGCCCTAAGCCTTATATGTCTCCTATTAGCCTTATTACCCAAATTACTCCTATTAGCCCAATTTAGCCCAATTTCCTCAAAGATTCTTCCCTTAAATCCCTCTCAAGTAGGTATAAAAAAAGAGACGTCTCACGACGTCTCTTTCCCTTTAAACCTTTATCTTAATCTAATACTATGAAAAACACACATGCAAATGTAACTATTCTTTTTGGAATAGATAACAAACTTCAAGTGCTTTTAACGCAATTTTAACAATTCTCCGTCAAAAAAGCTCCAATTTCATCTACCAATTGCCATTTTCGCTGAAAATTTGTCACATTTTGCTATAATCATCTACATTTTTATTCTTTTCATCGAGGCTTACTATAATTGGAAACTACTTGCTAACTTTGCGGGCGATTATGGATACGCTCACTATTATAACCATCATTGTCTTTGTCGCCGCAATAATTCTGGGTGCGATAAAAGGATTCGTCAAGCAGCTCGGCTCATTTGCCGCCGTGGTGCTCGGCATCATAGCTTGCCGCATTTTTTCCGAGCCTGCCACTGCTATAGCCTCGCGGATTCTCGGCCTGTCGGAAACTGACAGCTCACTCAACCACTACACTTGCGCCATAATCGGCTGTGCGGTGGTGTTTCTGGCCGTATGGCTTCTCGTGTGGCTCATAGCCCGGCTTATCCACCGCGTGCTGACAGCCGTGAAACTCGGCCCGATCAACTCCATCGCCGGAGCCCTTTTCATGGCTTTCAAATGGATGCTCGTGCTGAGCCTCGCTTTCAACGCATGGCTGGCGCTTTCGCCCGACTCGCCGCCCGTCGCCCGCCCATCGCAGATTGTCGATGCGGTTGAGTGTCTCGCCCCGGCGACACTCGGCTTCATCACCGACTGTGCTAAATAAGCATTGCATCACCAAACCATAATTTCGCCCGAAATGAAATCAAGACTAATCTGCTGCTTACTGACAGCCGCACTCGCTACCACAGCGTCAGCTACCGGTCAGGTAAAACTCATGGCCTACAACATCCGCAACGGTGTCGGCATGGACGACGTCCGCAATCTCGACCGCTCAGCCTCCGTAATCTCACGCATTGCCCCCGATGTCGTTGCCGTCGAGGAGGTTGACTCCGTGACGCGCCGCTCGGATGGCGTCTATGTGCTTGGCGAACTTGCAGCAAAGACAGGCATGCACGCTACCTATGCCCCCGCCATCAACTACGACGGAGGTCGCTACGGCATCGGCATGCTCTCGCGCACCGCTCCGCTTGCAGTCAGGCGCCTGCCTTTACCCGGACGCGAGGAAGAACGCACAATGCTTATTTGCGAATTTCCCGACTATGTCTACTGCGCCACTCATCTCTCGCTGACCGAGGATGATCGCATAGCCTCGCTGCCAATCATTCTCAGAGCTATAGCCACGTACGACAAACCGGTTTTTATTGCCGGTGACTTCAACGCCGAGCCCACCGAGCCGTTTATGTCGCTCATGGGTCAGCATTTCGTGACGCTAAGCGCCGTGGAGCCCACCTATCCTGCCGGCGAGCCAACAGACACGATTGACTATATCGTGCAGCTCAAGCAACCCGGAACGCAGCCGTGGACCATCGTCGACGCCGAAGTTGTAAACGCACCCTCCGAAAGCGACCATCGTCCGATTACCGTCACTCTCGAGCCTGTAAGCTCCGAACGCTAAATTGCGACATTTGCGGATTTTTGTTAATTTTGCAACCGCCTATCGTGCGCCGTCCAACCATAGGCGGCGCACGATTGTTGTTTCATATCGGACAGCCTTACGGCTGACGCAATAACCGAGATTACTTATCTATGGACAAAGAATCGAAATTTCCCGCACCGGCACAATGCCCCGCCACGTCTGCGCCATCATCGGCTGCAGCTACCGGCAATACTGACATAGACAATGCCGTGTCGGGCGACTACAAATACGGTTTCACCACCGAAATAGCCACCGAAATCATCCCGCAGGGTCTCAACGAGGACGTGGTGCGGTTCATTTCCGCAAAAAAAGGCGAACCCGAGTGGCTCCTTGACTTCCGTCTGAAGGCATTCCGCTACTGGAAGACCCTTACCCCTCCCCACTGGGCTCATCTCGATATTCCCGAAATTGACTTTCAAGCCATAAGCTACTATGCCGCCCCAGTCAAAAAGGAAGGGCCGAAATCGCTCGACGAAGTCGATCCCGAACTGCTCGACACCTTCAATAAGCTCGGCATCCCCCTTGAGGAGCAGAAGCTTCAGGTAGGCATGGCCGTCGACGCCGTGATGGACTCGGTGAGCGTCAAGACCACCCATCGCGAGAAGCTTGCCGATATGGGTATAATTTTCTGCTCAATATCCGAGGCCGTTAAGGACTATCCCGACCTTGTGCGGAAATATCTTGGCAAAGTCGTCAGCTACCGCGATAATTTCTATGCCGCCCT
>CAYUYQ010000109.1:0-7155 GCA_964449335.1 uncultured Bacteroides sp. | reverse complement strand
AAGGTCTTGACGGGGTTTCCGCGCTGAAGGGCGTCGTGTTCGGCCCATTTTGCGGCGCGGGCGTTAGCGCGGGCTTCATCCTGACGCGCCAGAAGCTTAAGCAGAAGCCGTTCGCGGGCCAAGGCTTTGTTCTGCAGCTGCGAACGCTCGTCGGAGCACTTCACCGACAATCCCGAGGGAATGTGCGTAGCTCTGACCGACGTTTCCACTTTATTGACATTCTGACCGCCCTTACCACCCGACCGACATGTTTCATAGCGAATGTCACTCTCGTTGACTGCCGGAAGTTCCACATCGTCGAAAAACCTCACACCGACAAACCAGTTGCTCCGCTTGTAACCGGGGCGAAACGGATTGGCCGTCGACCGCCACAATATGCTGCCCTCCCATTCCCGGATTATCGCTGGAGCAATCAGACTGTCGGTCGATAGGGTTACCGACATGTAGCATCCCGAAGCCTGATTGTGGGGCTCGCAGTCGCTCAACGTAAGCCCGGGAACAGCCTTTATCAGTTCACGCATGACGAGTGCTACGACGCGAGCGCACTCCACCGGCCCGCGGCCGGCCGTAATTTGCACATACTTTTTCATTCTCCGTTGTCTTTAATGTTAAGCTTTGGTTTAATCATCGCTACAACCTCGACCGTTGGTCTTATCAGCTCAAGTATCTCTGCCATCGGTTTATATGCTTGCGGCGACTCGTCGAGAGTCGTCTCTCGGACCGACGTCGAGAAAATGCCCTCCATCGATTGACGGAAATCATTCATATCAATCTGCTTCCGGGCTTGTGCGCGCGACATCGCGCGTCCCGCTCCATGCGGCGCCGTATTGAGCCAACGTTCGTTGCCACGTCCGATTGCAATTGCTATGCCGTCGCGCATATTCATCGGTATCGCCACTCTCCGACCCGCTGAGGCATCTATCGCTCCCTTGCGGAGTATCGGATGCTCATCCGCCACATCTATATAATTGTGGGTCGTAAACATAGATTCCACGCATTTGGCCTTACACAGTTTCCGAAGTATGGCAAACACTCGGTCGCGAATCACCTGATGGTTATACAGCGCATAGGCCTGCGCTATCACCATATCCGACAGATACCACCTCAACGCATCGCCCCAGAGATAACCAGTCAAACGTCCCCGTTTCGGATTTTCGGCAATGTTGCGCCAATGATTCGCCACTTTCACGCCTAAATTTCTCGATCCGCAGTGGATTGCAAGCCAGCCGTCGCCCGACGTCGCATCCTCGCCATACTCTATGAAATGATTGCCTCCACCCAGCGTGCCGAGACTCTTGTAGAATATGCCTTCCTGCAGCTTGATGCGTCGACAAAATTCCGTCACAAAGCGGCCGTCGATGCGTCCTCGCTCCTCTATCAGATCTGGAGCGGCCGACCGTGCTTTCTGATACTGCGAATTGAGAAAACGAAACAGTTCTTTTTCATTCAGTGAGTTTTTCGCGCATATCTCCGTGCCCATCGGCACCGTTTCTCTTATCCGATGGTCAAGCAACGCATAATCTACCGGAGCGACAGGCGCCGACAGTCTGTGCATCGAGATTGTACAGCCTATGTCCACTCCGATATGCGTCGGATTGACCATCGTCCCGATGCGATAGGCGGTGCCGACGTTGCAACCGTTGCCGGCATGAACATCAGGCATCTGCACTATTGCAGTGCCTTCCATTGCCGTATGGTCGCAGAGTTCTTCAATCCATTTCAGAGCCGTCTCCTCTATATTATCGGTGAATATTTCAGCCGATGTCGATTTGCCTTTTATTATCATTTTCTAATTGTTTTGATGCAAAGTAAAATGGATGATGCGCAACTGATTTGCGCAGCCATGAAAAAAATTCTATTTTTGTAAAAAAACCATCACCCATGCCTCTTAATCGCTCCACGTTAATACGCATTTCCACAATCGACCGCTGTCTGCAGAACCACTACCGTCGCTGGACCATCAACGACCTTATTGATGCGTGTACCGATGCTCTCGCCGAATTTGAGGGACGTAGCAATCCCGTCAGCCGACGCACGTTTCAGAACGATCTTGCTCTGATGCGCAGCGACCGGCTGGGCTACAACGCACCCATCGTAGTCCGCGATAACAAATACTACGAATATGCCGATCCGGATTTCAGCATAACCCACCTTCCGCTCAACGACGAGGGTCTCGACGCGCTCAATTCAGCACTCGACATACTCCGTCAGCTTCAATGCTTCCCACAGTTGTCATCATCGATTGAAACCATCAGCAAACTCAACGAACAGATTTCGCGTCACACCGGCTCATCTGTTCCCGCTATGGACATGGAGCACGTCGACGGCTACCGTGGGGCCCGCTTTATAGGCACAATCTATGATGCCGTCAGAAAACAGCAGACAATAGCCATCGAGTATCAATCGTTCAAGGCCCGTCAGTCCGATACAATTGCCGTCTATCCCTATCTGCTCAAAGAATATCGCAACCGCTGGTTTCTAATCGGCGAAAAAGCTTTCAATCGGGCACCGCAGGTCAATATTTTCGCTCTTGACCGTATCCACTCCGTCACTATCGACCCAAATATACCGTTTAAAAAATGCGTGGACTTCGATCCGGCTCATTACTTCGACGACACTATCGGTGTCACCCGATTGATTGGCGACAAACCGCGCCGTGTTGTCATCCGCATCGACCGCGATCAGGCTCCTTACGTTGAGTCAAAACCGTTCCATAAGTCACAGAAAGTTGAACAGCGATTCCGCGACGGCAGCATACAGCTTTCACTCAAAGTCGTAATCAACAACGAACTTGAGCGTCTCATTCTCGGCTACGGTGGCCACGCCGAGGTCATTGCCCCTCCCGAATTTCGCGCCCGCATCGCCCAAAGCGTCCGTAAAGCCGCCTCCCGCTATCAACAGCCCTCCGACCGACTATCCTCTCCATCCTATTAGACCTATTAGACTTATTAGACCAATTACCCCCATTACTCCCATTCCTCTTTCTCCTCCTACTCCTCCAGCCTTCCTTCAAAAAATAATTTCCTGTGCGCAATAAGACTGCGCACCCACTATTTTACCTTTGCAGAAACAACTGACAAAGCATACAAATGAAAACAATCGAAGGCTTCAACGTGAAGATTTTCACCGACAACATTGAGGACAGCGCCCTCAATCAGATTAAGGAGTTATTGTCAATCGACGTGTTTGCAGACAAAAAGATTCGCATCATGCCCGACGTCCATGCCGGAGCCGGTTGCGTAATCGGGTTTACGGGCGACCTTGGCGACAAGGTGATTCCCAACATTGTTGGCGTCGACATAGGCTGCGGCATGCGCGTTTTGCGGCTCGGCCGGCTCACCGAGATTGATTTCCATGCTTTTCACGAGCATATCCGCAATCACGTTCCTTCGGGTAAGACTGTCCGTGAGGAGCGGTTAGGGTTCAAGCCGCTTTCTGGCGATGAAATGGACATCTACCGCGAAGCCAAACAGCTGGTTCAGCAACTTCATTGCTACCGATTGCTGAAAGACACCGGCCGAATCAATAAATCCATCGGCTCGCTCGGCGGAGGCAATCATTTCATCGAGCTCGGCAAGGACGATGCTGGGGACGTCTATCTTGTCATCCACACAGGGTCACGCAATCTCGGCAAACAGGTTGCCGACATCTATCAGGCCGAAGCCGTAAAACATCTCAGCGAAGGAGCCGACGCTTTTGAAGCCGAAATACGCCACGTCATCGACGAATATAAAGCCGCCGGGCGACGCAGCGAATTGCAGGGCGTCATCCGGAAGATGCGAAAGGCCTACAAAGCGCCTCTCCCCTCGCTTCCTCCCGCCCTATGCTACGTCGAGGGCGATGCCCGCGAGCGCTACCTCCATGATATGCGCCTCTGTCAGCGTTGGGCCGTGCTCAACCGCCGGTTGATTGCTCTTCTGCTCATGCGCTTTTTCCCTGGCGTAGAAGTCTTGGAAGAATTTGAATCAGTTCACAATTATATAAGCTCCGACAATCTGATTCGCAAAGGTTCTATTTCAGCTGCCGCAGGCGAGCGATGCATCATACCGCTCAACATGCGCGACGGCTCACTGCTCTGCACCGGCAAGGGCAACCCCGACTGGAACTATTCGGCTCCCCATGGGGCCGGGCGAGTGCTGAGTCGCTCACAAGCCTACGAAAAAATCACGATGGAGGACTTCGAAGCATCTATGACAGGAATCTACTCCGAATCCGTCAATGACTCGACGCGCGACGAATCACCTATGGTCTATAAACCGGCAGCCGAAATAATCTCCAACATTGCCGATACTGTAACCATCGACACGATAATTCACCCCGTTTTCAACTTCAAGGCGTCTTAAACCTCAATTGAATTGCTTGCGGCGGAATACGAAGTTGCGTCCCAGATACTTCTCGCGCACCACTGGATTCTCCGCAAGCATCTCGCTTGTGCCCTGAAACAGAATCTTTCCGTCAAACAGCAGATAAGCACGGTCAGTAATCGAAAGTGTTTCCGGGGCGTTATGGTCCGTAATGAGTATTCCGATATTCTTTTCCTTCAGCTTATAGACAATATACTGAATATCCTCTACCGCTATAGGATCGACGCCGGCAAACGGCTCGTCGAGCATAATAAACTTAGGATTGATGGCCAGACAGCGGGCTATTTCCGTGCGTCGTCGCTCGCCGCCCGACAGTTGGTCGCCGAGGTTCTTACGCACTTTTTCCAGCCTGAACTCCGCTATCAGCGACTCAAGTTTCTCTTTCTGATATTCCGGTGTGGTGTCCGTCATTTCGAGCACTGCCTTGATGTTGTTCTCAACCGACAGTTTGCGAAACACCGATGCCTCCTGCGCGAGATAACCTATGCCGTTCTGCGCGCGTTTGTACACGGGATAACCCGTAATATTCAAATCATTGAGATATATCTGTCCTTCGTTAGGAGTGATAAGTCCGGTAGTCATGTAAAACGTCGTGGTCTTGCCCGCACCGTTCGGTCCGAGCAGACCGACGATTTCACCTTGGGTCACGTCAATCGACACATGATTCACAACCGTACGTTTACCATATTTCTTAACAAGATTTTCCGTGCGTAGCACCATCTTGTCGGCAGTTCCGTGTTTCACCTCCTCTTTCATACCATCAGCAGAGGTAACCTTTATGTCTTCAGCGTTCATCGAAATCAGAATTGTTTGTTATGTGCCTTGCGAAGACGCGCTTCGATAAAGTCGGTGAGCAGGCCGATAGCCACGGCGTTGTTGCCGCCCTGCGGCACAATAAGGTCGGCATAGCGTTTCGACGGCTCGATATACATAGCGTGCATCGGCTTCAGCACTTCCTCGTAGCGATTTATCACGTCTATCGGCTGTCGACCGCGCTCCACGCAGTCGCGCGCAATCACGCGAATCAGACGCTCGTCGGCGTCGGCATCCACAAACACCTTCACGTCCATCATGTCGCGCAGCTCCTGATTGTTAAGCACCAGAATACCTTCGACTATCACCACTTCTCGCGGCTCGACCGTGACCGTTTCCGGCTGGCGCGTGCAGGTCAGATAGCTATACGTCGGCATCTCTATCGTCTTGCCGTCTTTAAGCTCCTCTATATGGCGGCTCAGAAGAGTCCATTCGATAGCAGCCGGTTCATCGAAATTGATTTTGCTTCTTTCTTCCGGCGGGATATGACTCGAATCCTTGTAGTACGCATCCTGAGGCAGCACTGCCACTTCGCCCGGAGGCAGGCTTTGTATGATTCTGTTCACGACCGTGGTCTTACCCGAGCCGGTTCCCCCGGCAATTCCTATTATGAGCATTGGCTACTTCAGAATTAGTGTTTGTTCTACCGCAAAATTACTAAACTTTTATATAACTTTGTGTCAGTTATGGAAAAAAACAAGAAATACATTGGTGCCCACGTTTCCGCTCAGGGAGGCGTGAGCAATGCGCCTCTTGAGGCCGAGGCTATCGGAGCGCAGGCTTTCGCACTTTTCACCCGAAACCCCTCACGCTGGCAGTCAAAACCGATATCCGACAAGGAAGCAGCTCTGTTCCGTCAGCGTTGCGATGAATTAGGGTTCCTACCCGAAGTGATACTGCCCCACGACAGTTATCTTATCAACCTCGGTTCTCCCGACGCTGAAAGTCTTGAAAAGTCGCGCAACGCATTTCTCGACGAACTTCGCCGCTGCGAGCAGTTGGGCCTGACGATGCTCAACTTCCACCCAGGGAGCCACCTCAACAAAATTTCGCCCGACGAAAGTCTCGACACCATAGCCGAGTCAATCAATCGCGCACTCGACGTAACTTCCGGCGTCAAAGCCGTTATTGAAAACACAGCCGGTCAAGGCACCAATCTCGGATTCAGCTTCGAGCAGATAGCTCATATCATCGACCGAGTCGAGGATAAAGAGCGCGTAGGTGTCTGCATCGATACCTGCCACGCCTATTCTGCCGGCTATAATCTTCTGGCGCCCGACACCTACGACCAAACCTGGCGTGATTTTGACTCAATCATCGGTCTGAAATATTTAAGCGCCATGCACATCAACGACACCAAGAAAGAATTCGGCTCACGCGTTGACCGCCATGAATCCATCGGCAAAGGATTCCTCGGCCTTGAGGCCTTCCGAATGATGATGAACGATTCCCGTCTTAACGGCATCCCATTAATCCTCGAGACGCCCAATCCCGACCTCTGGAAAGAAGAAATAGCCCTCCTCTACTCCCTCATCAACTAACTTAGCCAAACACTCCTCCCAGTCCCAAAGCCATCAAGGGCCTTAAAGACCCTAAAGGCCCTAAGGATTTTAGAGACTTTAAAGCCCCTGCCCCCAAAATTAAAGCGGTGTGCCAAATCATCTTCGGCACACCGCTCATCATATTATCACAACTCTTATCAGAAGAGGCTCCATGCCACGGTCAGACCGGCCATGACGATTGAAACCATCGACATCAGCTTGATAAGAATATTAAGGCTCGGGCCCGATGTATCTTTGAACGGGTCGCCGACCGTATCGCCTACCACGGTAGCTTTGTGCACTTCGCTGCCTTTGCCGCCGAAGTTGCCTTCTTCGATATACTTTTTAGCATTGTCCCATGCGCCGCCGGCATTTGCCATGAAAACAGCGAGCACGAAACCTGCCGAAAGGCCGCCTACGAGAAGACCGATTACACC
>CAYUYQ010000108.1:0-7219 GCA_964449335.1 uncultured Bacteroides sp. | reverse complement strand
GTTGGAACTGCTAATGCAAAGATAATAAAAGGGACTACAAATCTAAAAAAATATCCAAGGATTGGCGTTGACAAGTTAGCGAGCGCCAGGAGAGCGCGACGCCGTAGTAGCTCCGAGGTGCCGCGTCGGAGACGCAAACCCGGAGAACTTACCCTCCTTCGTAAAAAGGAGCTTCGGTGATGCGCTGCTATGATAAAATGCGATACAGAAAGTTAATGACAGCGTCGTCTCGCCGAGTCCTCGTGCCTTCTATACCCGGTTTTCTTTAAGCTTAGGTCTCCGATGCCGCGCTTGGAGAGATGGCGGCTCACAATCCGGGCGCTTCGTCCTTCCCTCCAGTCGACTCGTGGCGGCTTTCTATAAGTCCTCTCATTCTCCTGCGGCGGTCAGAAGACCACCGCTCCTAAGCTGACGCCACGTAGCTTGGGAGGGTCGGCCTCTCGGCCGACGCACCTCTACTGTAGAACGAAGCTAAGTTAGCGGGCGGTGTTGCGCTCCCAGAAAATGCCGTCGGCGTAGCCTTGGATGGCGGGAGTGGTGCGGGCGGTGAGGAGGCGTTTGGCGGCCCAGAGGCAGTAGGTGGGGTTCATTTCGATGCCGCAGAAGTGGCGCCCGAGCTTGGCGGCGACTACTGCAGAGGTGCCGCTGCCGAGGAAGGGGTCAAACACTCTGTCGCCCGGTCGGGTGGAGGCGAGGATGAGTTTGGCGTAGAGTTTTTCGGGTTTCTGGGTGGGATGGTCGGTGTTTTCGGGCATTGACCAGAAGGGTATGCTTATATCGTCCCAAAAGTTTGAGGGATGCGTCAGGCGGAAATTACCGGCCTCAGTCTCGTCCCAATCTTTGGGCTTGCCGTCGGCGCGATAGGGAGCCATGACGCGGCGCTTGATTTTGACGGCGTCGACGTTGAAGTAATAATCTTTGGGATTGCGCACTGCAAACCAGATGTCTTCCATGCCGTTTTTCCAGTTGGCGCGCGCGCCGCGGCCTTTCTCGCGCTGCCACGAGATGCGGTTGAGCACCGTCAGCCGCTCCTCGATTACGCGCTGCATCGACGATGAGCACTTCCAGTCACCGCACATGTAGAGCGAGCCGTCGGGCTTAAGCTTATCGCAGACGCGGTAGAACCAGCTGCGGAGATAGTCCTCGTAGTCTGCCGGCTTCATCGAGCGGAAACGCGCGCCGCTGAACGATTTGTCGAGATTGTATGGCGGATCGACAATTATCAGGTCGAAGCTCGTGTCGGGCACGGCGTCGAGACTATCAAAAAGGTCGGCGTTGATTATCATGTCGTCGCGGAAAGCGGTGCGCAAGTCATCGGCCGAGCATATTAGCTCGCGCAGCGCCGGGATTTCGTCGTCGGTCACTGTCAGCGTGCGGTTGCGCGGGGCGCGATGCTTTGTCTCTTTCGCCATCTCCTTCAAATCTTATCCTCACAAAATTACCGATAAATCCCGACACCGCCAAACTGCATCCACTCCCCGGACCGTCAATCCGCCGGGTTGGTTCTTTTAAGAAACACTTTTGAATCTGAGCACGCAGGACTTCGACCGGCTAGCGCCTCGCCGCTGAACGAGCAGAACGCCGCAGAACTTTTTGCAACAAGTTTGTGGATTGTATCTCAAAATTATATGTTCTGCCGGTTCTGCGGTGCAGGGCCCCATGGCCCGCTGCACATAGTTCTGCGTGGCTTATTGATTCGTTTTGTTCCAGCGTTAAACTCTTTTGAATTATAGCACGCAGAACGGCGACTGGCTATCGCGTCGCCCCGGAACGAGCAGAACGGCGCAGAACTTTTGCAACAAGGGTGTGGATTGGGTATGAATAAAGATGACCTAAATTACTTATTGGCATTTTGCATGGTTAATAATATTAATTAAATTTGCACCTGCATATCGCCTGCGGAGTTCCGCTATGGGGTGATGCGGCGGGTGCAGACATATTTACAAGAGCGTTTATCATACGCTTATTCTTGGCTTCTTGAAATCTGGCAGTTTCATTATCACAGTCGAGAATGAGGCAACGGTAGACGCCTTTCGGGTATGGTATACCAATGTCCGGGAGAGTGTAGCGATACATTCTCTTCGTGTCGTATCATACAGCGTGAGGCTCGGCGTTGCTCGTTCTACTGTGATGGGCAAATGCCAGAGCCTCAAGGAGCGGAACGAGCAACAGATACAGACTCTCACGCTCTATTATTTTTAAACGTCGATGAGGAGAGGCCGGAGACAGAACCAAATCATTTATACAAATGAAAAAGTTATTTTTTATGCTGTTTATGCTGAGTTTTTGCCTTGGCATAAATGCTCAGGAGCATCCGTCGAATTACAACAGGATTTCCATGTCGCTCAGAAACGTGAATTTCACTGGTGGTAGTGGGTTCATTGGTGGTGGATTTGACTATGTGCATGGATTTAGTGTCTCGGCCAAATTGCCTTTGTATGTTGAAACTGGGGCATCATTGGCCTATGTAGGCAAAGATGAGTATGGAGATGGCTGGGATGCCGGATACGGCACTATCAACGTACCGGTAAATTGCGTTTATCGTCTAAGCTTACCCTCGTCGAAAATCGTTTTAAAACCATTCCTCGGTCTTAACTTCAAGGGCAACATTGTGGGCTCGTCAGATATGAGCACAGATACTCAGCAATGGTACAGCGAGTACGACTTCAATCGTTTCCAGTTGGGTTGGCAATTAGGAATAGGCATGGAGTATAAGAAATTATATTTAGGATTTAATTTCGGCACAGACTTTATACAGATAGCAAAGAAAGTAAATTCCAATACTCTTAATGTGTCTATTGGTCTCAACATATAAATAAGGCTATTGCCCCTACATAGTGAGGCCTTAAATAATCACAGTCTTTACTTCTTGTTGTAGAAAGACAATATCGGGAGGCTGTATCGTGATTATTTCGGATGGAGGGGGAGAAGCATATCATGGAGGGGTAGCCTTCGGCTGCCCCCTAACCGGGATTAAAGTCAGAGACCAGCCCTACATAGGCCTCCGGCTGCCCTCTAACTTGGGTTGGGGTCGGTCGGAGACCAACCCTCCATAGGCTGTGTGTCAAATTTGTCGAAATTTGACACACAGCCTTGTTTGAATCCGGATGGTGAGGGTGGTGTCAGAATGGTTCGGATGGTAGGCGGCTTAGGTTGAGGCTGATGGGAGCATACTTTAGTATGTGACCGAAGCCGAAATCTTAGCCAACGACCCAGACGGGCCGTTATGACGCACCCTCTTTTGGGGCGGTGGAGCGGATTTTGTGGAAATTAATGGCCGGGGGTGGTGAGGTTAGAGTTTATTTCGCTATATTTGTTGTTGATTTCTCTCGACGGAGTCGAACAACAATTCAGATTCAAGTAAACTATATAATATCTCTTAACCGAACTCTTCCATGAAAAGATTCTCAGCATTGCTGCTCTCGGCAGCTGCCGCAGTTGCTCTCTGCGCGCAGACCAACCCGGCGCAGACCCCGACCGGCCCGAATCCCGACAAACCGGAATGGCAGACAATCGAGGCATTCCGCATCGGTCAGCTGCCGAGTCATGCACTGGTTGTGCCCTACCGCACAAACGATTACAAAGCCATCTCAGAGATGGAGTTTGACAAATCGCCCTACTATCTCAACCTCAACGGCAAATGGAAATTTCACTGGACGAAGAATCCCGCGAATCGTCCGACGGGCTTTTACGAACCGACGTTCGACGTCAGCGGCTGGAACGACATAAACGTGCCCGGCAACTGGGAGCGTCAGGGCTACGGCACGGCCGTCTACACCAACACATGGTATGAGTTTGACTCCGAATGGGCCGGATTTAAGAAAAACTGGCCCGAAGTGCCCACCACGACAAACGAAGTGGGCTCCTACCGCCGCAACTTCACCATTCCCGCCGATTGGGAGGGGCGTCGCGTGGTGCTCTGCTTCGAGGGCGTCATCTCGTTCTACTACGCCTGGGTCAACGGTCACTATCTCGGCACCAACATGGGCTCCAAGACCGCTGCCGAATGGGACATCACCGACTATCTTCAGCCGGGCGAAAACACGCTTGCCATCGAAGTCTACCGCTGGAGTTCCGGTGCCTATTTCGAGTGCCAGGATTTCTGGCGCCTGAGCGGCATTGAGCGCGACGTCTATCTCTACTCGACTCCCAAGACCTACATCAGCGACTTCACCGTGACCTCGCCACTCGACAAGACGAGCTACACTGTCGGTCAGCTCAGCATGGATATCGACGTAGCCGGCCTTCAGCCCAACAGCGGCATGCGCGTCAGCTACATGCTTGTCGATGCCGACCAGAAAATCGTGGCCCACGGAAGCGAAAAAGCAGCCGACCGCATCCACTTCCGCCGCGACCTGCCCGGCATCGCACCCTGGAGCGCCGAGCATCCCAACCTCTACACTCTCGCCATCAGCCTCGACGACGACCACGGCCGCACAATCGAGACCGTGGGCTGCAACGTAGGTTTCAAGACCTCCGAGGTGAAAAACGGCGTATTTATGGTCAACGGCGTGCCCGTCAAAGTCAAGGGAGTCAACCGTCACGCTCACTCGCAGATGGGCCGCACAGTGCCCCGCGACGTGGCTCTCAAAGACATCGAGCTGCTCAAGCAAAACAACATCAACACCGTGCGCAACTGCCACTATCCGCAGGACCGCTACTGGTATTATCTCTGCGATAAATACGGCATCTACCTCGTCGACGAAGCCAACAACGAAAGTCACGGCTATGGCTACGGCGACGAATCGCTCGCCAAGCAGCCCGAATGGATTCCGGCTGTGGTCGACCGCGTGCAGCGCATGTGGGCCAAGTCGAAAAACAATCCTTCGGTGACGTTCTACTCGCTCGGCAACGAGTGCGGCAACGGCATCGTGTTTGAGGAAGCCTACAAATGGCTCAAGGAGCGCGAGACGAACCGACCGGTGCAATACGAACGCGCGCTCTACGACTGGAACTCCGATATCTTCGCCGAAATGTATATCAGCGTTGAAGGCGTGCGCAACTACGCCGACAACCCCAAAATGACCCGCCCCTACATCCTCTGCGAGTATGCCCACGCCATGGGCAACAGCGTAGGCGGTCTTAAAGAATACTGGGACCTCTTCGAGTCCTACGACAAACTCGGAGGCGGCTGCATCTGGGACTGGGTCGATCAGGGCTTCCTCGAAAAAGACTCGCTCGGCAACGAATACTGGGCCTATGGCGGCGACTACGGACCTGCCAACATACCGTCTGACAACTCGTTCCTGCTCAACGGCCTCATACGCGCCGACCGCACGCCCCACCCCTCGCTTCAGGAGGTGAAGAAAGTCTATCAGTATATCAAATGCAAGCTTGTCAACCCCTACTCGCTCCGCGTAGAAGTGAAAAACTGGATGGACTTCACCAACCTTTCCGACTACGAGCTCGACTGGAAGGTCGTGACGCCCTCAGGCAAAGTGCTCAAATCGGGCAAACGCACCGTCGACTGCAAGCCGCGCCACACCGCCGTGTTTGAACTCGGTCTCTACAATCCCACCGACGAGCCCGAGGCTTACCTCGATCTTAGCTGGTCGCCCAAGAAAGGCACCGAGATGATACCCGCCGGCATGGAAATGGCCTACGACCAGTTCGTGCTCCCCGGATCGCCGGAACAGACCGTAGTAACGGCAGCCAAGCTCAGCCGCAAGGGCCAGACCTTCAGCTGCGGCAAGCTCCGCTTCGAAGTGTCGGGCCAGACTGGCGAAATCGTATCGCTCCAGCGCGACGGCCAGCCGCTGACAGCCTCACCCATCGCTCTCTCGCTCTACCGCCCGCTCACCGAAAATGATGCTGCATGGGCCATGGGACGCGACTGGCTCCAGTCGGGTCTCGACAGCGCCTACACCTCGGCGCGCTCCGTCGAGCTTGACGGCAACACGGTAGTTGTCAACGCCGACGTGCTCGCTCCCGGCAAGAAAGTGGGTACGGCCGTGATGCGCTACTGGGCTTCGACCGACGGCACCCTTGCCATCAACTGCAAATTCACCCCCGACACGGCTGTAGTCAAGACGTTGCCGCGCGTCGGACTCACCTTCCGTGTGCCCGATGCCGACGCACCGACCGTCACTTACTGGGGCCGTGGACCGGTCGAGACCTACGTTGACCGCAATGCTGCCGGCCGCATAGGCGTCTATACCGTGCGTCCCGTCGACGACTTCCACATCTACAACAAGCCCTCGACAGCCGGCAACCACACCGACGTGCGCAGCGCCACCCTCGACGGCTCGCTGCTGAAAGTCACCTCGACCAAGCCATTCCAGTTCAGCGCCTATCCCTATTCCGACGCGCTGCTCGACCGCGCCCAGCACATCAATGATGTGCAGTCCGACGGCCTCGTCACGGTCCACATCGACGCCGGGCAGACCGGCGTCGGCACCGCCACCTGCGGCCCCGACGTTGACTATGGCTACCGACTCTACGCCGTGCCCTACCAGTTCACATTCTATTTCCAGACACGAAAATAAGAGCCTCTCTCCCTGTTAAGCTTTGAACCGCAAAGACTTTGAAATAATGGCTCCCGTGGGGAGCTACGAATCACTCCACGCCGCCATCTCGGCCGGTGCCGACGCCGTCTACTTCGGCGTCGAAGGCCTCAACATGCGCGCTCGCTCGTCGGTCAACTTCACTCTCGACGACCTGCGCAACATCGCCGCCATCTGCGCCGAAAGCGGAGTGAAAACCTACCTCACGGTCAACACCATACTCTACGACAACGACCTCGCCACCTGCCGCGCCGTAATCGACGCGGCAGCCGAGGCCGGCCTGACAGCCATAATCGCCTCCGACATTGCCGCCATCACCTACGCCCGCTCGCGCGGCGTCGAGGTCCACATCTCGACCCAGCTCAACGTCAGCAACATCGAGGCCGTGCGATTCTTCGCCGCCTATGCCGACGTCATGGTGCTCGCCCGCGAACTATCGCTCGATCAGGTAGCGGCCATACACCGCGCCATCGTCGAGGAAAATATCTGCGGCCCGTCCGGCCGACAGATTCGTCTCGAAATGTTCTGTCACGGCGCCCTGTGCATGGCCGTCTCGGGCAAGTGCTATCTTAGTCTCCATCAGCTCAATTCGAGCGCCAACCGCGGGGCGTGCACCCAGATATGCCGCCGCTCCTACACCGTCACAGACCGCGAGACCGGCGATCAGCTCGACGTCGAAAACAAATACATCATGTCGCCCAAAGACCTTAAGACCA
>CAYUYQ010000107.1:0-7412 GCA_964449335.1 uncultured Bacteroides sp. | reverse complement strand
TATCGCAGGTTATTCCTATCTTTGCATCAATGCTGACATTTTTCCGCCCGCATCCTCCCAGATCTATAAAAAACAAACCTACGCAATATGAAAAAAGAAAAACGACTGCTATGGGGCTTCATCGACCGCACCGGCAATTTCGCAATCCAACCCCGATTTGACAGCGCGCATGATTTCCGCGAGGGCCTTGCCGTGGTGTCAATCGGCTATCTTCGCGGCTACATCGACCGTTCGGGAACGTTCGCTATCGAGCCTCAGTTTCAGAGCGCCGACACATTCTGCGATGGCATAGCCCGCGTGATGGTCGACAACAAGTGGGGCTTCATCGATTCAAAAGGCGTTTTCGTAATTCCTCCGGTATTCGATAAAGCCTATGCGTTTTGCGACGGTCTGTCGATGGTCGTGGTCGATGACCGTTACGGCTATATCGACCGCACCGGGGCCTGGGTCGCCGAACCCGTATTCGACTACGTCGGTGAGTTCCGCGAAGGTTTGGCCTGGATGAAAATCAACGGCAAGTATGGCTACATCGACCGCTCGGGCCATTATGCCATCGAGCCGCAGTTTGACGGTGCCAACGATTTTTCCGACGGTCTCGCCTGCGTCATGGAGGGAGATCGCCTTGGCTACATCGACCCGACGGGCCAATTCGCTCTTGACCCCATATTCGAGCGCGCCGAAAATTTCCACGATGGTGTGGCCCGCGTAAAATCCGACGGCCGCAGTTACTACATCGACCGTACCGGTGCCTCCGTTCCCGAGCCTGAGGTGCGACCCGACCCACCCACATTCGTCGACGGCCTCGCCCCGAAAGCCGACGGCGGCAAATTCGGCTACATCGACCCTGAAGGACACTTTATAATTCCTCCGACCTTCATGCAGGCTGAGCCTTTCCGCGAAGGATTTGCCATCGTCCGAACGTCGGCCCGCTCCCGGTGGACCTACATCACCACCACCGGCGCCCCCGCCTTCAAAGCAAAATTCGCCCAGGCCGAACCATTCTCCGACGGTCTTGCCCGCGTCCTCGTCGAAGTCGAATCGTGACGTTAGGCAGATTATGCATTGCATTCATCATATAATGCAATGTCAGCCTCCGGGTATTTTGCTAACTATGCAAAAAAATTCAGACATCATGAAATTCAGACCATTATTAACCGTTATCGCTACGCTTACCGTTCTTCCTGCTCTGTCGGAAGAAACTCAATATCCATTCCGCGACGCGTCGTTGCCGATCGAACGCCGCGTCAGCGATCTCATTTCGCGCCTGACCCTTCAGGAAAAAGTCCAGCTTATGAGGCACGACGCTCCGGCCATTCCCCGCCTCGGCATACCGGCCTATAACTGGTGGAACGAAGCACTCCACGGCGTTGCGCGAACGCCCGAAAAAGTCACGGTCTTCCCCCAAGCCATAGCCCTTGCCGCTACATTCGATGACGAGGGAGTGTGCCGCGTCGGCGATATCGCTTCGAGCGAAGGCCGCGCCCTTTTCAACGAAGAGCTACAATCCGGCGACCGTATTCGCCAGTATCGCGGTCTGACCTACTGGACACCCAACATCAACATTTTTCGCGACCCGCGCTGGGGACGCGGTCAGGAGACCTACGGCGAAGACCCGTATCTCACCTCCCGCATGGGCGCGGCTATGGTGCGTGGCCTCGAAGGCGACGATCCTCACTTCCTTAAAGCCGTTGCGTGTGCGAAGCATTATGCCGTTCACAGCGGCCCCGAAGGCTCCCGCCATTCGTTTGATGCCCGTGTATCGCCCTACGACCTCTGGGACACCTATCTCCCGGCCTTCCGCCACCTCGTGGTCAACGCCAAAGTCCACGGCGTAATGTGTGCCTACAACCGTCTCGAAGGCCAGCCATGCTGCGGCCACAACGAGCTGCTTCAGGACATTCTCCGCAACCAGTGGGGCTTCAAAGGCTACGTAACCTCCGACTGCTGGGCTCTCAACGACTTCGCTCACAACCATAAGACCCACGCCAACGATACCGAGGCCGTTGCCGATGCCCTTCTGAGCGGCACCGACCTTGAGTGTGGCGACCTCTATCCCCGCCTCGTTCAGGCTGTGGAGCAGGGATTAGTCACCGAAAAAGAAATCAACGTCTCGCTCACCCGTCTGCTTGAAATCCTGTTCCGTCTCGGCATGTTCGACAATCAAGCCAACGTGCCTTATGCATCAATCACCCGCGACGTAATCGAAAGCCCGGCCCACAAGCGCCATGCCCTCGAAATGGCCCGCAAATCAATAGTGCTCCTCAAAAACGACAATGCCATTCTGCCGCTCGACTCTGCATCCGTCCGCCGCATAGCCCTCATCGGCCCGAACATTGACAACGAGTCGACCCTTCTCGCCAACTACTTCGGCGTCCCAAGCGAGATCATCACTCCTTATAAGAGTCTTCAGCGCCGGTTCGGCGACCGCATTGCAATCGACACCATAACCGGCGTAGGAATAGTTCAGCCTCTCCCCGGCGCCCCATCCCCCACAGAAGTCGCCGCGCGTGCAGCCGAGGCCGATGTCATCATATTCGTAGGCGGAATAAGCGCCGACTACGAAGGCGAGGCCGGCGATGCGGGAGCTGCCGGCTACGGAGGCTTCGCAAGTGGCGACCGCACCACCATCAGCCTCCCACAGCCGCAGATAGAGCTGATGAAAGAACTCAAGAAGACCGGGCGCCCGCTCATTCTCGTCAACATGTCAGGCTCCGTCATGAGCTTCGATTGGGAGAGCGACAACGCCGATGCAATCCTTCAGGCGTGGTATGGCGGTCAGTCGGCCGGCGATGCTATTTCCGACATCCTCTTTGGCCGCTACAACCCTGCCGGACGCATGCCCTTGACGACATATCTCTCCGACCGCGATCTGCCTGATTTCGAAGACTACTCAATGGCCAACCGCACTTACCGATACTTCAAAGGCGACGTACGCTATCCCTTCGGCCATGGGCTGAGCTACACCACCTTTGCCTACAGCCCTCTCTCCGCACCGGCATCCGTCACTACCGGAGAGGACATCGATGTAACGGTGAAGGTCACCAACACGGGCGGCCACGCCGGCGACGAAGTTGTGCAGCTCTACGTTTCCCATCCTCAGAACGGCCTCACACCTGTGCCTGTACGCTCGCTCAAAGGCTTCAACCGAATTCATCTCCGCCCTGCCGAAACGCGAACCGTGACCTTCACCCTCACGCCTGAGCAGCTCGGTCTTGTCGACAGTCGCGGCAACCTCGTCGAGCAAGCGGGCGAAGTCGAGCTCTACATCGGCGGGGGGCAACCCTTCCACTCCCCCGGTTCATTCGCCACCCTCACCATCGCCGGCTCCCCCTACACCGTCTACTGATTGCATCCCATCGCAATCAGACACTCACACAAAAAGTAATCGGCGGTGTGTCAAAATTCGAAAATCTTGACACACCGCCTTGTATTTTATTGTAGGCGGCTTAGACGGGCCATTATGACACGCCCTTACTCTCCCCGCTCCTTATAGATTACATTCGTCACAACCTGGCCAACGGCTTTAAGCGTCGAGCGGTCGATGTTCATCAGCGTATCGCTCAGTCGGTGCCAGTTGGGGTTAAATGATCCGGTCGACGGATTGTTACATTCAATGATGTCTATGCAGGGAATACCGGCGCGGTTGATAAACAAATGGTCATCCGTAATGCCGCCTCCGATATCGTTGATAAACGTTTCGGCGTAGGGCGACACCGAGGCTTCGCCCCACACGCGGTCTACCACCTCGGGAGCATTGCGATGCGACACATATTCGCGATGGAACCGTGCGCCCTGCCCTCCGACCATATCCAGTAATATTCCGTAAGCCGGACGCTCCTCAGCGGTCTTATACGGCATATTTTCAATCCAATATTGCGTGCCCAGACACCACGTTTCCTCGCTTGAGCCCCAGCCTTCGGTCTTACCGTAATCCTCGGCATCGACAAGCAGGATATCGACGCCGACTTTCGGGTCTTCGTGACCGATAAGGCGGGCAATCTCCATCAGGACACCCACGCCGCTCGCGCCGTCGTTAGCGCCGTCAATCGGAGTCTTGTGGCGGGCCACATCTTCCTCATTGTCGGCCCACGGGCGCGTATCGTAATGAGCCAGAAGCAGCACCTTGCGCTTGGCCTGAGGATTAAACCGTGCCATAATGTTAGTTATCGGCAATTTCTCGCCGGTGTAAGCCGTCACCTCCGTTTTCTGGGTGATTATAGAGTCGGCACCCGCACGCTTGAGATGACTCAGAATATAATCCTTACACTCATCGTGAGCCGTCGTGCCGGGGACGCGGGGACCAAACCCGACCTGACGGGCTATATGCATATAGGCGCTGTCTTCATTAAACGCCGGAATAAAATTCCCCGATGCAGTGTTGTAAGCCACACTGTCGGCCGACGCAGTTTCAGCGCCGGTTTTGCGGGGAGCGCACGATATAAAGAGCACAGTCACTAGTGCCAATGGGAGAATTTTGTGCATCTGTTACATTATTTATCGCGGCAAAGTTACGAACTTGTTACGGACAAATTACGTTTTTATCAACGTTTTTTTACCTTTCTTGTTTAATTTTTGTTAAAAAAGGCCGTTCCCGGACTGTCTTCCACGCTAAAAGGGCTAAATTTGCTCACTCCAACATCACACGTGCAAAAAAACACTTGCAGACACCAGCAAAGATGCAGTCAGTAAAGCAACAGATTGACGACCTTCGACGTCAGCTCGACGAGCACAACTATAAATACTACGTGCTCAACCATCCCGACATATCTGATTTCGACTACGACATGATGCTCAAAGAGCTCGAGCGACTCGAAGCCGAGCATCCCGAATTCGACGACCCGCTGTCGCCCACCCGGCGCGTTGGTTCCGATTTGGCTTCGAAAGGCTTTGAGCAGTTCGTCCATCGCCGTCAGATGCTTTCGCTCGCCAACACCTATTCCATAAGCGAAGTCAACGACTTCGTGACCCGCTGCCGCGAGAGTCTCATGGGCGAGTCGTTCGACATAGTCGGTGAGATGAAATTCGATGGCACATCCATATCCCTCCACTACTCCGGCGGTCGTCTAGTGAGGGCCGTCACCCGAGGCGACGGCGAGAAGGGCGATGTGGTGACCGACAACGTCATGACCATCCGTAGTATCCCACTGCAGCTCCGAGGCTCCGGATGGCCCGACGAATTTGAAATCCGCGGTGAGATAGTGCTTCCCTGGAAAGCCTTCGACCGTCTCAACGCCGAGCGCGAGTTCAACGAAGAGCCTCTCTTCGCCAACCCGCGCAATGCTGCGTCAGGCACACTTAAGATGCAGAACTCCGCCGAAGTAGCCCGCAGAGGCCTCGATGCTTATTTCTACTATCTTCTGGGCGAAAATCTACCGTTCGACAACCACTTCGACAACATGGAGGCCGCCCGCAGCTGGGGCTTCAAAGTCAGCGATGCGATGACGCTCCTCCACAGCCTCGACGACGTAGACCGCTACATCAACCATTGGGACACGGCCCGCAAGGAACTTCCCGTGGCTACCGACGGCCTCGTATTCAAAGTCAACTCCCTCCGGCAGCAGCTCAACCTCGGATTCACCGCCAAAAGCCCCCGATGGGCCATAGCCTATAAGTTTCAGGCCGAACGCGCCCTGACGCCGCTCCGCTTCGTATCGTTCGAAGTCGGGCGCACCGGAGTTGTCACTCCCGTAGCCAATCTCGAACCTGTCTTGCTTTCGGGCACCATCGTAAAGCGAGCGTCGCTTCATAATGCCGACATAATCCGTTCGCTCGACATCCACGAACACGACTGGCTCTACGTCGAGAAAGGCGGCGAAATCATCCCCAAGATAGTCGACGTTGATGTTGACCGCCGTCAGCCCGGCGCTCACGAAATCGAATTCGTCACCGTATGCCCCGCGTGCGGCACTCCCCTCCGGCAGCTCGAGGGCGAAGCCTCCCGCATCTGCCCCAACATCTACGGCTGTCCGCCCCAGATTGAGGGCCGCATTGAGCACTTTGTCGGCCGACGGATGATGAACATCGACGGCATCGGCGAAGAAACAGCCACACTCCTATATCGCGAAGGCCTCGCTGCCGACGCTGCCGACCTCTACAGCCTCACTTACGAGCAGCTCGCCGCCCTCCCCGGCTTCGGCGACCGCAGCGCTCGCCGCATCCTCGATGGCCTCGAAGCCTCCAAGAGCGTGCCCTTCGACCGCGTGCTTTTCGCCCTCTCCGTCCCCTCGGTTGGCGAGACCGGCGCCAAAAAGATTGCCCGTGCTGTCGGCTCCATCGACCGCCTCATGGCTATGACAGCCGACGAGCTCACCGAAATCGACGACGTAGGCCCGCGCATTGCCGCCGGCATTGTCGACTATTTCAGCCGGCCCGAAGTCCGCTCGCTCGTAGAGCGCCTGCGTGCAGCCGGAGTCAGGATGGAGATGGATGCCGACACAGCGTCAGCCGCCCGCTCCGACCTCCTCGCCGGCAAGCAGATTGTCATCTCCGGCACCTTCACCCACAATTCGCGCGACGGTTATAAAGAACTCATCGAACTCAACGGCGGCAAAAACGTTAGTTCTATATCGAAGAAAACCTCAATGATACTCGCCGGTGAAAACATGGGCCCCGCCAAACTCGAAAAAGCGCAGAAACTCGGCATACCCATCATATCCGAAGACGACTTCATTACACTCATATCACAGAAATCCAATTAACACTCAAATCTCAAACGTTTCAATTATGAAAAAAACATTACGCATCTTTGTGGCCATCGCAGCCATCGTAATCTCAGGCCTCTCCATGAAAGCCGACGCACAGTTCAAATTCGGTCTCCGTGCCGGTGTCGCTGTCAACTCGCTTCATTTCAACAGCTCTACATTCGACGCATCCAACCGTGCCGGCTTCACCGGCGGTGTGATGACTGAGTTCACCATGCCCATCGTTGGCATCGGCTTCGACGCCTCGCTCCTCTATGTCCGCCGCAATCAGGAATGGTTCGTAACCAACGTCGGTTCCGAGAAAGTAGGCCGTGACTACATCGACCTTCCCATCAACCTCAAGTGGAAAATCAACATCCCCGTCATCAACGCCGTTGCCCGTCCGTTCCTCACCACCGGTCCCGTGTTCTCACTCATGACCGGCAGCAAAAACTTCAAGGACGACATTCAGGGCCGTCGTTTCGACACAGCCTGGAGCTTCGGCGCCGGTGTTGAACTCCTTCGCAAAGTTCAGGTATCTGCCTCCTACGGTCTCGGTCTCACCAAAGCCCTCAAGGCTACAGGCATGACCTCCTCAGCCAACATCGAAGGCCACAACCGCTACTGGACCATCACCGCAGCCTACCTCTTCTGATTGCTGCGTCTGAAATTCACTGCTTAGACCAAACGCATGGGGCAAAATCCCGTCAAAAGATTTTGCCCCATGCTTTA
>CAYUYQ010000106.1:5807-7505 GCA_964449335.1 uncultured Bacteroides sp. | reverse complement strand
GTGTAGACTACAAGCGTGTTCTTGAGCATATCGTGGTCTTCGAGATATTTGAGGACGCGGCCCACATTGTCGTCGAGACTCTTTACAACCTTGGCATAGTCGCGCATATAGCGCTGGTATTTCCATTCGGCAAGTTCTTCGCCCTGAAGATTCTTGGAATAGAAGTCGTCGATAATGGGGTTGTAGAACTCGTCGAACTTTGCGCGTTGAGCCGAGTCCATGCGCCCTACGAAGCTCTGATAGGTCTTCTTAAGACGGCTGTCCTTGTCGGGGTGATCCATCTTGAGGTCGTAGATTAAGTCCATGTCGCGGTCGATGCGCATCTCGGCGGCTTCGGCTGCCGGACGTTTATCGTAGTTGTCGCGGAAATTGGCTGGAAGTTCAAATGTCTTATCCTCATAGAGAGCGAGGTCGCACGTGTCGGCCAGCCAGTCGCGGTGGATGGCTTTGTGATGAATCAGGAGGCAGAACGGTTTTTCGGGGTCGCGTTCGTTTTCAAGCCAGTCAAGGCTTCGGTCGGTTATGATGTTGGTGAGATAGCCGTGATACTGCACGGTGTCGCCGTTCATTTCTATGAAATTGGGGTTCCAATAGTCACCCTGACCGGGGAGCACCGACCATCGGTCGAAGCCCTGAGGCAGACTTTCAAGATGCCATTTGCCGAAAATGGCAGTCTGGTAGCCGGCGTTTTGCAGATATTTGGGGAATGTGGGCTGATCGCCGTTAAACACACTGTTTTCATTGTCGGTAAAGCCGTTTTTATGGCTGTGCTTGCCCGTGAGCATGCAAGCTCGGCTGGGCCCGGAGAGCGAGTTGGCGACGTAGCTGCGCGTGAACTTCACACCGTCGTTGGCGATGCGGTCGAGATTGGGCGTGGAAATATGGCGCGTGTCGTAGGCGCTCATCATCTGGGCCGTATGGTCATCGGTCATGATATACACGATGTTGGGCCTTTCGGGGCCATTAGCCTCTTTTGCTTTGGCTTTTCCGCAGCCGGTCGCCATAGGAAGTATGGCGATAGCCGAAACTGAGGGGATAATCAGTGGGAGATTGTCAGAAAGTTTCATGGCTGATATATCAGTGATTTTTAGGTTAATTTCCGGAAATTCAGCTGCCAATCCGGGCGAGAGATGGCTGCGGATGGTTTCGCGTATGCAAACTTAATAAAAAACGGCGACACCCCCTCGCCGAGGTGCGAATTTATTTGAAAATTTCTCAGGTGCAAATATTTCTCCTTATATTTGCGAAGGATAACTTAATGAAATGGTAGTCATGTCAATGAAAGAGAGAATGGACCGGTCTTTTCTTCGTCGCGTCGCGGCAGTGATGGCCGTGTCATTCGTCGCGCTACATGGCGTGTCGCAGTCGACAGTGGTTAGATTCTCAGGGACGAGTGAGAGTGGAATCGTGAAACTCATTGATTATGATAACGGAAACGTGATTGACTCGGTTGCGATTAAGGATAATACGGCCGTGTTTGACAATGGGAAGTTGCGGTCGGGCGTGGTTCGATTGGCGTTTGGCGGCAGTGAATTTGCAACGTTCATCGTCGATGGCAATGACGTCAGAGTTGATATCGTGACGGAGAATATTGAAGGGGGCATAAGGCGCACATGGAATAGCACCGGCGGCCTCAACGATACAATCAATTCGATGAGGGAGAAACTTAATCCTATTTCCCGACGGTTCGTGGCTGCC
>CAYUYQ010000106.1:0-5707 GCA_964449335.1 uncultured Bacteroides sp. | reverse complement strand
ATGCCGTATATCAAAGAGGTCTACAAGCGATTCAAGGATAAGAACTTCAAGATTCTCGGGCAGGCGGTCTCGGACCGGCCGGAGGATACTTTCCGGGCGGCCACGGAAATGGGGCTGCCATGGACTATATGGCCTGCCGGAAACAATGAGGCTACAAAGGCCTACGACATAACGTCGGTACCCACACTTGTGCTATTCGGTCCGGACGGCACAATACTCGGCCGCGGTTTCCGCGGGGAAAACATCATGCCTACAATTGCCCGCTATCTCGAAGAAAATGAATAAAGACGGTGCGTATGGTTAAACACTTTGCAAAAAAATGGCTGTTTTCAAGAATGGCAGCTCAGGAATTTGGGTTCAAGAGACCATTTGTGATTGAGGAAGAGTTTCCGGTAATGATGATTATTCTGATACTGGCCCTTATCCCGTTGGAAGGTATCGGGCTTTTTGCCTACGCGCGAATCGTCGGGTCGATACAACAATATAATCCGATTATTTTCGTCGCCCTGATATTAGTTAATTATCTCATAGCCCGATGGCTGATTGGCCGGGTCAAGACGTCAACGCTGCCCGACGAAACGATGCGCGAATATGAAAGTATGTCACGCGACGAGCGAAAACGCTTCTACTCATTCAGAGCGTTCTTTCCCATCATCTTCAATATGGCCGTATTGCCATGGCTTATTGCGGTAGTTGCAATATTCTTGATATGCGTGATTTACCCTCGCTGAGAGGCGGGGCCGGCGGAGCGCTTTATTGGCGGCGGATGAAGTTGAGAATGATTTCAAGGACGTCGGGGGTGATGGTTTCGGCGATTTCGCTGTATTCCGAAATTTCACCGGTCGCGGCGTGCTGCATGAGATGGTTGAGGCCTTCCATACGCCGTATTTCGGCGTTGACGACGTTGGTTTCAATCGCTTTGAGATTGGCGTCGACATTGACCTGAACATCCAGCGTACCGTTGATGGCCAGCACCGGACAGTTAATCTTTTTCATCGATTCGGTCGGGTCGAGACTTACAAGGCTGTCAAAGTATGGATTGCGCGTCTGATTATTACGCTTAACCGACTCCACAACAACCGCCGGGACGTCAAGCGATTTTTCCTTACAGATGAGATCAACATCGATGGGCGTAGATTGTCCGCGACGATGTTGCTCGGAAATCTTGTCAAACAGCGTTTCAATTAGGCGGATTGAAGCCTCTCGCTGACTGCCGATAATTCCGAGTTGGTCAAGCAAACGGATGTTTTGAGCCAAAAGCGTTTCCTTTGACGGGGTAGCCATTCCGGCAAGAGTGATTATGAAGTCAGGCTTCCTTTCAGCGGCAATCAGGATGGCAAGGGTGCCTCCTTCGGAATGTCCTAAAATGCCGGCTTTGCCGACACCGGGAAGGCTCTTTGCTAATTTTAGGGCGCTTTCTGCGTCGGCCTTAAAGGTCTCGATGGTGGCTGCACTGTAATCTCCTTTGGAGGAAGCTGTGCCACGGTCGTCATATCGGAATGAAGCCACTCCGTTTCTCGCCAGATAGTCGGCGATTACGGCGAAAGGACGATGCTCAAAAATTTCTTCGTCGCGATTTTGCGGGCCACTACCGGTCACCATCACGATGATAGGGCATTTCTTACCGGCGGCTTCTGCCGGCATTGTCAATGTGCCCGCCAGTTCGGTTCCGTCGGAAGATATGAACACCGTGTCACGTTCGGTATATGGAACGGAGGTTGTGGCGTCTGAGGGCGACGCTCTGACAAATCTTGTTCGGGAGCGAGCGAAAGAGGAAACGAGAAGCCACGCTGCTTAAACGTACCGTTGATTGTGGTCCCGTGGATTTTGCCGTTGAATGAAGCACCAATCAGATTGCAGGTGAGACTGATGCTGTCGGTGTCGCAGAATGTCACCTCAAGGGGTATGCCTTTGGCGTTTTGCTGGGGAGAATCCATGGTCGCAGCGGTCTCGCCATCGTTATTCTCGCTAAAGTTGAATACCAGAGGTAACTTTGCGTACCCCATATTTAATTCACCGCGCCATTTTCCGGTTAGTGCCGCACATTCGGTGGCGCAGACGCAAATTAACAGTACTGCTATAGAAAACTTCATTTTATCTGACATGACTTATAACTTATTGCTTATCACATTATGTGATTCGCATAATGTGGATGGGTGGTAGAGGACGAGGACGATAAATAAAACTATTCAGACATCGATTCAGCGTCAGGTTTGATAAAAATGGCGTTACCGTCAGACGCGTAGAGACGTAGCGTGTCGGGCGAATAAACCGCATAGGTCGTTGCGTCATTAAGAAGACGGAGCATATTTTCCTCTACCGTCATATCGTCGCACGCCATTTCTGTTACACTGGTATTCGTAAAGCGAATAGTGTCATTTGTGATTACAAACAATCCTCCAATCAGATTGCAATCAGTAGTCAAGCCGAATGTGTTGTCCGTTTTATTGAACGACAATGCGTAACGGGGCGAAGCATCAAAACTTGTTGTGTGGTCGTCAATGCTATAAGATTGCAACTGCCATTTGCCTTGAATTTCGGCAGTGTCAAGTTGAATACTGTCCGCAGAGTCAGCTGCGTCAGAGTGTCCTGTATCATTACGATTTGCCGAGCAAGCGCAAAAAAGTAATAATGCCAAAGTAACTATAACCGGTTTAACCATAGTAATTACCGGATTTATCATGCTTCCCATTTTCAAAACAATAGTTGATTAGGCGTAAAGTTACACATTTTCCTGCGATATCCTGATAAGAGTTTTTTATTCATAAACAAAAGCGCCCGGGTGTTGTCCGGGCGCTTGGCTGTCAATGGGGTGAACAGTGGGGGTCGAACCCACGACCTTCGGAACCACAATCCGACGCTCTAACCAACTGAGCTATGCTCACCATATTGCTGTTTTCAGTTGAAACGGCAGGATGCGGCCGCTGCCGCTTTCGATTTCAACGGTGCAAAGTTAAGTATTATTTCCGAATTGACAATAACCTTTTGATAAAGTTTTTCACTGAATTCTTGAAATATTTTCTCGACTGAGCGTAAGTGGTTGATGCGTAACGGTATGATTGCGTAGCGGGTTTTGACGAATCGTTACGGGCATACTGTCGAAGCTTTGACTTTCGACGGCTGAATCAGTTCCCTCCGGGGGACAACAGGGAGCAATTCCGAGCGATAGGGCTGGCGATAGGCGTCGATGGGGAGGGTGTCGAGCGGCACGTTTTTGTTGTGCTTATCGAATATAGCCTGCGCATTAGTGCGGAAGTCGGTCAGTTCGGTCGCGGCTTCGCGAGGTACGGAATCGGTGAAGGCATCGATGAGATGAAATTTTTTGGTTCCGAGCCAGGGCGCGACGGTAAAAACGAGACGGTATGATGCTCTGTCGACGGCAGCGATGCCGAGACTATCGCGCTTGAGCCCGACGCGCAGCATTGCGCCGCCGCGGGTATCGGTGGTGCGCATGCCCGATACGAAATTACCAAGCGAATAGCACAGTAATACCTGTCTTCCGGTCGCCGGATTTGTGCGCATCTCCATCGGTTGTATGACATGCGGATGACTTCCGATAATCATGTCGATATCCACTGCCGTGAGTCGGTCGGCGAGTCGTTTTTGAGCTGAAGAGGGAAGTAGCTGATACTCGTTGCCCCAATGGATGCACACAGCGATAAGTTCAGCACCGGCATTGCGAGTGGCTTTTACGTCGGAGGCAATGAGAGCGGTATCAATGAGGTCGACGACAGCGTCGCTTTGAGGCCGGATGCCGTTGGTGCCGTAGGTATAGTTGAGAAACCCTATTTTAAAGCCGTTGATTTCGCGGATGAAAGGCAACCGGGCGGAGCGTGCGGCGGCTGACGGATATGTTCCGATATGGTCGACGCCGAGACTGTCGAGAGCGGCAAACGTGTGACGGAGGCCGCGGTCGCGGCGGTCGAGCGTATGGTTGTTGGCGGTCAAAAGCATATCGAACCCTACGTCGCGCAATGCGCGGGCAAAGGATTCGGGGGCACAGAACAACGGGTAACCCGTGAAGCCTGATGTGCCGAGCGGCGTCTCGAGGTTGACGACGGCATAATCGGCCCCGGATATGTATGGCTCGATGGCGGTGAAGTAGTGGGAGTAGTCGAAGGCTCCGTCGGGAGTCCGGGCGTTGTCGAGTTGGCTCTGATGCTGCATTGCGTCGCCTACAAACACTATATCGGCGCGCTCGCTGCCGAGCAGCAGCGAGGCGACCGATATGAGTAATGTCGTGAAAAGAGTCATCTGTTCGGGCCTTGACGACGCTCGGTGTGTCAGGCAGGATATATGTCGTGGCGGGCAGCCAGCAGAGTGTTCTTCATCAGCGAAACGATGGTCATCGGGCCAACGCCGCCGGGCACGGGAGTGATGAACGAACACTTGGGCTCAACGTTGGCGAAATCAACGTCGCCACTTAGGCGGAAGCCTGACTTCTTTGAGGCGTCGGGCACACGCGTAGTGCCTACGTCGATAACGGCGGCACCATCCTTGACCATATCGGCTGTGACAAATCCGGGAGAACCGAGGGCGGCAATAATGATGTCGGCTTCGCGACAGATTTCCTTAAGCCCAACGGTAGCGCTATGGCAAACGGTGACGGTTGAATCGCCCGGCTGATGTTTCTGCATCATGAGCATTGCGACCGGTTTGCCGACGATGTTGCTGCGGCCGAGCACAACGCAACGTTTGCCTTTGGTCGGAACGTTGTAGCGGGCCAGAAGTTCGAGTATGCCGGCGGGAGTGGCGCTGACGAAGCATGGCAGACCGATTGACATACGGCCTACGTTGATTGGATGGAATCCGTCGACGTCCTTGCGGTAGTCGATAGCTTCGATTATTTTCTGCTCGGAAATGTGACGGGGCAGAGGCAGCTGCACGATAAATCCGTCGACGTCGGCATCGCGGTTGAGGCGGTCGATGGTCTGAAGCAGTTCGTCTTCGGTGACGTTGTCTTCGAAGCGGATGAGTGTGGAGGTGAATCCGCAGCGTTCGCATGCCTTCACTTTGTGGGCAACATAGGTTTCGCTACCTCCGTCGTGACCTACAAGCACTGCGGCCAGATGTGGGCGTTTACGGCCTTCGGCCACCATTTTTTCTACTTCAGCCGCAATTTCGGCCTTGATGTCGTCGGCAATCTTTTTTCCGTCAATGAGCATTGTATGTTGTTTATCGGGTGGATGTAATCATGGGGTAGGTTGGCGTTAGCGCATGCCGCGCATGCCGCGCATCATCTTCATGGGATTTTTCATTGAAGTGGCCATTTTCATGACTTTGCGCATCTGCTCAAACTGTTTGAGCATGCGGTTTACTTCGATGATTGTCGTTCCCGAACCGCGGGCTATGCGCTGGCGTCGACTAGTGTTGATAATCGAGGGGTTGGAGCGCTCCTCAGCCGTCATTGAGTTGATGATGGCCTCGATGCCTTTGAATGCGTTGTCGTCGATATCGACGTCTTTTATCGCTTTGCTGACACCGGGTATCATCGAGGCGAGATCCTTGAGGTTACCCATCTTCTTTATCTGCTGAATCTGGGCAAGGAAGTCGTTGAAGTCAAACTTATTCTGATTTATTTTGCGCTGAAGCGCACGAGCCTGCTCCTCGTCGTAGGCCTGCTGGGCACGCTCGACGAGGGTGACGACGTCGCCCATGCCGAGGATACGGTCGGCCATTCGCGTGGGGTGGAAGGGGTCGAGAGCGT
>CAYUYQ010000105.1:0-7579 GCA_964449335.1 uncultured Bacteroides sp. | reverse complement strand
TGGCTCACTACGAGAACTGTGGTTTCACATTCCGACAGATAATTCTCGAGCCATGCCACGGTGTCGAGGTCGAGGTCGTTTGTGGGCTCGTCGAGGAGCAGATTGTCGGGATGGCCGAACAGAGCCTTTGCGAGCAGCACACGCACCTTTTCCTTACCGGGAAGGTCTTTCATTAACATGCCGTGTTTTTCCTCCTTTATTCCCAGTCCGGACAGAAGGGCAGCCGCATCGGCTTCTGCGTTCCATCCTTCAAGTTCAGCAAACTTCTCCTCAAGTTCCGAGGCGCGAAGACCATCGGCGTCGGAAAAATCCGGTTTTGCATAGAGCGCGTCCTTTTCCTGCATAATATCCCACAGCACGGTGTGGCCGCGGAGCACGGTCTCAAGCACCGTGCATTCATCGAATTTGAAGTGATCCTGTTCGAGAACGCTCATTCGTTCACCTGGGCCCTGTGTCACAGTGCCGTGAGTCGGTGTCAGTTCGCCGGAAAGAATACGCATAAGTGTTGACTTTCCGGCACCGTTAGCGCCGATTATACCGTAGCAGTTACCGGGGGTGAATTTCATGTTCACATCTTGGAAAAGAACGCGTTTGCCGAATTGTATGCCGAGATTGTTGACGATTAACATGCTAATAAACTGAATGATAAATGAGAATTGCCGTCTAAACGGGTAAAAAATCAGGGTGCAAAGGTAGCAAAAAAATCGCAAAAGGTGCTCTCAGATATCGCTAATAGTAAAAAAACTGAAGATTCAAGAACGAAAATCAGAGCGGGGATTTGCGGAGTTTAAAAGTTTTAGTTAAATTTGCAGCTCAAAATGCGAAATAACGAAACGAAAAAACAAATACGGCAATGAAAAGAACATTCCAACCCTCAAACAAGAAGAGAATCAACAAGCATGGTTTCCGTGAAAGAATGTCAACCGCCAACGGCCGCAAGGTTCTTGCCCGCCGTCGTGCTAAAGGTCGCCTCCGTCTCACGGTAAGCTGCTCAATCGCTAGCAAGTAAGCCACTGCTGTTAAAGAGCAAAGATATTGCAGCCGGACTTTTCCTTGATAGGTAAGTCCGGCTGCAGTGTAAATTGGCGGTTGTGATTTACGAATCCCTTAGAGCTGATTTAAGTGCGTCGATGACAGTGAAGACCTCATCGTCGGTAAGAGATGAGCCGCTGGGCAGGCATAGCCCGGAGTTGAAGAGGTCGCGCTCTATTCCATCGGTGTATGATGGGCAGTTGGTGAAAACGGGTTGCATATCCATCGGTCGCCAAAGCAGGCGTGTCTCGATAAACTTAGTTGCGAGATGCTGACGAAGCTGGTTGGGAGTAAGCGGCGATGTCTTGTCGAGCAAGATTGTCGTCAGCCAGAAATTTGAGTCAAATCGAGGTGAAGGATTATCATGGACTTTCAGACAGCACACGTCGGCAAGTTCACGGGCGTAGATGGCATGGATTTCGCGCCGGCGGTCAAGACGGCCGTCAATGGTTTCAAGCTGTCCGACACCGATTCCGGCGCTTATATTAGACAAGCGGTAGTTATAGCCGATTACTTCGTGATAGTAGTACGGACGGTTTTCACGGGCCTGCGTAGCGAGAAACTTTACTCGTGCGGCTGCTTCTGTATCGGGACAAATCAGAGCCCCGCCACCTGAGGTTGTAATAATCTTATTGCCGTTGAAGCTCATCACGCCATAAGAGCCGAATGTTCCGCACATGCGTCCGTCGAACTTCGAACCCATGGCCTCGGCTGAATCTTCAAGAAGTGGAATCTCATGTTCGGCAGCGATGGTTTCGATTTCATCGAGCCGTGCCGGCATACCGTATAGGTCTACAACGACTATTGCTTTAGGCTTGCGTCCGGTCAGACGTATGCGGTCGTCAATGGCCCGGCGTAGAAGTTCGGGCGACATATTCCACGTAGTTGACTCGCTGCCAATAAAAACCGGTTTGGCCCCGCAGTAAACAATCGGATTGGCCGATGCTGAAAAGGTCATTGACTGGCACAGCACTTCGTCATCTTTCTGAACACCGAGCATCACCAGGCCAAGATGTATTGCAGCTGTGCCTGCTGACAGTGCCACCACCGGACGTCCGCCTACGAAATCAGACAAGCGACGCTCGAATTCATCGACATTCGGACCCAGAGGAACAAACCAGTCATCGACGAAAGCCTCTTCGATATATTTCATTTCCGTCCCGCTTTTATGGGGCAGAGAAAGTTTAATCCATTTTTCCATTAGCTAGATGTGATATAATTATGTGTCTGTAGACAGAATTATTTGCCGATGCAATGGTAGTCAAACCCCTCGTCGGTAAGCTCGGCGGGGTCATATATGTTTCGGCCGTCAACAATCAGATTGCCGCGCATGGCTTTACGCAGTACACGCCAGGAGGGCACTCGGAACTGTTTCCACTCAGTGAGCAGGGCCAGTGCGTCGGCATCGATTGCGGCATCGTACATATCGCGGGCATAGGTGACCACATCGCCGAGTCGTCGGCGACACTCATCCATAGCCACCGGGTCGTAAACCGTCACTGTAGCTCCGGCTTTAAGCAGACTGTCAATCACCACAAGCGATGGAGCGCAGCGCATGTCGTCGGTTTCCGGTTTGAAAGCAAGACCCCAAACGGCTATACGGCGTCCGCGCAAATCGTAGCCGAGCGCACTCGTAATCTTTCGAAACACAATGCCTTTCTGTTGCTCATTGACCTGTTCTACGGCTTCAATCACACGCATGGTGTAGCCGTGAGAGCGACCGGTGCGCGCAAGGGCTTTCACGTCTTTAGGGAAGCAACTGCCTCCGTAGCCACAACCGGCATACAGGAATTTGCGACCAATACGGTCGTCGGCACCGATACCTTTACGCACCATATTTACGTCGGCTCCAACGAGTTCGCAAAGATTAGCGATGTCGTTCATGAACGATATGCGTGTGGCCAACATGGAATTGGCGGCATATTTTGTCATTTCGGCCGAAGCGATATCCATAAATATCACCCTAAAGTTATTGAGCAGGAACGGACGATAGAGCCGCTCCATGACTTTGCGGGCACGAGGACTATTGCAACCGATAACCACGCGGTCGGGCGACATGAAATCCTTAATGGCCGCACCCTCTTTTAGAAACTCCGGGTTGGAGGCAACCTCAAACTCGATGTCGATTCCACGCTCCGAGAGCTGGTTGAGAATTTCGGCCTCGACTATTTTAGATGTGCCAACCGGAACGGTGCTCTTAGTCACGAAGATTGTATAATGATCGATGGCCGCTCCAAACTCGCGTGCAACCTGACGTACATACTTCAGATCGGCTGAACCGTCATCGTCGGGAGGTGTGCCGACGGCGCAGAACACAACCTCGGAATCGTGAAGACACGAACGGAGATCGGTAGTGAAATGAAGACGGCCTTCACGCATATTACGCTTCACCAATTCGTCAAGACCAGGCTCATATATTGGTACCTTACCGTCCTTCAAAGCGGCAATTTTCTCGGCGTCGACATCGACGCACGTCACATCGATGCCTACTTCGGCAAAGCATGCACCTGAAACGAGGCCCACATAACCCGTGCCGACAACTACAATATTCATATCAATGATTGTTTATATTGTTTTATACGGCAAAGTTAATTATAAATCTCGGAAAGAGAATAAAACACCACATCTACGTGACGCAGCTCACTAATAAGAGACACTTTTCGGAAATTTTACGTAAATTTGTGGCAACATGCCGTTGCTAAAAATGAAGAAGCTGATATTTACCATCATAGCTATACTTGCTGCAGTCTCCGCTTACGCGCAGACGCAGACCCAAACCCAAAGAAAGCCTGTGATTGCGCCCAGCTATGCCTGGGAGTTGCTTTCGCCGTTGGGACTTCACACGCCTTCGACCATCGACACGACTCTTTACAACTACTTCCGGGTTGTCAATCCATATTCACCGTCGATTGCCTACGCATCGACGGGCAACTACGGTTGCGAGGGCATCAATATGATTTTTGACGAACGTAAGCCCCGTAGCGATTTCTTTTTCCGCGACGCATTGCTTCCGTGGCTCCCGATGCAGGGAAATCATCGGTTTTACAATACGCGTATTCCGATGACGCTTGTCAGCTATTCGACCGGTGGCGGCCGAGAATCAACACAAGACCGTCTGACAGCAACATTTTCCGGCAATGTCAATCAGAAGCTCCAGATCGGGGCAAACGTCGACTATATCTATTCAAAGGGCTCCTATGCCAATCAGAGTGTGAAGAATTTCACATGGGGTTTTTCGGCAAGTTATATCGGTGACCGCTATGAAGGACAAGCCTTTTTTAACCACTATAACAGCCTGAATAAAGAGAATGGCGGAATCACCGATGACCTATACATAACAAACCCGGCAGAAGTGCAGGGCGGCCAGACAACGGTTGATGCCAAAACGATTCCTACCAATCTGTCAGCAGCCCACAACCGTCTGCGCGGCGGAGAATTCTATATGAATCATCGGTATAAGGTCGGTTACTGGCATGTCACGCCCCCTAATGATACCGTTCCCGGTGACACGATAGAACACCGCACATATATACCGGTGACGAGTTTCGTGTGGACCTTCGATTACCGTAATTCCAATCACATGTTCCTTAACACCAATTCTCAGCAAGAGAAGGACTTTTGGAAAGACCATTATTTCAATACCGAGGGGACTGACGAGTTTACAAAGTATTATTCGATAAGCAATACCCTTGGCATTTCATTGCTAGAAGGATTTCATAAATATGCCAAAGCAGGTCTGGCAGCATACATCACTCACGAAATGCGCCGTTTCCGTCAGGTTGAGGACACAATCCCTATCAGTGGAGCCCTTCGTCCGGAAGGACTGACTCCATATCCTTTCGACTCTAAACTTAAAGCGGAACCGACGGAGAACTATCTGTGGGCCGGCGTGCAGCTGACGAAGCAGAGGGGTACACTATTGCGCTACGACGTTGATGCCAAATTGGGAATTGCCGGGGAGGCTGCGGCTGAGGTGATTGTCAACGGTAATGTGTCGACACGATTCCGCTTTCTGGGTGATTCTGTTACGATAACCGGATTCGGACACTTCTCCAACCGTACGGCTCCGCTATTGATGAATCAGTATGTTAGCAATCATTTCATCTGGTCAAATGATTTCGGCAAGACACGCCGTGTGCGTTTCGGCGGCCGACTGGAAATTCCACATACAGGCACAACTATAAGTGTCACGGCTCAGAATGTTCAGAATTATATCTACTTCAATTCGCACTGTCTGCCACAGCAATACGGCGGAAGCGTGCAACTTCTGAATGCATCGCTCGAACAAAATCTCAGCGTCGGAATACTCAACTGGCGTAATCGCATCACATATCAGACCACAAGCAATGAGTCGGTAATATCGATTCCGAAGCTTGCGCTATACAGCAATCTGTATTTGCTCTTCAAGGTGGCCGGAGTGCTTCATGTGCAGTTCGGTGTCGACTGCGATTACTATACGAAGTATTACGCGCCGGGTTATCAACCGTCGCTCATGACATTCTACAATCAGACTTCCACGAAAATCGGTAACTATCCTTATATGAATCTATATGCCAACATGAAGCTGAAAAAAGCCCGTTTCTTTGTGGTGATGGATCATATTAATCAAGGCCTAACGGGAAAGAATTATTTCTCCATGCCACATTATCCGATGAATCCGCGCACTTTCCGTCTGGGTATATCTGTTGACTTCGCCGACTGATCCTTCCGCTGATGAAAGAACTGAAAAAAATTGGGTCACGTAGAGTTCCGCTGTATTTAGGACTACTGCTTCTGGCGGCAGTCGCGATGTGGATGCTTAAGACGTGTAGTGTCGCAGTACCTTCGGTAATTTCAGACGATAAGGCATCCGGAGGCGACACTATTGATGTGGCGATTGATTATGGCCCGATGTCGCTTTTCACCTACGACGATACGTTAGGCGGATTTAACTATGATCTGATGCGAGAGATTGCCGCAAAGGAAGGGCTACATGTGAAGTTCCATCCCGTAACGACTCCCAGTCAGGCGATAGAAGGATTGAACGCGAATATCTACGATGTGATTGTGAGTGATTTACCTGTTACGTTGGAGGATTCCGGCATCGTGGCTTTTACCGAACCTGTTTATCTCGACAAACAAGTGCTCGTTCAGCGACGTGAACCCGATGGAAAAGTGCGTGTGAAGAATCAGCTTGAGCTTGCGGGGCGCGAAGTGTGGGTCGTGGCAAATTCACCGTCGGTTGGCCGGTTACAAAATCTCTCGGGTGAGATAGGCGATACGATTATTGTGCATGAGGAGCCTTCATACGGTGCCGAGCAACTTGTGCTGATGGTTGCGGTCGGAGACATACCGATGGCCGTAGTGAATGAGAAAACAGCGCGCCGACTTGCGGCTGATTACAGTCAGCTTGACGTTTCAACCGCTATATCGTTCACACAGTTCCAGTCATGGGCGGTAAGGAAAAACGATGAGTCATTGGCTGACAGCATTAACGCTATGATCAGGCGGTTTAAAGCCACACCGGCATACGATTACCTTGTAAATCGCTATAATCGGTAGTTGCCAGATCAGATGTGAAGACAAAGAAAAGGCGGAGTGTCGAAAATCGGACGATTCGGACACTCCGCCTTTAAGGGGATTATAGGGATTAGGATAATATGCGTTTATTTGAGGAGACTTACGCTGCGGCGAATAAACTCGTTGAGTTCAGCGCCGCGGAGTAGACCGTTGGCCAGAAGCGCAAGATCAATGACCTGTTTAACCAGCGGCTGATTTTTAGCGTAGTCGCTGATGATATGATTGATTTTATGGCGCTGTGACTCGGTGTCTTCATCGAAATGCTTAATCTGATTCTGCTGTTCATCTGAAAGTTTACCGTCAGAGGCAGCATCGCGCACAGCCTTTGCCTGCGAAGCATTGGATGCAATAGCTTCATTCATGGGTTTGAGTTGAGGCAACAAATCAGCATCAGCGGCCTTGATTATCTGCTCGATTACCGGGGCCGAAACATTGACAATCAGATTGTAGCTGTCAGGAAGTTCGCCATAGAAACTCATGCCCGGCTGCATAGCCGACATTTCCTTCATACGGCGCATATATTCGTTCTGAGTAATCATTACAGGATTTGCATCGGGATTGATGTGCTCGAAGCTTACAAGGAATTCGGCTTTGTCGACCTTAGGAATCTGGCAGTGGAAAAGTTGCGAGAGTGCATCACGCTGCTCGGTGGAAAGGTCGGCCTGTTTCTTGTCGGCTGATGGGATGAGATTATCGACCGTATCGGAGTCGACACGCACAAAACGCGATTTTTCAATCTTTGACTCAAGCAGCCCAATGAAATGGCTGTCGAGCTGACCGTCCATAAGAAGCACATTATAACCTCTATCGGTAGCTGCTTTAATATAGGTGTATTGAGCTACAGGATCGTTGGCATATATGTAGACAACGTTACCGTCCTTATCGGTCTGGGTGCCTTCAATCAAAGTGCGATACTCTTCGAGAGTATAGAATTTGCCTTCGGTGTCTTTGAGCAGCGTAAACTTCATTGCTGCATCGCAGAATTTCT
>CAYUYQ010000104.1:0-7599 GCA_964449335.1 uncultured Bacteroides sp. | reverse complement strand
TGAGCATAAGGTTCAAGCGTCCGGCTCTTCGCAATTATTTCCGTCAGATCAACGGTGACACTCTACCGAAAGATGTAGCCCGTTTTGACTTGGCGGCAATTAAGATTACTCCAAATCTCTATCTTGACAGTCTTTTTTCTTCCCTTCGTCCGTTTCTTGACAGCGGAACAGACCCATCGCAGGAATTTCTGGATATGAAGTGTGTAGAGGCTTTGGGATGTCTTTTGAAGATTGACAACTCATTTTACCCTACGCTATTTGATTTCAATGAGGAATGGAAGATAGATTTGCTCAAATTCATGGAGGATCATTTCTCGGAGGATATGAGTATGGAAGAATTTGCTACTTACACAGGGCGTTCTTTGGCTACCTTCAAGCGTGATTTTGCAAAAATATCACCCCTATCTCCACAAAAATGGCTCATTGAACACCGCTTGGAGAAAGCGTCGGAACTTCTTGCTAATGGTATGAGCGTAATCGACACATATATACAGGTAGGATTCCGCAACCGCTCGCATTTCACAAAATTGTTTACTTCAAAATATAATTGCTCTCCATCCCGCTGGAAACAGACAGCAAATCACAGATGACCTGACAAAAAATCGTCCGACCCTGTTGAGGACCGGACGATTGATATAAAAGCAGGATGATGCTTTATTTTTTCTTGCGGTTGCCGTAGCGGCTCATGAACTTGTCGACGCGACCTGCGGTATCCACGAGTTTCTGCTTACCGGTGAAGAAGGGGTGTGAAGAGCTGGTGATTTCAAGCTTTACAAGGGGATAGGTCACACCGTCGACTTCGATAGTTTCCTTCGAATCAACAGTACTGCGAGTGATGAAAATTTCATCGTTTGACATGTCTTTGAAAACTACTTCACGATAGTTCGAAGGATGAATATCTTTTTTCATTTTAGTTATTTTTTATAAATCAGGTTGTTTACTTTGTTACGCTGGTAAGGCGGTAAGTCGTAATGGCTTGCAAATGTAGTAATAAATAACGATTTGACAAAGAAACCGGGCTGAATTTTTCATCTTTCACCCGGATTCTTTATTATTTATATGCAATAGCGGCAGATTGTGCCACGAATCGCACGGTTTAGGCCTCAAATTCGATGAGGGGAGCATCGGTGCCAACAACCTGGCCGGGCTGCACAAGCACCTGCTTTACCACGGCATTACGCTCGGCCATGACGTCGTTTTCCATCTTCATTGCTTCGTAGACAAGAAGCACTTCATCAGGTGTCACCTTATCACCGGCTTTCACGTTGACCACAATCACGCGGCCGCCCATCGGGGCGGTTATTACCGGACCGGTAATAGGTTCATAGGCAATCTCCTCTTTCTTCTCTTCTTCTTTAGGTGCTTGCTCGGCCATTTTTGCGTTGTATTCCTCCTCGCGACGTTTGCGAAGGAATGTGTTGGCCACCGAGGGGAGAAGTTCGAGAAGCAGATACTCTTCATCATTGGCAGCAAGAGGGACATTGCCGAACTCAGGCAGCAAAGGATTCTCAGGCTTTTTATATGATGCTACGTCGTAGGGCTTTTCAACCGGGCTTCCGGTAATCTTCTCACGGAATTCGGGGTCGATAGCCACAGGCGTATGACCATATTCACCCTTGATCAGCGAGATAAACTGATTTGAAGGATTGGAATAGTCCGGATTACCCTTCTTACGGTCAAGAGCAAGACTCACAGCCTGACTGCCTACAATCTGGCTGGTCGGTGTCACGAGAGGCACAAGTCCGGCATCGCGACGCACTTTGGGGATGAGCGCCATCGCATCGTCGAGAAGATCCGACGCCTGAAGCGCACGCAACTGAGCGACCATATTGGAGTACATACCACCGGGGACTTCGGCGTTTTTCACCAGTTCGTTAGGTTTAGGGAACTGGAAGTATGCCTCAATAGCATGACAGGCGTCGATAAGCGTCTCTTCATCGCCGGCCTTTGCTGCGGCAATAGCGCGGTCGAACTGTGCGCTGACTTCGTCGGGCAACGTATCGTTAAGCGGATCGAACTCGATAGGGAGATGGTCAACGAGATCAAACTGCTTGAGCTCACGGCGAGCGTTGAGCAACTCTTTACGAATTTCACCGACAGCCTCCATGTTGACATCCACTTCAATACCCATGCGTTTTGCAAAGATATATATCAGTTCGATTGCCGGAGCAGCCGAACCACCACCAAACCACCATACATTCGTATCAAGAATATCAACGCCATGAAGCATTGCCATAACTGACGAAGCCAGACCATAGCCGGGGGTACAGTGGGTGTGGAAATCCACGTCAACTGTAAGTTCCTGTTTAAATCGGGAGATAATAGCAGCAGCTTTGAGCGGATTGACAAGTCCTGCCATATCCTTCAGCGTTATTATCTTGGCACCAAGAGCCTCCATAGCCTTGGCTTTTTCCACAAAATAATCTTCAGTGAAAATCTTCTCAGCCTCTTTCTTTGAACCGAACAGTGATTTGAGACGGGCGGCGAACCCTTTGACTTCAGGCTCTTCCTCCTTGGGATCTACGGTGTAGCAGACGGCGCCGTCTGCTATACCACCGAGTTCGGTAATCAGACGGATTGATTCCTTAACGTTGTCGATATCGTTGAGCGCGTCGAAGATTCGCATTACGTTAAGGCCGTTTTTAATGGCTTCTTTATAGAAGCCCTCAAGCACGCTATCGGGATAGGGCACATATCCAAATAGATTTCGACCGCGCGAGAGAGCCGACAGAAGAGATTTACCCTTCATTGCCTCGCTTGCCTTGCGAAGACGATTCCACGGCGACTCGTCGAGATAACGCATCACCGAATCAGGCACAGCGCCACCCCATACTTCCATTATATAGAAACCGGCGTTTTCATAATAGGGGAGTAGACGGTCAATAGTAGACTGGCTCATACGTGTAGCAAACAGCGACTGCTGGCCATCACGCATCGTTAAGTCTCTGATTTTTAATTTTTTTGTCTGCATTAGGCTATATTGTTTAAGAATTTTGGCAATTTTAGTCTACAAAATTAGCTCATTCTGCAATTACGGAAAAACTTCAGTATTTAAAAAGCGTTAAGCGGGCTGATGGTTCCTCGACCCTCTTCACGCAATGCAAATATAAGCAAACTACTCAAATTCAATCGGATTATCCACTTTCTCATCAAGCAGAGCGCAATCAATCACCTCTGAAATATCCTTGACATAGATAAACTTCATTCCTTCGAGATAATTCGGAGCTATATCCTCAATATCTTTTCGATTGTCTGCCGAAAGAATTATGGTATTGTTTCCGGCACGCTTAGCTGCCAGTATTTTCTCTTTGATGCCACCGACAGGGAGCACGCGACCGCGCAAAGTAATCTCACCGGTCATAGCCAGACGCTCGCGCACCTTACGCTGCGTCAGAGCCGACACCATAGCGGTTACCATTGTTATGCCGGCCGACGGTCCATCTTTCGGAATCGCCCCTTCCGGCACATGGAGATGAAGCGTATATTTATCAAATATCTCCGGATTGATGCCGAATTTCTTATAATTGGTCTTAACATATTGAAGGGCTATAACCGCCGACTCCTTCATAACGTTTCCGAGATTGCCCGTAAGCGTCAGTTTCTCTCCTTTGCCCGGAGCCACCGACACCTCTATATATAGAATCTCACCGCCAACGGAAGTCCATGCCAGTCCTGTCACCACACCGGCATAATCGTTACCCTCGTAACGTTCGCGGGTAAACGGTGCTACTCCCAGCAGTTCTTTCAGATCAGTAGGTTCAACGACGGAGGGAAACGGCTCGCCACTCACTTTTTTCTTAACAACCTTACGCACGATTGCCGCCAGACGTTTTTCAAGCTGACGGACACCGCTTTCCGATGTATAGTTTTCGACAATTGCCGTAATACCACTTTCGCTGATGTTGAATTCCGAAGCATCTAGAGCGTTCTCCGCCAGAAGCCGTGGCAGCAGATGTCGACGCGCTATTTCTATCTTCTCTTCAATTACATAGCCGGATATGTCGATGACTTCCATACGGTCAATCAACGGCTGAGATATTGACGATAGAGTGTTGGCCGTAGCGATAAACATCACTTTCGACAAATCGAAATCAAGATCTACATAGTTGTCATGAAACTTCGAATTCTGCTCCGGATCAAGCACCTCGAGAAGGGCTGCAGCCGGGTCTCCTTTGAAGTCGGCTCCGATTTTGTCTATTTCGTCGAGAAGCAGAACGGGATTGGACGATCCCGACCTCCGGACAGCATCGATAATTCGGCCCGGCATCGCACCAATATACGTTCGGCGATGACCTCGAATCTCAGCCTCATCGTGAAGGCCGCCGAGCGACACACGCTGGTATTTGCGTCCGAGTGCACGCGCCACCGACTGTCCAAGACTCGTTTTTCCGACGCCGGGAGCTCCGACCAGACACAATATAGGCGATTTAGCATCGGGTGTATTCATCATCACAGCCAGATGCTCCACAATACGTTCCTTAACCTTTTCAAGTCCATAGTGATCCTCCTCGAGAACATCCTCGGCCTTCTTAAGACTATCTGTCTCTGTGGTATAAACGCCCCAGGGAAGCTGAGTAAGAAGATCGAGATATGAATACTGCACGCTATAGTCGGGACTCGACGGATTTAGACGTGAAAGTTTATCAACTTCCTTATAAAATGCTTCGCGGGCTTCATCTGTAAAGGCAATCTCATCAGCTTTCTTACGTAGCTTCGACGCATCGTCATCGTTGCCGTATAGTTCCTGACGAATCGACTCCATCTGCTGCGATAGAAACGCATTACGCTGCTGCTCACTGAGCGATTCCTTGGTTCGCTCGGTAATTGTTTCCATCAGTTTCAGCATCTGATCGCTGCGCGTGAGCTGCGTAAGAAGCATGTAGGCGCGCTTTTTCAGATATGTCTCTTTAAGCATCTCAATCTTGAACGCTACAGGAAATGGTGTCTGCGTAGCGACAAGATTCACAATCAATACCGGATCATCAATCTGCTTCAGATTGAATTCGAGGTCCGACGGACCATCGGTCGATTTGCGAATGAGGTCAAGGGCCGTATTCTTTATGATGCCGACAAGGGCTTCACTTTCCTTATCGGAAGCTCCGGCAGGACGGTCGCTGAGCAACTTTACCTTGGCCGAAAGTCCGCCGTCGGTTCCTTCGCCGGTAATGCGGAAACGCATATATGAATGAAGGATTGCCGTTGTCGGGCCATCAGGTATCTGGATAACCTTAACAACGCGTGCCACCACGCCATAACTATGGACATCCTTTATTGACGTCGGATTGTCCTGCGAAGCGTCCTTCTGGCACACGATACCCACAGGTGTGTCCGTTTCGTGGGCATGACGGGCTGTAGCCATGGTCATTTCACGGCCGATGGTAATAGGGAATGTGACGCCTGGAAAGAGGACGAAGTCGCGGGTAGGGAGGAGGGGGAGATTGGAGGTATCGGGATTAAGTTGTTCAGGATTTGAATCAAGAGCAATATGCCCGACAGAAATCACTTTATCTTTCATATTCAGGGAGAATCATATTTTTGAGCTTTCTATCAGCAAAAAGCTTGCCAAAGTTACGCATAATCCGTGGCTTCGGCAAACGGCAAAGTTCTGACGAAGCGCCTATCGTCCACTTACGGAGTAACTCTATGCCATCAATTTGTGGATCAATTCGGACCTCAAAAGCAAAAGATGTTGTGAAACATAGTTTTTAATAAGTGATAATCCGATATTTTTTTCTACTTTGCAGCCGCAAATCGATAAAACATCACCCCGATTTTGCATCAAAATCCTTAAATATTACCTAAAATTCTGATAATATGAAAGTTTATCAAACTAATGAAATTAAAAACATAGCCCTTCTCGGTAGTAAGGGCTCGGGTAAGACCACACTCGCTGAGTCGATGCTCTACGAGTGTGGCGTAATAAAACGTCGTGGCTCTGTCTTAGCCAAGAATACTGTCTGCGATTACTTCCCCGTAGAAAAAGAATATGGCTATTCGGTATTCTCCACCGTGTTCTATGCCGAATGGAACAATAAAAAACTCAACGTGATTGACTGTCCCGGAGCTGATGACTTCGTAGGCAACGCCATCACTGCACTCAATGTGACCGACACCGGCGTGATTCTCGTCAACGCACAGTACGGAGTCGAGGTCGGCACACAGAATATTTTCCGTACGACCCAGCAGCTCAAAAAACCCGTGATTTTCGCAATCAACCAGCTTGACGGCGAAAAGGCTGATTTTGACAACGTAATCGATCAGATGCGTGACATCTTCGGCAACAAGCTGGTGCTTATCCAGTACCCGATTACCAGCGGCCCCGGTTTCAATGCTATGATTGACGTGCTGCTCATGAAAAAATACTCCTGGGGTCCCGAAGGCGGAGCACCTATTATCGAGGATATTCCCGCTGACCAGATGGAGCGCGCAAAAGAGCTCAACCAAATCCTCGTTGAGGCTGCAGCCGAAAACGACGAGACCCTCATGGAGAAATTCTTCGATCAAGGCCACCTCACGGAAGACGAGATGCGCGAGGGTATCCGTAAGGGCCTTATCGACCGTTCGATTTATCCGGTGTTCTGCGTAAGCGCAGCCAAAGACATGGGCGTTCGCCGCATGATGGAATTCCTTGGCAACGTAGTGCCTTTCGTGGAAGATATGCCGGCTCCGTTCGATGCCGAAGGACGTGAAGTCAAGCCCGATAGCGATGGTCCGCTCAGCGTATTCATGTTCAAGACTACGGTCGAACCTCATATCGGCGAAGTAAGCTTCTTTAAAGTTATGTCGGGCACACTTACTCCCGGTGTTGACCTCGACAATGTTGACCGCGAATCGAAAGAGCGAATCGCTCAGATTTTCTGCGTATGCGGTCAGATTAAGACTCCAGTTGACAAACTATGTGCCGGCGATATCGGCGCAACGGTGAAACTGAAGGATGCCCGCACCGGAAACACCCTTGATGCAAAAGGTTGCGACTATCGCTTCGACTTCATTAAATATCCCGCTCCCCGCTATCAGCGCGCAATCCGCCCCGTGACCGAGGCTGATGCTGAGAAACTCTCGACTATTCTCACCCGCATGCACGAGGAAGATCCCACCTGGGAGGTAGTTCAGTCAAAAGAACTAAAACAGACTATCCTCAGCGGTCAGGGCGAGTTCCATCTCCGCACACTCAAATGGCGTGTAGAGAACAACGATAAACTCCCCATCATATTCGAAGAGCCAAAGATTCCTTACCGCGAAACAATCACCAAAGCTTCCCGTGCCGACTATCGTCACAAGAAACAGTCAGGTGGCTCGGGTCAGTTCGGTGAAGTGCATCTGATTATCGAACCTTACACCGAAGGCATGCCTGCCCCCGACACCTATCGCTTCGGCAATCAGGAATTCAAAATGAACGTTCGCGACACTCAGGAGATACCTCTCGAATGGGGTGGCAAATTGGTTGTCTGCAACTGCATCGTTGGTGGTGCTATCGACGCTCGCTTCATTCCCGCCATTGTCAAGGGTCTGATGGACCGCATGGAGCAAGGTCCGCTTACCGGCAGCTACGCCCGCGACGTGCGCGTCTGCATCTACGATGGTAAGATGCACCCGGTT
>CAYUYQ010000103.1:0-7624 GCA_964449335.1 uncultured Bacteroides sp. | reverse complement strand
TATTTTCGGCGGAGGGGGGAGAGGTAGTGGCCGTAGGTGAGCATGCGCCAGAGCCATTCGAGGGGACCGAAGCGGAAAGCGGTGAGCCATGCGCGGCTGAAAAGAGTCTGGAAGAGGAAAACGGTCAGCGCTATGAGCTCAGTCTGTCCCAGGCCAAGCGAAGCGCCTAAGCCCAGACCTATGCCGTAGAAGAGATAAACGCCTATTAATGACTGGCTGATGTAGTTGGTCAGCGCCATGCGTCCCGGAGCGGCAAACCACCGCCAGAGGGCCAGGTGCTTATGGCCGATGCAGAACAGTCCGAGCATGGCGGCGTAGGCGAAGCCGAGCGGATAGACACTGACGGTGTAAAGTAAGGTGTGTACGGCATTGCCCCACGGATGGGAGCTGACGGCGCTTATAGCGTAGACCACTGAGAGCGGCAGCCCGATAGCGCTTCCCCAAACGGCTATCTTTGAGAGTAACGAGCGATGGGCTTCGAGATTGGCATAGATTTTGTGGCGACCTGCTACGAAGCCAATCAGAAACAATCCCATCACCTTGAAATAGCGGTTACCGTCAACAAACTCATAGAGTCGCTCCCATGCGCCCTGCACGAGAAATTGCCATACGTCGCGATATGACGCGGCGTCGCGCAGCCATGTGCCGAAGTTGGCTTCGGTTATGCCGTAACGCGTGGCGTAGTGCCACCAGCGTTCGTAGGGATATCGGGCAAGAAACACACCCGAGAGTTCGCACACCGCGTCGACAATCACCGGCAATAGCAGCAACGTTCCGGCCACAGACAGGATGGTGCGGTCGGACACTTTACGAAACAGCGGGAGCAACATGCCGAGTAGGGCATAGAGCAGCAAGATGTCGCCGCTCCATATCATCATCAGATGGGTGCACCCAATAAGCACGAGTATTATCATGCGGCGATAGAAGATGCGGAGCCCGTCGGCTCCACGCTCGGCGGCATGAGAGATGATGATGGAGAATCCGATGCCGAATAGGAGTGAGAAAAGCGTGTAGAACTTACCGTCGATGAAAAGATATTGCAGGAAGCGAACCGTGCGGTCGATGGCTGCCGTGGGCATGGCGGCCTGCGCGTCGGAGGGCTGAAACGTATAGAGTGAGAACTCCGGATAGTTGGCCAGGCAGACGCCAAGCAGGGCAAAGCCTCTCAGCGCATCGAGAAACACATGGCGCTTGCCTGTCGGGTTGATTCTTTCTGACATTGCAAAGGGGGTGAGGTGATTCGGTTGGGGTGAGGCGGTCAAAAGGGTCGGACAGGACGGACAGGTCAGACGAGACCGGTATTGCCCTGCGGAAATTGAAAAGCCCCGGAAAGCGTAGGCTTACGGGGCTTCGGTTGATTGGCGGAGAGGACGAGATTCGAACTCGTGGAAGAGATTGCTCCCTTCGTCGGTTTAGCAAACCGGTGGTTTCAGCCACTCACCCACCTCTCCATGGCAGGGCTTGCCTGATTGCGGGTACAAAGTTATGTGTTTTATTTTAATGATGCAAGCAATCGGACTAAAAATTTGCTTTCAGTGCCGATTGCCTGCATTATGGAGCGAAGAGTTTATTTCTTCAGGTTGAGCTTGTCGAGGATGGCCTGGGGAACGGCTTCCTTGTTGAGGTAAATGTCGAGTGTCTTGGCCAGGAAGTAGGGCTCGGAAACGTAGAAGAAGCCACCGTAGATGTTGTTGGTGTCCCACGAGTTCTTAACCTTATAGTATTTATTGCCTTTCTGGTCAACGGCTTTGCCTACGATTACCATGCCGTGGTCATCGGTGGTCTCCTGACGGTCAAACATGTCCTGACGGAGTTCCTGGGTGACGGTGATTTCCTCAACCGGACCGTCGAAGTTGTATTTAGCGTTCTGACGCTCGCCGGCAGAGAGTTTCACCCAGCGCGAGAGCTCGGTGTCGTTCATGTCTGATTCGTCTTTGCCTTTGGGCATGAGAGCCACGCCTTTGTTCCATTTGAAACCGCCTTCGCTCACGTCGGCAGCCCAGTCAACGGAGTAGCCGTTTTCAAGAGCGTTGTCAACAACGGCTTTCAGCTCCTCGAGGGGCAGGTTGTAGAACTGACCGTTAAGCCAGTTGTCAGATACCTCGAGTTCGAAGGGCTGATAGAACGGATGGTGTGAGAATGAGGTCAGAGCCACATAGTCGTTTACGTTGATGGGGAGCGACTCGGCGAAGCTCTTGGGGGTGTAGGTCTTGCCTTCGTAGACGAACGTTTCGGGTACTTTGCCCAGATAAGCGTCGAGAATACCGTTGAAGCCTTCGCGCCATGCGGTCGAAACGCGGCGGTTGGGTTTGCGCACGATGGTCTTAACGTAGCCCGAAAGAAGGCTTTCGAGTTCGCCGTGAACGTGGTTGTCCTCACCGTAGTTGAGTCCGCGGTATGCTTCTTCGGGGATAGCACCGTATTTAGCCCAGATGTAGGGGACGTCGAGACCCGAACCGCCCTGGCTGAACTGCGACACACCGTATTTGCGAACGAAGCGGTCGGCTTTCTCTTCGTAGCAGAGACGTACGGGATACATTTCCGAGAGGTCAACTTCCTTACCGGTCTTGCGGAGGATTTCGTCCTCATAGAATGAGTTGGATGAGAAGCACCAGCATGTTCCTGACTTGTTCTGGTTCTTCACTGGAGTTGTTTTCACGAGAGCCACGTCGGTGAATACGAAACCGACTGAGTCTTTAGGCGCTTTCTTTTTGGGCGCGGCCGAAAGGGTTGCAGCCATTCCGAGCGCGAGCGCACAGCAGATAATCTTGTTCATTTCAGATATGTAAAATAGTGATTGGACGTTCGTGTAAAAAATGCGTTATGCATAAAATTTTATCAAAGTTACACATTTTTTATCGGAAATAGGCAAATAAAAGTGTAGTGGGCTCGATTTTTTGTAAATTTGTCAGTGAAAGCAGCAAAAATGCTGATAGAGGAAATACCTTACCGATGTTTAAGATAGTAGAAAAAGAGAAATTTTCGGAGCATGTGGTAAAGCTCGTGGTCGAAGCGCCCATGATTGCATTTTCGCGTCGCCCCGGTCATTTCGTGATAGTCCGCGCCACCGAAGGAGGCGAGCGCATCCCGCTGACTATCGCCGATGCCGACACTGAGCGCGGCACGATAACCCTTGTAGTGCAGGAGGTGGGTGTGTCCACCCGCAAGATATGCGCCCTCGTACCGGGCGAGTCGTTAATCGATGTGGTCGGCCCGCTGGGACAAGCCACTCATATTACCAAGGTTGGCACGGTGGTGTGCTGCGGCGGTGGTGTGGGCGTGGCTCCGCTGCTGCCTATAGTCAAAGCCATGAAGCAGGCCGGCAACCGCGTGGTGACGGTGCTTGCGGCGCGTACACGCGACCTGATAATCCTCGAGGAGCAGGTGCGCCCGTGGAGCGATGAGGTCATTATCATGACCGACGACGGCAGCTATGGCCGTAAAGGTCTGGTGACGGCCGGTGTCGAGGACGTGATAAAGCGCGAGCAGGTCGACCTCGTGGTGACCATAGGCCCGGCTATAATGATGAAATTCGTAGCTAAGCTCACGGCGGGCTATAATATCCCGACCATGTGCTCGCTCAACACGATAATGGTCGACGGCACCGGAATGTGCGGCGCATGCCGCATCACGGTCGACGGTCGCACGCGCTTCGTGTGTATCGACGGGCCGGAGTTTGACGCCCACAAAGTTGATTTCGATGAGATGCTGATGCGTCTCCGTTCGTATGACAAAGCTATAATGGAGGACAATGATCATGAACGAAAATAACCAAGCAGCCGCCACGGGACGCGACGCCGTATGGCGCGTGGCCTTGCGCGACGCCATGACCGCCAAAGAGCGCACGGCAATACCGCGTGTGAAAATGCCGGAACTGCCGGCCGATGAGCGCGTGAAATCGTTTGAGGAAGTGAATCGCGGCCTGACTCCCGAGCAGGCTCTTACGGAGTCAACCCGCTGCCTCGACTGCCCCGACCCGCAGTGCGTCACAGGTTGTCCGGTAGCTATCGATATCCCCGGCTTCGTCAAGAATATCCAGCGCGGCGACCTTGGCGAAGCGGCGCGGGTGCTCCGCCGCACATCGGCTCTCCCGGCTGTATGCGGCCGAGTGTGTCCGCAGGAGAAGCAATGCGAGAGCCGCTGCATCTATAACCGCATGAAGAAACAGCCTGTCGCTATAGGCTATCTCGAGCGTTTTGCCGCCGACTCGCAGGCGGCGGCCGTGGCCGCCGGTGCTGACAATGTCGCTACCACCACTGCTCCGGAGGGGGCATGCCGCGTTGCGGTGGCCGGAAGCGGTCCGGCCGGACTCTCGTTTGCGGGCGATATGGCCGCGAGAGGCTACGACGTCACCGTCTTCGAGGCCCTGCACGAGATAGGTGGAGTGCTGAAATACGGCATACCTGAATTCCGACTTCCCAACCGCGTAGTTGACGTCGAGATTGAAGCTTTGCGCCGCATGGGCGTGAAGTTTGTGCCCGACGTGATTGTCGGCAAGACCCTCTCGATGGAGCAGCTTGCCGAGATGGGTTTCAAAGGCTTGTTTGTAGGCTCCGGTGCCGGTCTGCCCCGATTCATGGGCATACCGGGTGAGAATCTTATCGGAGTGATGTCGTGCAATGAATATCTGACACGTATCAACCTGATGGGAGCCGGTCGTCCGGGCCACGATACCCCGGTGCTTGACGGGCATACGATAGCCGTTATAGGCGGTGGCAATACGGCTATGGACTCCGTGCGCACGGCGCGCCGCATGGGTGCCGAGCGAGCCATCATCGTCTATCGCCGCAGCGAGGCAGAGATGCCGGCGCGTCTTGAAGAGGTGGCCCATGCCAAGCAGGAAGGTGTGGAATTTCTCACGCTCCACAATCCGGTAGAGTATTTGGCCGACGAGCTTGGCCGCGTCAGGGCTATGCGTCTGCAGCGCATGGAGCTTGGCGAACCCGACGCTTCGGGACGTCGCTCGCCCGTGCCGGTCGAAGGCGATATTGTCGAAGTGCCGGTCGATATGGTTATCGTGTCGGTTGGCGTCTCGCCCAATCCGCTTATTCCCAACAGTGTGGAGGGAATCGGCGTAAGCCGTCGCGGAACGATTGAAGTCAACGACGAAACGATGCAGTCGGCCGTGCCCACGCTGTTTGCCGGCGGCGATATAGTGCGTGGAGGAGCCACGGTCATACTCGCTATGGGCGACGGCCGCCGCGCGGCGGCCGGTATGGACGCCTGGCTGCGCGAAAAGTCGGCTGATTAGCGCCTACGCATAAATTTGACAGATAGATCAAAAAAGCCCCGTGCTCCGGCCGGACGGTGATAACCGTCGACGTCAGAGTATGGGGCTTAAAAGTCGTGTGACGGACTCGAGTGCCTTCTGGGAGATGGGGCGGTGGCGCCAGTCGGCTTCGCGTATGCGTGTGCTCTCACGCTGGTCGGCCAGAAACTGTTTGCGGAGTTGCGAGTTGATGTCGGCCGAGTAGATAAACATCGTTGCCTCGAAATTGTGTTCGAAGCTGCGGAAGTCAATGTTGGCGGAGCCTACGCCGCTGAACGTGTCGTCGACAATCATTGTCTTGCTGTGGATCATGCCCGCTTCGTAGAGGTAAATTTTTATGCCGGCGCGCAGACACTCCATGATGTAGCTGCCCGAGGCGTAGGTCAGGATTCGCGAATCGCTGCGGGCGGGAATCATCACGCGCACATCGACGCGCGCCAACGCCGCCGTCTGCAGCGCGCGGAGCATGCCTTCAGTCGGCAGAAAATAGGGCGTCTGTATATAGACGCGCTTGCGTGCGTTGCCTATGGCTTTGAGCATCATGAACTCGACGTTGCTCCATTCGCTCGTGGGGCCGCTGCGTAGCATCTGCATCGAAGCATCGCCCTGCGGTGTCATGTCGACCGCTTCGGTAATAAGCGGGTTGCCCATAAACGACCAGTCGACGGCAAATGAATACTGGAGCGCCACGACGGCCGGACCGGTTATGCGCAGATGGGTGTCGCGCCACTTGGCGAATGGGCCGCCGGTCAGATAACGGTCGGCGATGTTCATTCCGCCGATGTAGCCGACGCGTCCGTCGATGACGCATATCTTTCGGTGGTTGCGCCAGTTGATGCGCGTGGCCAGCAGCGGAAATGTCACCCTGAAGAAAGGGTGTATCTCAACGCCGCCCTCGCGCAGTCGGCGGAAGAATGAGTTTGACGTGCCAAACGAGCCGATATGGTCGTAGATTACTCTGACTTTCACCCCTTCGGCGGCTTTGCGCAGAAGCGCGTCGGCCAGTCGTCGGCCGGTAGCATCATCGGCTATAATGTAGTATTGCAGATGGATGTAGCTTCTTGCGCTTTCGATGTCGGCGAGCAGCGAACGGAATTTCGACTCACCATCGTTGAACACCTCAACGCTGTTGCCCGTGTGGAACACGGCTCCTGTCAGCGCGCGGCCCATCTCAACCTGCTGCCGCTCCGAATCGTTGAGCCCCGAAATGTCGGTGTTGGCAACTTCGGCCGCTTCGCTTTGGCGCAGACGCCGTTTATTGCGCCGTGATATCATGCGGGTGTTTTTGATGCTTCGGCCGAAAAAGAGGTAGAGCAGGATTCCCACGCCGGGTATGGCCAGCAACACTGTGATCCATGCGAGCGATTTCACCGGATTGCGGTTCTCCGACAGTACTACGCCGATGATGGCCAACACTGTTGCCAGATAGATGGCCGCCAGGGCCCAGTAGACCCAGTCCATCGGCGAGATGAAAGCTGCTGTGAGTGGCGTAGTCATGATTTCGCTGAGGTGAAGAGAATCCGTGTCAGGGATGGTAAACGCATTTCGTCGGTCTAAGTTACGAAACGAAGTTAATGCGCACGCCGTGTTTGCACACAAAAGTAGCACCTATGCAAAAAACAGATGAAAATAAGGGCGATATCTACAAAGAAAGGCGGTGTGTCAAAATCCGGGATTTTGACACACCGCCTTGTGCGGGTTATGACGGTTCTGATTATTCAGAAACGACTTCGAAGGGAACGTCAACCGAAACTTCCTTGTGGAGTTTGATGGTGGCGTTGTACTTGCCAACTTCTTTCACGGGCTCTTTGAGGATGATGAGCTTGCGGTCGATGTTGAAACCGAGTTTCTCGAGAGCCTCAGCAATCTGGAGAGCGTTGACCGAACCGAAGATAGTGCCGGTAGAGCTGGTCTTGGCTCCGATGGTGAGTGCTACGCCTTCGAGCGACTGAGCGGTAGCTTCGGCGTCGGCTTTGAGTTTGGCGAGTTTGTGGGCGCGCTGACGCTGGTTTTCAGCAAGCACTTTCAGCGCTGATTCGGTGGCGATAACGGCCTTTCCGAAGGGAATCAGGTAGTTGCGGCCGTAGCCCGACTTAACTTCAACCACGTCGTCTTTGTAACCGAGGTTGTTGATGTCTTCCTTAAGAATGATTTTCATAAATCGTTAGCGTTAAAAGTGTTTGTTATTTCATCAGGTCAGTTACGTAGGGCAGGAGGGCCAGATGGCGGGCGCGCTTCACTGCCTGAGCCACACGGCGCTGGAATTTCAGCGAGGTGCCGGTGATGCGGCGGGGAAGGATTTTACCCTGCTCGTTGAGGAACTTCTTGAGGAATTCAGGATCCTTGTAGTCGATA